>DATAVE010000071.1:0-21053 GCA_036267875.1 Mycobacteriales bacterium
GGCGCTAGGACTGTCAGCAAGGCGGTGTCACTCGGCTGGTCGGCGAGGAACTTCGTGACGTCCTGAGTCCCCCACAGCAGGTAGATGTTGTCGGCACCGTCTGCGGCGAACAGGCCGTTGCTGCTGATCTGGTCCGATCCCGTGACCGTGTCAGTGTCGACGACCAACGGCTCCGACCAGGCAGAGAAACGGAACGCGGACGCGTACAGGGTGAGGGTGGTCGAACCGGCGCCTGCCACCGGCTTGACCCAGAACTCGGACAGCGCACCGTTGTTGATGAGGAAGGTTTTGTCGTCACCGACACCGAGACTGTGAATGTCTCGCGACGTGCTGAGCCAAGGCCCCGTCGGGGTCTTGGTCAGGATGTAGGCGGTCTTGCTCTCGTCGTCGCTCCACACGATCGCGGCGTAGCCGGCCGACGACATCAGCACGGACTCCACCCCCTCGTGGAAGGTCGGGGTGGGCTTGAGATCCACCACCTTGCCGACCTTCCCCCCGGCACCGACGTTGTTGCGCTGCAGGCGCGTGAAGGCGCCCGACGGGTCCTGGAAGTAGCTCCAGCCCCACGCCGCGATCACACTGCCCGCGCCGTCGATGGCCGCCTGGACATCACTCGCACCGGTGCCAGCGTGAGTCTTCCCCTGGTACGTCGGCAGAAGGTTGCTGGAGACCCGAAGCGCCGGGCCCCATTTGCCCGCCGGGGAGAGCTTGCGGACGTAGGCGATGCTCAGCACCGGCTTCGACGGGTTGACCTTCACATACTTGTTGCCGGCCAGCACGCCGTAGCCGTTCGGGGCCTTCGCGAACGACGTCGCGTTGAAGCCGTCGCTACCAGGCAGGACGTGACCCGCGCTCCACTTCGATCCGGTTTCGGTGGCGTAGTGGACCGTCCCGGAGCCGCTGCCCAGCGTCCAGATCGCGGTCGCTCGACCGCTGACCGAGATGTCGGCGAAGATCCGCCCGTCCTGGACGTTCTGCGCGAGGACGTGCGGCGCGCTCCACGACTCGCCTGGGGCTCGGGTGGCGGCGAGGTAGCGGTACTTGTGGCCTTGCAACGCGCTCCACACCGCGATCGATGCACCGCGAGGGTTCGTCGCCACCGTCGATGTGCCGTACCCGGTATTCGACTGCAGGTGCCCGAGGACAACCTGTGCCGGCCCCCCGCCGCTCGGCGTGACGGCAGACGCGGCGGCAGTAGATGCGATGAGGGCAGCGGCCAGCACACCTATCGGGATGATCTTCACGTACGACGGAGCGTGCGGGGGCCTCGTTGCGTTACGCATGGGTCCATGATGCTTTGTCTCTGCAAGCATTTCCCATGGCCCATTCGGACCGTTTTGGTCTAGTCGGCCGCCGGCTTGGCAACGACCCTGGCCGGACCGAGGTACTTCTGAATCTCGACAGCGATCTCGTCGAGGGACGTCACGGCTTCCTTGATGATCCCGGGCATCACGAGATAGCCGTGCGGCATGTTGTCGTAGTGGCGGTGATAGGTCTCCACGCCCGCAGCGTCGAGCGCCTCGGCGTAGTTGATGCTGTCGGTCTTCAAAGCGTCGTGCTCGCACGAGATGACCATCGCCGGCGGGAGGCCCGCGAGGTCGGCATGCAGGACGCTGACGAGCGGGTTGTCCTTCTCTTCGCCGCCGTAGAGCTTGACCATCATCTCGCCGGCCGACCGGCTGACCCCCGGCATCGTCGAGTGATCCCAGTCCGATGAGCTCAGCGTCGTATCGGTGAAGGGATAGATGATCGTCTGGTGCCGGATCGAAAGACCCGCACCGTCACGGTTGGCGATGACCACGGCGGCGGCAAGATTGCCTCCCGCGCTCTCGCCACCGACCTCCAGCCGGTCCGGGTCCAAGCCTTGCGGCTGCTTGTCGACCATCCATTGCAGGACGTCCTGGCAGTCCTGCAGCCCGGCCGGGAAGGGGTCCTCGGGGGCGAGTCGGTACGACACCCCGACGACGACATATCCGGTTCGCTTCGCGAGACCACGCTGGATGTTGTCGGTGAAGTCCAGACCGCCGTCGACGAAGCCGCCGCCGTGGATGAACAGAATCCCGGGCGCACCGGGCTGTAGATCCGGGCGCGTGTAGACCCGGACCGGGATCGGACCGCCGCGACCGTCGACCATGTCGTCCCAGGTCTTGATGCTGGTGTCGACCTTGCCCGCGAAGCGGGTCGGGTGCTTGCGCGCCAGACGCTGTGCCGTCGGCTGGTTGATCACCGCCACTGGGCCCTTCATCAGCCCGGTCTTCATCGCGAGCGCGAACGCCCACACGATCGTGCGGACGGGTTGCGGCATCGGTCGCGCCACGATGGCTCCAAGGCTCGAGGACTTTTTACAATCAGGCCTGACTGTAAGTCCTCGACCAAGGCCGGGCAAGCCGAGTTGTCAGGTCAGGAACCCGCCCCGGCGTGGCGTGCACCTGACAAGTCGCCGTTGGGTGGAGCTGAGGGGATTCGAACCCCTGACCCCCTCGTTGCGAACGAGGTGCGCTACCAACTGCGCTACAGCCCCTTGAGCGGCGACGAGTCTAGCCGAGCCACCCAGCTGCGAACGTCAGTCGTTGACGGCCCAACGGCGATCGAGAATCGCCTCGAGGTCGTCGTCGGCCTGCATCTCGATGGTCGACTCGACCGGCGGCAGCAGCCGCTCGCGGGGAGCTTCGTAGACCGGGCGAGATGGAGCGACAGGCTTGGTGGCGTAGGTCGGCTTCGGCACAGGGACCGGCTCCCAAGGCTTGCCGCCGCGCGCCAGGACCTCGGCAGCAGCGTGGGCGGCAGCGCGGGCGGCACGCTCGCTGCTGTATTCGTGCTCTGTCTCGTACTCCAGGTCGACCTCGGGCTCTGGCTCCGCCTCGAATCGCGAGGCAACCGGTGCGTAGTCGTCTTCCTGGTCGAAGAAGCCATCGCCCGTCGCCGTATGGGCCACAGCTGGTGCGACGACAGGAGCGGCGGACCCAACCTCATCCCACGGCTCGGTCTGATCGAAGATGGCCTCTGCCACTGGAGCAGCGGCCGAGCCGGTGGAGGCGAAGGACGCGGTCGTCGCAGGGACAGGACCGCGGTGGACGGTGATCCCCTCTTCCCAAGCCGGCGCCGGACGGTCCCAGCTGGTTTCGCGCTCGAGCTCGGCGAGCTCGACGCTGTCACGTCGTCGCGCAGCAGCCCGCTTTCGCGAGGCCGCGGCGTGTAGCGCCATGCGGCGCAGGTGGGTGAAGTAGGTGATCGTGCCGAGGTCGAGCACGATCTGGATCGACCACAGCAAGATCCCGCCGAGTACGACCGCAGCGATCAGCGTGGCCAGGACACTGACGGCGAGGGCGAGCAGTAGCTGTCGACGACGCCGAGCCACGCTCCGCTTTCGACGCGCTGCAAGCGCCTCCGGAGCCGACGCACCGGACACATGGACATGCACCTCAGGTGCAGCCTCTCGCTTCATGGCGTAGGCCTCGCGATGCTGGGACTGCGTGCCGCGGTAGGACGGCGACGGCTGGACATTGCGCTGAGTCGGACGGCCCTCGCGGCTCGAGAGCGTGCTCATGGCGGTCGAGAACTTGTCGACCGAGCGGGATTCCTCGACCTCGTCGTGTCGGCGCAGCCACATCGGGACCAGCACGACAGCCCACATCAGGACCAGGCCGAGGATGATTACCGGGCTCACGTCAGACCACCACGCACGACAGGCCCAAGGTATCGAGGCCAACGACAGGTGACGTCCATCGTGGGTAGGACGCTAACGAGGGATTCGGCGTTGGGCACGGACCTACGCCGGTGTGTCGCCGAGCTGGTCACGAACCCGCTTCCAGCGATCGACCAGGCCGCCCGGCACTTCCTCGCGCACGAGGGCGTACGTCAGATGGTCTCGCCAGTCGCCAGAGATGTGCAGGTAGCGCTCCCGAGTGCCCTCGAGCCGAAACCCCAGCTTCTCCACGACGCGCCTACTGGCCGCGTTCTCCGGGCGGATGTTGATCTCGATCCGGTGCAGTCCAACTGCTGTAAAGCAGTGGTCCGTGACGAGCGCGACGCAGGTCGGCATCACCCCCCTGCCGGCAACCCGCTCGTCGACCCAGTAGCCGATGCTCGCGGAGTCGAGCGAACCCCTCACGATCCCCGAAACGTTGACCTGACCAGCGAAGGCACCGCCGACCAGGACGGCGAACGGCAGACCCCTTCCTGCCCGAGCCTCGGACCGCAGTCGACGCGTCATCGCGACGAAGACCGCCCTCGAGGAGCCGAAGATCCCAGAGCCGCCCGGGGGCGTGGCCTCCCACGGGCGCAGCCACTCCACGTTGCGCTTTCGCGCCTCGACCCACGCCGCTCCGTCGCGCATCCGCAGCGGACGCAAACTCACCTCGCCATCAGACAGCTCGACAGGCCAGCCCGGGACCAAGGTCATCGAATCTCTCTGATCACGGCTGGCGCCGCTCCAGCATCATCACCGTCGCCGGGGCACCGGCCTCGAGGATCGCAACGTCCTCCGGGATGACGATCAGCGCGTTGGCCGACGCAAGCCCAGCCATCTGGCCCGAGCTCGCGCCGCTCATCGCACGCACGGTGTAGGCGCCGTTCTCCACGGCCAGCCACGCCGCAAGGTGGGAGCGAATCCCCGGCACGGACCGAACCTGTTCCTGTAACACCGCGCGCACCAGTGGTCTGGTGATCGGCTCGACACCGATCATCCGGCGTAACGCCGGGCGCACAAACGCCTCGAAGGACAGGTACGCCGCGACCGGATCCGACGGAAGCGCAAAGAACGGCGTCTGGTCCGGACCGATCAGACCGAAGCCCTGGGCAGACCCCGGTTGCATTGCGACGTGGTCGAACCGGACCTGCCCCAACCGCGAGACGACCTCACGCAGCACGCCGGAGCCACCGCCGGAGCCACCCGCCGCGATCACGACATCGGCGCGGATCAACTGGTCCTCGAGCGTGTCGGCCAGAACACCCGGGTGGTCCGCCACGATGCCGACCCGGAACGCCATCGCGCCGGCCTCTTCGGCGGCGGAAGTGAGCAACGCGCTGTTCGCGTCAGGGCGCTGGCCACGCGCGAGCGGCTGGCCCGGCTCGACGAGGTCTTGCCCGTTCGCCATCACGACGACCCGGGGTCGAGGCATGACCGCCACCCGGTCACGACCTACGGCTGCGAGCAGTCCGATCTGGGCGGCACCGAGGTTGGTCCCCGCAGCCATGAGGCGCGTCCCCGGGGGCGCCTCGCCACCCGCCGCACTCACGTATCGACCGGGGGCGCTGGCCTGGCGGATCGCGACGTTCGCCATCCCGCCGTCGGTCGCGCCGTACGGCACGACCGCATCGGCACCCGGCGGCATCGGCGCACCCTCCATGATTCGCACTGACAGCCCAGCCTGGACGGTGTATGGCGCACTACTGCCGGCGACCACGTCACCGACGACTGGGAGCATGGTCGGCGCTGACGGCGTCGAGAGCCGGACGTCGTCACTGCGCACGGCGTACCCGTCGGTCGCAGCCGTGTCGTACGGCGGCAACGGAAAGGTCGTGAACACGTCCTCCGCAAGGACGCATCCTCGGGCGTCCCAGAGGTTCAGGACCAGGCTGCCAAGCGGCGCGACGGCGGTGAGGATCTCCTGCAGATGTACGTCGACCGGCTTGAGACCCTGGCTCACAAAATCCTCACGGCTGGATCGGATCGGCGGGCGCACCTGAGGCGTGCCCACTCGCAACGAACTCGGTCAGCCAGGCGCGAAACTCCGCGCCGAGATCCGCGCGGTCGCAGCCGATCTGGACGACTGCCTTGAGATAGCTGGCCTTGTCACCGGTGTCGTAGCGGCGGCCGCGGAACACCACACCGTGGACCGGCCCGCCTGCACCAGGCCGATCGATCATCGCGGCGATCGCGTCGGTCACTTGAATCTCGCCGCCACGACCCGGCGCTGTCGTGCGCAGCACATCGAAGATCTCGGGGCTCAACACGTAGCGGCCGATGATGGCGAGATTGCTCGGCGCCTCCTCGGGCGGTGGCTTCTCGACCAGCGCCGTGACGCGGACGACGCTGTCCTCATCGGTGCTCTCGACCGCCGCACAGCCGTACATCCCGATCGAGTCCTGCGGCACCTCGATGAGGGCCAGGACGCACCCGCCTCGCTGCGCCTGGATCTCGATCATCCGGCCGAGCAGGTCGTCGCGTTCGTCGATGAAGTCGTCGCCGAGCAGCACCGCGAACGGCTCGTCACCCACGTGCTCGGCGGCGCACAGCACGGCATGCCCGAGGCCGAGCGGCTCACCCTGGCGCACCGAGTGAATCGTTGCGAGAGTGCTGGTCGCGCGGACGCGATCGAGCAACTCGTCCTTGCCTTCGAGCTTTCGTTCGAGGTCAGCGTTGGGCTCGAAGTGATCTTCGATCGCCGACTTTCCGCGAGTGGAGATGAACAGCACGTCGTCGAGACCGGCACGCGCAGCCTCTTCCACGACGTACTGGATGGCTGGCTTGTCGACGACCGGCAGCAGCTCCTTCGCGACCGCCTTGGTCGCGGGAAGAAAACGTGTGCCGAGGCCGGCCGCAGGGACAACGGCCTTTCGCACTGACGGCATGCCAGAACAGTAGGGCCACACTGAGCGCGTGACTGGGGCAGGGGCGAACATCGGCGCCGCCAAGCACGAGATCCGCCGGATGATTCTTGCCGCGCGTGAGGCGATGACGCCGGACGACCGTGTCAGCGCAGGAGCCGCTCTCGCCCGCCACGGCCTCGACCGGTGGGTCGGCCGCACGCGAGTTGCGGCATACCTCGACGTCGGGACGGAGCCGCCCACGAGGCCGCTGCTCGACGATCTCGCGGCAACCGGCTGCGAGATCGTCGTACCGGTCGTGAGCGGCGAAGAACTCGACTGGGTGCGCTACCAGCCGGGCGGCGACGTCACTACGGGTGCACTCGGAGTCGACGAGCCGACCGGCGAACGGCTGGGCCCGACGGCGCTGAGAGCCGCTGAAGTGATCCTCGTCCCGGCACTCGCGGTCGATCGTCACGGCAACCGGCTCGGACGAGGGCGGGGCTACTACGACCGGGCGCTCGCATCCGTAACGACGCCAGTCGTCGCCATCACCTACGACGATGAACTGGTCGAGTCGGTGCCGGTCGAGCCCCACGATCGTCAGGTGCAGGCTGTATTGCGCCCTGCGGGCTACGTGCCGTGCTGACTTCCGACTGAGTTCTTGCCTTTCGGCGGCGTCGTCGTCGTGGGAGACACGGCGTCGTAGGCCGGGTCGTAGTCCGACGGCAGGCCGACACGGAGTTTCTTTGCGGCGTGGCTGGCTGCCGCGTCGCCGGCGACCCACTGCTTCCACGACATGTTCCAGTCCTCGGTACCCGGGTCGCCCGGATCCGGGGGCCGGACGCCGTTGAAGACATCGACGATGTCTCCGCGGTTGGCCCAGTTGAAGAACCACTCCGCGTCCTCGGTGCTGAGGTTCACGCAGCCGTGAGAAACGTTCGTGTGGCCCTGATCCGACACCGACCACGGCGCGGCGTGGACGAACTCGCCGCCGTCGGAGATCCGCACATCCCAGTAGACCGTCTCGTCGTAGTAGTCGGGGTTGCCCGGCAGGATGCCGACGGTCGCAGAGTTCATCTCCACGACCGGTGACTTCTCGATCGCGATGTGGACGCCGTCCATCGTCGGGTACTGGTCACGACCGGTACTGACGGGGAAGGTCTTGATCAAGGTGCCGTTGTCGTACACGTGCATCTCGTGCGTCGCGATGTCGACCTCGCTGACGTGCGCATCGCCGATCCGGAACGACGTCGAGTGCAATCCGCTGCCGCCCCAGATGCTGTGGCCGAAGTCGAGGCCCTGCAGATCGGCGCTGACGCTGACCGAGGTGCCTGGCTTCCAGTACGACGGTGGGCGCCAGTGCACCTCTCGCGCGTTCATCCAGTGCCAGGCACCGACCACGTGCGGGCTGGTGCGCACGGCAAGCCGGCCCTCGACCGCCGCTCGCAGCTTGGTCGGCACGTCGTAGTTGAACGTCGCGATGATCGGCGAGCCGATGCCGACCGTGTCGCCGCCCCCCGGCGAGAGCAGCGCGAGCATGCGGTGCTTCGCGTCGGTCGAGTGGATGTTGAATGTCCTCGTCGTCACGTGATGGACGAGGTCCGCATAGCTGACCGCAGCCTTGAGCTTGGTTAGTGGCGCAAAGCTCGACGCGCTGGTCCAGGCCGCGTGGTCGGCCGTGAAGTTGCCTGGAATCTGCTGGCCGTCCGGCTCCGCGACCGAGACCGTGGTGAGTGCGCCGTTGGTCACCTTGAAGGTCAGCTTGCTGCTGAACGGCAGCGCATTTCGGCGGACGTGCAGGACCCGAAGAGCGGCCGGCGGCGGCGGCTCACCGGACCCGGCGATCGATCCGCCACTAGATGAGTGACCGGCGGTGACGCCAACGGTGACACCGACCGCGACCAGGACAGCGACGCCCGCCACTGCCGCAACAGTGGTGACGCGTGACTGGGGAAGCCGCATGCTGCTCGATTCTCGACTGGGGTTGTCTATTGTGCCTGTTCGCGCCCGGAATGACCCGCCTCATATCGACGTTCTACGAGCCAATCGGGTTTACTTAGCAGTCGACGCCAGAGAGTGCCAATCGGTTGGCGCGCAACCGCATGGATTTGGGAGCAGGGAGCAACGGATGCCGACCTACGAGTACGTCTGCACCAAGTGCGGCGAAGGACTCGAGGCCGTGCAGAGCTTCAGTGATCTGCCGCTGACCAAGTGCCCGGCCTGCAAGGGAAAGCTGCGCAAGGTCTTCTCGGCGGCGGGCATCGTCTTCAAGGGCTCCGGCTTCTACAAGACCGACAGCCGATCAGGCTCGAAGAGCTCTGCCAGCTCGAGCAGCTCGGGCAACAGCGACTCCAAGTCGACGTCCGACTCGTCATCGAGCACGTCGAGCAGCTCGTCCGGCACGGAATCTTCGTCCAGTTCTTCGAAGTCCGAATCCTCGAAGCCTGACTCCGGCAAGTCCGGCTCGGGCAAGTCGAGCTCAGGCGACAGCAAGGTCGCCTAGCCAGCCCACGATCCACACCACAGCGCAACTGCTCGCGCGTCCACATCGGACCAGTCCCAGTCGCCGACATCTCATCGGACCGGCAACGTCCGTCGGATGATCCGAGAGGCAAGCCCTGGCACGGAGCTCACGCTCCTGCGGACACGTGCGTCCGATCTCGTGCAACGCCATCGCCGAACCGCGGGCGCGGCGCTGGCGGCAGTGGCCGTGATCCTGGGCGCAACCGCGATGCGACCGCATCCCGCGCCGACCACCCGCGTGTGGGTCGCGGCACACGACCTCGGCGGCGGCGCGCCACTGACGGCCAGCGATGTCCGCTCCGAACAGCTCCCGAGCGGCGACGTCCCTGATGGCGCGCTTCCCGCCGACCACGAGCCGATCGGTCTGGTCCTCGGCGCGCCGGTGCGTCGCGGCGAGCCGCTGACCGACCTGCGAATCCTGACGATCAACCTGGTTGCCGCTAGCGGAGCGGCGGACGACCTCGCTGTGCCGATTCGCGTCACCGACGGCCCCGCCGCGCTTGCGCTCGTCAAGCCTGGCGAGCGAATCGCGGTGATCGCTGCGGTCGATCCCAGCGTCGGCGTCGCCGGCAGGGCGCGCACGGTGGTGCAGGATGTGCGCGTGCTCGCCGTCCCCGCCCAGCTTGCCGACGAGGACAGCGGACTGATCATCGTCGCCGCGACGCCGAAGGAAGCGAAGCTGCTGGCGCAGATCAGCTCGGACGACCGGGTGTCGGTCGCGGTGCGCCACTAGCCATGGCGTCGACGTACGGCGTCTGGGGTTGGGGTCGGGCGCCGGCTGACCAGCCCAGCGAGGCCGACCTGGCCGCGCTCGCGCCGCTGGCCACTGGGCTGCTCGGTACGCCGATCGAGGCGCCGATCGTGCCGGCGCAGCTGCGACCGCTGCCCGCCGACCGGGTGAGCAGCCGGCTGCCGGCTTCGCTGGCATCGGTGACCTCGGCGGACGAGGCCGATCGCGCAAGGCATGGCATCGGCCGGTCCTACCGTGACGTCGTTCGCGCCATCGACGGCGTCGTGGCGTTCGCTCCCGATGCCGTCGTACGCCCTGCGGACGAAGCGCAGATGACCGCCGTCCTCGACTGGTGCGCCTCGAACAACGTCGCAGTGGTGCCGTTCGGCGGCGGCACCAGCGTCGTGGGCGGCGTCGAGCCCGACGTCGGAGATCAGTGGTCAGGGGCGGTCAGCCTCGACCTAGAGCGGCTGGCCGGCGTCATCGAGGTCGACGCGACCTCCCGTGCCGCGCGGGTGCTGGCCGGTACGTCGGGTCCGGCTCTCGAAGACGAGTTGCGACCACATTCGCTGACCGCGCGCTTCTATCCGCAGTCATTCGAGCGCTCGACGGTCGGCGGCTGGGTCGCAACCCGCGCAGCCGGCCACTTCTCAGCGGGACCGACGCACATCGACGACCTGGTGGAGAGCGTTCGGGCAATCACGCCAGCAGGTCCGTGGGAGTCGCGTCGCCTTCCGGGCTCAGGTGCCGGTCCGAGTCCCGACCGGATGCTGCTCGGAAGTGAAGGCACGCTTGGCATCGTCACCGAGACCTGGATGCGGTTGCAGCCACGACCGTCGATGCGATGGTCCGCGACCTACGCCGCCGACGACTTCGCCGCAGGGCTGGAGGCAGTTCAGGCGATCTCGCAGAGCGGGCTTCGGCCAGCGACCTGCCGGCTGATCGATGCCGGCGAGGCCACCGTGACCGGGACACTGGCAACAGGTGAGGCGCCGTTGGTGCTCGGCCTGGAGTCCTGGCACTCACCGTTGGACTCCGATGCAGCAACGGTCACCGAGCTGTGCGGTGACCACGGACTGCGACTGGTCGAGGGTGGCGCCACTCGGGCGGAAGGCAGCCCGAGCGAGGCTGTGTCTCAACAGGCTGTTTCTCAACAGGCTTGGCGGTCGTCGTTCCTGCGCGCGCCGTACTTGCGTGAGCAGCTCGTGCTGCTCGGCCTGGTCGTCGAGACGTTCGAGACCGCAACGACCTGGGATCGCATCGCGTCACTCGTCGCTGACGTCACCTCACGTACGACCGCGGCGTTGCAGGAAGTCTGCGGCGGCGGGACGGTGACCTGCCGTCTGACTCACATCTATCCCGACGGTGCCGCGCCCTACTTCACCGTGATCGCGCCCGGTCGGCGTGGTAGCGAGCTCGCGCAGTGGGACGAGGTGAAGGCAGCAGCGAGTGAGGCGATTCTCGCCTCGGGCGGCTCCATCACACACCATCATGCGGTCGGGCGTGACCATCGGCTTTGGTACGACGCGCAGCGACCCGAGCTGTTCGCCCGCGCGCTTCGCGGCGCCAAAGACGCCCTCGATCCGAGCGGCATCCTCAACCCGGGCGTGCTGCTCGGGCCCTAGTCGCGCTCGTCATAGTGCGGCGGACGGTCGGCCGACAACTCATCGTCGCGATCGCTTTCATCACCGAGGTCGTCGCCCCAGCCGATCTCCTGCTCGTCCGACGTGGTGTCGGGAAGCAGTGGTTCTGTCACGGCTCGAACTTGTAGCCCAACCCTCGCACTGTCAACAGGTGCTGCGGGTCGGACGGCGACGGCTCGATCTTCGCGCGCAGCCGCTTGACGTGGACGTCGAGGGTCTTGGTGTCACCGACGTAGTCGCTGCCCCAGATCCGGTCGATGAGCTGACCACGCGTGAGCACCCGCCCGGCATTGCGCAGCAGGTACTCGAGCAGCTCGAACTCCTTCAGAGGCATGGGCACGTTGCCGCCGTTGACGCTGACCACGTGACGGTCGACGTCCATCCGCACCGGACCGCACTCGAGGATCGAGGACGACAGGTCCTCAGGCTCGGCGCCGCGACGTCGAAGCACCGCGCGAATCCGGGCCACCAGCTCACGAGCGGAGAACGGCTTGGTGACGTAGTCGTCTGCGCCGATCTCGAGGCCGACAACCTTGTCCACCTCGGAGTCCTTAGCGGTGAGCATGATCACCGGAACCTCGGACTTCGAGCGCAGCGTGCGGCAGACCTCGAGCCCGGACAGACCCGGGAGCATCAGGTCGAGCAGCACCAGATCCGCGCCGGCACGGTCGAACTCCTCGAGACCGTCGGGGCCGGTGCCGGCCATCGCGACCTCGAAGCCCTCCCGGCGCAACATGTAGCCGAGGGCATCGGAGAACGACTCTTCGTCCTCGACAACAAGAATGCGGGTCACAGAGTTCCTGCCTCTTGAAGGGGAGAAGACGCCTCGGAAGAGACGTCTCGTCGGGGTCGTGCGGCTGGCAGCCGGATGGTGAAGGTGGTGCCTGCTCCGGGCTGGCTCCACACGGCGACCTCTCCGCCGTGGTTGCCAATGGTGTGCTTCACGATCGCGAGGCCGAGACCGGTGCCACCAGTCTGTCGCGATCGGGCCTGATCGACTCGATAGAACCGCTCGAAGATCCGCTCTTGCTCTTCCTCGGCGATCCCGATGCCCTGGTCGGTCACGGCGATCTCGACGACATCTACGCGGCGATGTACGCCGATCGCAACCCGCGTTCCCTCGCCGCTGTAGGCGACAGCGTTGTCGAGCAGGTTGCCGACCGCGGTAGCGAGCTGGGTCTCATCGCCATACACGACAAGGTTGGGGTCACCACCGCGCGCAATGGTGATTCCCTTGACCTCAGAGGCCAGCCGAGCGCGGTCGATCGCCTCGTCGATGACAGCGTCGACCAACACCTCGTTGGCCGCGGGCAGCGGCTCACCACCCTGCAGCCGTGACAGATCGAGCAGCTCTTGGACCAGCCGGGACAGCCGCTGCGCCTCGCGCTGCATCCGGCCGACGAAGCGATGCACCGCCTCCGGGTCGTCGTGGGCATCGAGCGCGGCCTCGGCGAGCAGCTGGAGGGCACCGACCGGCGTCTTGATCTCGTGGCCGACGTTCGCTACGAAGTCACGGCGTACCGACTCGACCCGCTTCGACTCGGTCAGGTCATCGACGACGAGCGCAACCTCGCCACCGGCGAGTGGTTGAGCCCGCGCTCCGACAGTGACGGCTCGCCGCGGGAACTCATTGGCGCCGAGGACGATCTCCTCGGTCTGCGCCGTGCCGCTGCGACGTGCGGCCCGGACCAGGGTCACGAGTGCAGGTACGTCGAGGGAGCCATCTCGGACGACACCCATCTGCATCGCCGCGCTGTTGGCCAGCCGCACGGTGTCGTCGCCGTCGAGCAGTACAACTGCGGTGGGCAACAGCTGCAGCATGGTCTCTGCGGTCATCGCTTCACGCTTCTTCGGGGAAGGTCGTGTAAGAGCCGACTCATCGGCCGGCGCCTGCTGCGAACGGGAGCGAATCAGCAACGTGAACACGACCCCGACGAGCAGTCCTGCAAACGCAGCAAGACCCACCGCCACAAATCGATCATAGAGACGGAATACCTGTCGATCGGCGGCAACGCAGCATCCGCGTAGGCCGCGATCGGGGTTTTCCAGGCATCGACCGCCGCCGTTCATTTCGTCGTTGCCCCTCGTTCACCTGCGGCGGGAGAACGTGGTGCAGCGCAGCGGCGCGACTAGGCTCGACGGGCAGGCAAGCCAGGAGGCGGATCGTGCGCGACCAGTACCACGAGGATCTGGACAGCATCACCGCATCGCTGGTCGACATCACGCGGATGGCCGGCAGTGCGATCAACCGCGCGACTCTGGCGCTGCTAGATGCCGACCTGCAGTCGGCCGAGTCGGTCATCTCCGGCGACGCGGTGATCGATCAGCTCTACGAGCACATCGAGACTGCGGCCTTCGATCTGCTGGCACGCCAACAGCCAGTCGCCAGCGACCTGCGCGTCATCATCACCAGCCTGCGGATGGTCGCCGACATCGAGCGGATGGGCGACCTCGCGCTCCACATCGCGAAGGTCGCCAGAAGGCGCTATCCAGCCAGCGCGATCCCGGCTGAGCTGCAGGCGACGGTGCTCGAGATGGGCCAGGTCGCCCAGCGGATCTGCGCAAAGTGCTCGAGCGTCATCGCCGGGCGCGACCTCGCCATGGCCGCCGAGCTCGAGCGTGACGACGACGTCATGGACGACCTGCATCGTCGGCTGTTCTCAGTGTTGCTCGACGAGTCCTGGCACGGCGGGATCGAGACCGCGATCGACGTCACGCTTTGCGGGCGCTACTACGAGCGGTTCTGCGACCACGCCGTCTCGGTGGCGCGCCGGGTCATCTTCCTGGTGACCGGCGAGAAAGCCCCCGTCGACACAGTCGCCTGAATCCCTGTCTGACCCTGAATCGCGTTTGCCGACCAGCCTGCTGGCGTTCACCTCTCGTTCATCTCCAAGGGGGAACAGGGTCGACTCCTGCCCCTAGCGTCGGCCGCGCCGGCCCGGAAAACCCGGGCCAGACACATTCGGAGGTTCTGACGCCGTGAAGGTTTCGCTCGTTACGCGCACCGCCGGCTTTGCCGTCGTCGCCGCGATCGGTCTGGCCGCCTGCGGAAGCAGCAGTGGTGGGTCAGGCGGAAGCACCGGGGGAAGCTCCACCAGCCTCAGCCCGCAGGGCTCCACCTTCCAAGCCACGCTCGAGGCGCAGTGGGCGACCAAGTTCCACGCCCAGAACCCGAGCGATCAGATCACCTACAACCCGACCGGCTCGACTGCCGGCATCGAGGCCTTCACTCAGGGCACCGCGCCGTTCGCCGGTTCGGACGTGACGATGACCTCGGATGAGGAGACCGCAGCGACGGCCGCCTGTGGCAGCCCCGCGCTCACCATCCCGATCACCTCGGGTGGCGTGGCGATCATGTACAACCTGCCCGGTGTCACCAAGCCGCTGAACCTCTCCGCCGCGACGCTCGCGGGGATCTTCATGGGCCAGATCAAGACCTGGGACGACGCGAAGATCAAGGCTGACAACCCCGGCGTCTCGCTGCCGTCGACCCCGATCTCGGTCTACTACCGCGCGGACGGCTCGGGCACGACCGACGTCCTCTCCGGCTTCCTCGATGCGGCCGCCAAGTCCGTGTGGACCCTGGGCGTGGACAAGCAGTTCACGAACTGGCCGACCGGCACCGGCGCAACCGGCTCGAGCGGCGTCGCGGCGGGTGTGAAGAGCACCGAGGGTGGCATCACCTACGCCGAGATCACCTACGCCCAGCAGAACAGCCTGCAGACCGCGGCTATCAAGGGCTTCGGCAAGGACTACGTCCCGCTGAACCAGTCGACCGTGGCCTCATCGATCGGCTCGGGCTTCGCCACCACCGCCACGGCGCCTGACCTGGCCGGAGCGCTCTCGTTCAACAAGATGACGGGCTACCCGATCTCGACGGTCTCCTACGTCCTGGTCTGCTCGAACTACAAGGACGCTGGAGTCGGCGCCCTGGTCAAGAGCTTCCTGACGTACGCCGCGGGCGCCGGCCAGTCCGAGGGCCCCGCGCTCGGGTTTGCTGCGTTGCCCACGTCGCTGGACAAGCAGGTCAAGACGTCGATCGCCACAATCAGCTAGAGGAGTACTAACTGATCCATGGCTACCGCCGACACCACTCTGGACGCCGCGTCGTTGCGGTCCGCTCGCGCGGGCCGTGGCGACGCGGTGTTCCGGGGCTTCGCGGTGGCTGCGAGCGTCATCGTGTTCGTCCTGCTGGGCGCCATCGCGGTATTCCTCGTGGTCAAGGCGATCCCGTCGATCAATGCCGACAAGACCAGCTTCTGGTCGACCAAGACATGGGCACCGACCCAGGGCAACGCGAGCTTCGGCATCGCAGCTCTGCTGTTCGGGACCGTGCTCACCGGCGCACTGGCAATGGCAATGGCCATCCCGGTGGGCTTCGGGGTCGCGATCTACATCACGCAGTACGCACCGCGTCGCATCGCGACCGTGCTGGGCTATGTCACTGACCTGCTCGCGGCCGTACCGAGTGTCGTCTACGGCCTCTGGGGCCTGTATTTCCTCCTGCCACACCTGATCGGCATTCAGCTGTTTCTCGCGAAGTACCTCAGCTGGATCCCGCTGTTCGCCAACCCGAACAATGCCGCGAGCATCTTCAGCAAGTCGGTCTTCGGCGCGTCCCTGGTGCTCGCCATCATGGTGTTGCCCATCGTCGCCGCCGTCAGCCGCGAAGTCCTGCGTCAGGTCGACCCGGCGCACAAAGAGGCTGCTCTCGCTCTCGGCGCAACCCGCTGGGAGATGATCCGCACCGCGGTCCTGCCGCCAAGTCGACCTGGCCTCATCAGCGCCGCGATGCTGGGCCTCGGCCGGGCGCTCGGCGAGACCATCGCTGTCGCCCTCGTGATCGGTGTCAGCTTCAAGATCAGCCCGCACATCCTCACTCCGGGCGGCAACACGATCGCGGCGAACATCGCCAACTCCTTCGGAGACTCCGACACCATCGGCCGGTCCGCGCTGATTGCAAGCGGCCTCGTGCTCTTCGTGCTGACTCTCGTCGTGAACCTGGCCGCGCGCTACCTGATCCTGCGTTCGGGGACTGAGGAGCGCAGCGCGCTGTGAGCGCGTCCACGACCGCGACTGCGCTGCGGCAGCGCGGGATCCGCCAGCCGAGCCTTCCGCGCTGGGCGCCGGCGGCGACGACGATCGGTGCCGTCCTGGTGACGCTGCTGCTGTTCGCAACGACCGGCTTCCAGGGCGACGCGGACTTTCTCGTCGTTGCCGTGCTGCTCGCTGTCGTCGTGCTCGCAGCGCTGAGCTGGTCCATCGAAGGGCGGCGTCGGGCGATCGACCGGATCGCGACGAACCTCGCTCTGGTCTGCCTACTGCTGACGTTGCTGCCGCTCGGCTTCGTCATCGGCTACGTCATCAAACGCGGCCACACCGCCTTCAGCTTGAGCTTCCTCACCCACGATCTGAGCGCGACCGGACCGCTGCAAGCCGGCGGCGGCGTCGGCCACGCGGTCGTCGGGACCCTCGAGCAGGTACTCATCGCCAGTGTCATCTCGGTGCCGCTCGGAATCATGGTCTCGATCTACATCACGGAGTACGGCGGCCGGCGGCTGGCCACCGCAGTCCGGTTCCTCATCGATGTCATGACTGGCATCCCGTCGATCGTGGCGGGCCTGTTCGTCCTGTCGTTCTGGATCTTCGTGCTGCACCAGGGCTTCTCTGGCATCGCCGGGGGGATCGCGCTTGCGATCATCGAGCTGCCGATCATCGTTCGTACCTCGGAAGAAATGATCAAGCTCGTCCCAAGCGCGCTACGCGAAGCGTCGTATGCGCTCGGCATCCCGAAGTGGCGGACGATCCTTCGGGTGGTGCTTCCGACCGCTTCTACGGGCATCACCACGGGGGTGATGCTTGCGATCGCCCGGGTCATCGGCGAAACCGCGCCAGTGCTGCTCGTCGTCGGCAGCAGCAACTACTTCCACAACGACCCGTTCAAGGGCGACCAGGGCTCGATCGGCGTCTACATCTTCCAGAACGCGACGTCGCCATCGAACTTCAGCGTCCAGCGCGCGTGGGCCGCTGCCCTGACACTCATACTCATCGTTGTGGTGCTGTACGTCGCCGCACGGCTGCTCACCCGCCGCAACAAGCTGGCCCAGAGGTAGGACAAACCACATGGCGAAGCGGATCGAGACAACTGGGCTGTCGTGCTTCTACGGCGGTATGAAGGCCGTCGACGACGTCACCATGGTGATCGAGCCGAAGAGCGTCACGGCCTTCATCGGTCCCAGCGGCTGCGGCAAGTCGACCTTCCTGCGCTCACTCAACCGCATGCATGAGGTGATCCCCGGCGCCCGAATCGAAGGCAAGGTGCTACTGGACGACGAGGACATCTATGCGCCCGGGATCGACCCGGCAGCGGTGCGCCGCACCATCGGCATGGTGTTCCAGAAGCCGAACCCGTTCCCGACGATGTCAATCTTCGACAACGTCGCCGCGGGCCTCAAGCTCAATGGAATCCGCAAGAAGTCCGATCTCTCGGACTCGGTCGAGAAGTCGCTGCGCGGCGCCAACCTCTGGGAAGAGGTCAAAGACCGGCTCGGCAAGTCAGGCTCAGGGCTATCCGGCGGTCAGCAGCAGCGGCTCTGCATCGCGCGAGCGATCGCGATCGAGCCGCAGGTCTTGCTCATGGACGAGCCGTGCAGCGCGCTTGACCCGATCTCGACGCTGGCGATCGAGGACCTGATCGCACAGCTCAAGGACCGCTTCACGATCGTGATCGTCACGCACAACATGCAACAGGCCGCGCGCGTGTCGGACACGACTGCGTTCTTCACGCTGCAGGGACCCGCTCAGCCGGGCCACCTCGTCGAGATCGACGCGACGCAGAAGATCTTCACGAACCCGACGCAGAAGCGCACCGAGGACTACATCACCGGCCGCTTCGGCTGACCTGGACCTCAGAGCGCAGACTGGGGGTATGCCATCCAGGGACGACGAACCGTTTGTCGTCACGACGGCACCCCAGAGCCGAGTTGAAGAACGACGGGACCGCGAGCGCCGCTATCTGATCACGATGGGCGTGCGCGTCGTCGCGTTCGTCTCGGCGATCTTCCTGGTGCGGTGGTCGTGGTGGCTGGCGGCCATCGCGATCGCGCTGTCGCTCCTGCTGCCGTGGTTCGCAGTCATCGCGGCGAATGCGCCGGCGCGCGGCAGCCAGAACGGAAAGTCGCCGACGCTCTATGACGGCGAGCGACGCAGAGAGCTAGACGACAGCTAGTGCAGCGCTAGACGAGCGCAAGCGCTAGGCCACCGATCACCAGCAGGAGCAGGACGCCTGCGGCGAGCTGCAGCCACAGGGTGAGGTCAACGCCTGGCAGCAGGCGCGTGCCGAGGTCGACATCATCGAAGTGGTTCATGAATCCATGGTGCACGAGGTCTTTTCCCTTTACTAGCAACGAAAAGGTGACCTTCGTCGCCATGACGTGACACGCATCACACTCGCATGGGACCTAGCCGATGAAAAGGTGCAGAACCTTGAACACCACCGCCGCCGTCAGGCCTGCGGCCGGCAAGGTGAGCACCCACGCGGTAACAATGTTTCCTGCCACTCCCCACCTCACAGCCGAAAACTTTCGCGTCGAACCGACCCCCATAACTGCCGAGGTCGTGATGTGCGTCGTGGATACCGGCGCGGCGTACACGTAGGCAGTCGTCATGAGCACCGCTGAGGCAACGGTCTGGGCCGCAAAACCAGCCGTGTTGTCGAGCTTGAAGACGCGCCGACCCAGCGTTCGCATGATGCGGTTTCCGCCAGTGGCCGTTCCCGCGCTGATCGCGAATGCGCATGCCAACTTGACCCAGAGCGGCACATCGAAACTCGACAGATGATGCGTAGTGAGCAGAGCGAGAGTGATCACGCCCATCGTCTTCTGTGCGTCCTGCAGGCCATGCCCGAAGGACATCGCCGCGCAGCCGAGCCACATCCCCATCCGGAATCCAACGTTTGCGTCGCGCGGATTCGCGCGGCGGAACAGCCAGAGCAGAGAGAGCATGACGAGGAAGCCGAGAGAGAAGCCCACTAGGGGCGAGGCGACCATCGGGATAATGACCTTCTTGACGACCGCATGCCAGTTGACATGGCCGCTAGAAGCGAGCGCCGCTCCACACAGCCCGCCGATCAGGGCGTGGGTCGAGGACGACGGCAAGCCGAATCGCCAGACGACGAGGTTCCATGCGATCGCGCCGACGACCCCAGAGAAGACGACGAGCAAGCCTTCGCTCGTAGCCGGTGCACTGATGATGCTGCCCACAGTGTCCGCGACCTTGGTCGAGACCAGAGCGCCGAGGAGGTTGAACACAGCAGCAATAGCCAGCGCAACACGTGGGCGAAGTGCCCGCGTCGACACTGGCATGGCGATCGCGTTCGCGGCATCGTTGAAGCCGTTGGTGAAGTCGAATCCCAGTGCGAAGGCAACCAGGACGACGAGTCCGAGCGTCTGCACTCAGGACTCTTTGACAGCGATCGATTCGACGGTGTCCGCGACATGCTCGAGCGCATCAGCGGCTTCTTCGAGCTGTTCGGCGATCTCCTTGAGCTTCATGACGGTGAGGGCGTCGTAGTCACCACCGAACAGCCTCGCGACGAACCGCCGGAACAGCTTGTCGGCGTCGTTCTCGAGCCGGTTGATCTCGATCCAGTAGTCGCTGAGGTTCGCCAGCGACTTGAGTCGCGTCATCGCACCTGCGGTGAGCTCAGCGCCACGGACCAAGATCTCGCAGAGGTGGTGCATCTCGAGCGGCAGCACCTCGAGGTCGTAAAGGATGATCAGGTCACCGGCGGCCTCGAAGTAGTCCATGACGTCGTCAAGGCGGCTCGCCAGCCGGTAGATGTCCTCGCGGTCCAACGGCGTCACGAAGGTCGAGTTGACCTTCCGCATGATCTCGTGGGTTCGATCGTCGCCCCGGTGTTCGAGGTCACGCAGCTGCTTGGCGAGTTCGGGCCGCTGGACCCGGCTCCCGGTGACGAGGTCGTTGAGGACCTGCGCTCCGTCGAACAGGTTGACCCCGACTGCGGTGAACAGCTCATAGAAGGCGTTCTCACGCGGAGTGAGGCGTAGGCGCACGCCAACACCCTAGGGTCAAGGTGAACGCCGAATGAACGCGGCTCTCAGTCGAGGCCGAAGCCCGCGACGAGCAAGCCGGTCAGTTCCTCGACGACGCTCGCCCTCGGAACCTCTGGATGGTTCAGCCACCAGTCACCCGCGCCCTGCACCATCCCGGCGATGCCATGCGCCCACACCGCGGCACGGGCCTCGCTGATGCCGCTCAACGACGGCTCGTTACGGATGCCGACGGCGAGCTCGTCGCCGAACCGGCGTACGAAGCCCTCGACGTCACCGCGGACGTCGGGCTCCTCGACCGCTGCCCGCTCGACCAGGAAGCGGTAGATCTGCGGCCGCTCCTCGATCGAGGCGAGATACGCATCGACCGTGGCTCGGGTCCGTGCCGCCAGACCACCCCGAGTGAGCAGCGCCGCCCGCAGCCGAGTCACTAGCTCCTCGATATGGCGGGCAGCGAGCGCTCGATAGAGCCCGCTCTTGTCACCGAAGTGCCGATAGAGGATCGGCTTGGTGATGCCCGCCTCCGCCGCGATGACGTTCATCGTCGCGGCGCTG
>DATAVE010000072.1:0-13371 GCA_036267875.1 Mycobacteriales bacterium
GCGCTCTTCTGGCGCGGTCGCCGCCCAGCCGTCGAATGCGGCGCGTGCCGCGGCCACTGCGCGATCCACGTCAGCCGCGGCGCCTGCGGGCACCTTGCCGATGATCTCCTCGGTCGCCGGGTTCTCGACCTCGATGAACTCGTTGCCTGTGGGAGCAACCCACTGGCCATCGATGTAGAAGGTGTCGCGGGTGGTCGTCTCGGTCATGGGCGCAGCGTATGCCCAGGTACGACCGGCGGCTAGTCGAAGATCGGACGGTCGTCCCGACTGCGCTTGATCTCGTAGAAGCCCGGCGTCTGCGCGACCAGCAGCACGCCATCCCAGAGCTTTCCTGCCGCCTCGCCCTTGGGCGTGGGTGTCACGACCGGACCGAAGAACGCGGTGTCGCCAACTCGGATGACGGGCGTTCCGACATCCATCCCGACCAGCGAGATGCCCGTCTCATGGGAGGCGCGCACTGCGTCGTCGTACGACGTGTCGTCCCAGGCGTTGATCAAGTCGGCGGGCAGCCCGGCGTCCGCGAGTGCGCCGGCAACGGTCTCGAGCTCGTTGTCCTGCTGGCCCGGGTGGAAGCGGCTTCCGATGGCGGTGTAGATCGGCTCGAGGGCCTCAGGGCCGCCCGCCTTTTCGGCGGCGATGCAGACCCGGACCGGTCCCCAGGCCTTCTGCATCAGCTCGTTGTACTTCTCCCCGAGATCCCGGCCTTCGTTCAGCACCGCAAGGCTCATCACGTGCCAGTGCGTCTCGACGTCGCGAACCCTCTCGACCTCGAGCATCCAGCGCGAGGTGAGCCAGGCCCAAGGGCAGAGCGGGTCGAACCAGAAGTCCGCAATGGTTGCCATTGCAAATACTTTAGACCTCGGGCTTGAAATCAACAGAAGCGCCCATGCCAGACTCGGCGTGGTGGCAGCCGAGAACCTGACCCGTGACGAAGCGGCGGAACGCGCCCGCCTGCTGACAGTGGCGTCGTACGACGTCGAGCTCGACCTGACTACCGCGCTGGACGAGCCACAGCATTTCCTTTCCACCTCCACAGTCGCCTTCGACTGCGGCGCGTCCGGTGTCACGACGCACATCGACATCACGGCGGACCGCATCGTGTCGGCGACGCTGAATGGTGAGCCGATCGATGCCTCGGCGGCATTCACCGGTCGGCGTCTGGCGATCGCCCCGACCGTCGGCGCCAACGAGCTGCGCGTGGTCGCGTCGTGCGTCTACTCCCGCTCAGGCGAGGGTCTCCACCGGTTCGTCGACCCGGTCGACAAGGAGGTCTACCTCTACACGCAGTTCGAGACGTTCGATGCTCACCGGATGTTCGCGTGCTTCGACCAGCCCGACCTGAAGTCGAGCTTCCGATTCGTCGTCGCAGCGCCTGGGCACTGGAAGGTGCTGTCCAACATGCCGTCGTCGCGCGATGGCGACGTGCACACCTTCTCGCCAACCCCGGTGCAGTCGACGTACATCACCGCAATCGTGGCCGGACCGTACGTCGGCACAACCGCGAAGCACCGCGACATCGAACTCGGCGTCTACTGCCGCGCCTCGCTCGGCGAGTACCTCGACGCCAACGACATCATCGAGATCAGCCGGCAGGGCTTCGATGCGTTCGAGCCACTGTTCGGCACGGCGTATGCCTGGCCGAAGTACGACCAGATCTTCGTGCCGGAGTTCAACGCCGGCGCGATGGAGAACGCCGGCTGCGTCACCTTCGCCGAGGCCTACGTCTTCCGCTCCCGGCAGACCGACGCTGCATACGAGCGGCGAGCCGTGACAGTGCTCCACGAGATGGCGCACATGTGGTTCGGCGACCTCGTGACGATGCGCTGGTGGGACGACCTGTGGCTCAACGAATCCTTCGCGGAATACGTGTCGACGTACGTCACGGCGCTGCACACCCGCTGGCCGGATGCCTGGACGTCGTTCTGCAACGTCGAGAAGACCTGGGCCTACCGCCAGGACCAGCTCGCGACCACACACCCGATCGCGGCAGACATCGAGGACATCGAGGCGGTGCTGACCAACTTCGACGGCATCACCTACGCGAAGGGCGCATCCGTCCTCAAGCTGCTGTCGCACTGGGTCGGTGAGGACGCGTTCTTCGCCGCGACCCGCGCCTATTTCGCTGAGCACGCCTACTCGAACACGACACTGCCGGACTTCCTCAGCGCGCTCGAGACGGCCAGTGGTCGCGACATGTCGACGTGGGCACAGGAGTGGCTGCAGACCTCGGGCGTCAACACGCTGCGCCCGTCCTTCGAGACCGACCCGGATGGCCGGTTCACCTCGTTTGCGATCGAACAGACCGCCATCTCCGAGCACCCGACGCTGCGCTCGCATCGGTTGCGGATCGGACAGTACGTCGATGGCGCGGATGGCCTGCAGCGCATCGGGCAGGTCGAGGTGGATATGGCCGGCGCACGTACCGAGGTCCCGGCATTGCTCGGCGTCGCGCAGCCCGACCTGCTCCTGCTCAACGACGACGACCTCACCTACGCCAAGATCCGCCTCGACGACCGGTCATGGCAGACCCTCGTCGCCTCGATCGGTCGGCTCACCGATTCGCTTGCCCGCACCCTGTGCTGGGGAGCGGCGTGGGACATGGCTCGCGATGCAGAGGTCACAGCAGGCGACTACCTAGACCTCGTCCTCGCCGGCATCGCCCAGGAGACCGAGGTCGGCACTGTCCAGACCCTGCTTCGGTTGGCCGCGCAGACGATCGACCCGTACGGCGACCCGGCTCGGGCGGCGAAGCGTCGCGAGCGCCTGGCAACGCGGGCCTTCGAGCTGCTCGATGCCAGCGAGACCGGCGGAGACCTGCAGCTTGCCTTCGCGCGGGCCGCAGCGGGTGCGGCGGTTACCGACTCGCAGCTGTCACGCGTCGCGGCCATCCTCGACGGCAGCGAGGTCGTTGATGGGCTAGCCGTCGATACCGACCTGCGGTGGCTGCTGCTGCAGCGCCTCGTTGCCACCGGCCGAGTCGACGATGCCGCGATCGATGCCGAGCTCGAGCGGGACAACACCTCGGCTGGTCACCGGCACTCGCTGACACTGCGCGCCTCGCGCCCAACTGCGGAGGCGAAGGCCGAGGCATGGCGAGCCGTCGTCGAGCAAGGCGACCTGCCCAACGCCGACCAGGCGGCCACGATCGCCGGCTTCGTCAGCTTCGAGCAACGCGAGCTGCTCGCGCCGTACGTCGACAAGTACTTCGATGCGATCGGCGAGGTCTACCGCACTCGCTCCCACGAGATGGCCGAGCAGATCGTCTCGGGCCTCTACCCGATGTGGGCAAGCGACGCGGGCACGGTCGAGCAGACCGAGAGCTACCTCGCGGCCGAGCAGCCCGGCGCTGCCCTACGTCGGATGCTCGTCGAGGCACGCGACGCCCTGTCGCGAGCACTTAGAGCCCGCGACTTCGACATCGCGAGCGCGACCTAGCCGTCCCAGACAGCGCCTGCATAGAAATCTGTCGCGATGACCGTCGCGACTCGCCTCACGTTCGCCGGATCGAGCAAGACCACGCCCAGCTCGCGGTCGTGAAGCAGCGAAGCGTCGGTGAGGTTCTCCGACCCCACGAACGCGACGCCGCGCGAGGTGCCGGCGTCGACCGCGATCAGCTTCGCGTGCAAGTAGAGCGGTCGCTCGCCGTACATCACCCGGATAGAAGCTCCCGCCCTCCGCAGTGAGGAAAATGCCGGCCGCCAATCGTCGGAGTAAGTCATCGCGATGCTGACCCGCACCCCGCGCTTCGCATCGGCTTCCAGCGCCCGAACCACCGCGGGACTGCTGAGCTCTTCGGACTCCAGTGCCACCGAGACGCGCGCCCGAGAGACCAGCGCCAGCAGATCGGCCCACGACTGGCCAGGGCTCCACACGAGGTCGTCGGCGGCCGGCGTCGCAGACCCGCCACCACGGAAGTCGGCTTCGAAGACCGACTCGATCGCGGCGACATCCGCCGGATCGTGATCGACCACCGCGACGTCGCGACTCGTCGCGTAGTAGCGGCTGGTCAGGTTCAGCGACATCACGACAGCGGTGGTGCGATCGATCACGAATGCCTTCTCGTGGGTCGCGAAGAACCTGGTCGACGACCATGCCACTGCGACGCCACGACTGCGCAGGAAGTCATACGCCGGAAGGTTGCGCGCCTGCTCCAACCGCCGATCGAGGATCACGCGGACCCGCACTCCGCGCGAGGCATCGAGCGCGAGCACGGACTCGGCACTTGGGTCGTCGAGCTCGTACATCGTGAGGTCGAGGCTTCGACGCGCCGAGGCCAGCAGGTTGTCGATCACCGACATTCCGTCATCAGGTTCGACGATCAAGCGGTCGTCAGCCGCCGCGGCGGGGGCGACAGCGGGAAGCGCGGCTTGCGGCCGTTCGTCGCCACGCGTCGAGTGCCACGCAAGCAGCCCGACAGTCACAGCGACAGCTATCAGCAGGTGGCGACGGCGCACCGATTCACGGTCGGCGCCACGTCCGACGCGTTCCGCCGCTCGATCAGCGAGCTGTGGATCGAGCGGCGGCCTTCTTGACCGGTGCAGCCTTCTTGGCCGGCGCGCGCTTCGCAGGCGCTCGTTTGGCCGGCGCGCGCTTCACCGGCGGGTCCGCCTTCTCGGGATCGGGCGGATCGCCACCGAGCGACTCGATGCCTTCGCCGTGTGACTCCGGCGGCGGCGCGCCGCCGGTCGCGAGTGAATGAATGACGGCGTAGACGACAGCGACGACCGGGACCGCGAGGACCGCGCCAGCGATCCCCTCCAACACGGTGCCGGCGGCGATCGCCGTGGCGACTGCAAGCGGGTGCAGCTGGACGTATCGACCCACGAGGAACGGCTGGAGGACGTGGGCCTCGATCTGGTTGTCGACGACCAGGACCGCGATCAGCACCACGCCAAGCACCCATCCCTGGGTGACGAACGTGATAGCGACGGCGAGGGCGCCGAAGACGATCGACCCCACGATCGGCAGGAAGCTGCCAAAGAAGATCAGCAGTGCGAGCGGGGCAACGAGCGGTACGCCCATCGCCGACAGCGCGACAGCCGCGACCACCCCGTGGACGAGGGCAATGATGAACGTCCCGTGCACGAATCCGGACAGCCGGTTCCACGCCTGCTCTCCTGCCACCTGGGCGCGCGCCCGTCCGCGCGGCGGCAGCAGCGCGACGAACCAGTTCCAGATGTTGTGGCCGTCGTAGAGCAGGAAGAACGTCATGAAGAACCAGAGCACGAAGCCCGCAATGGTCTCGCCGACTGTGGTGATCCCGTTGAGCGCGCCCGACGCCACTGCCGTCTGATGCTTCTGCAAGAAGTCGGTGATGGTCTTCTGGATGCTCGTCGTCGACGAGGCCTTCACGTGCAGGTTGTGCGTGAGGAAGTGCTGGAACTTCGTGACCGCGTTCTGGATCTGGGTGACGAGATCGGAGTATTGGCTGACCGCTCGGTTGATGACGAAGATGCCGACGCCTATGGCAACGATCGCCGCGACGATGACAACCAGCCACGTCGCGATGGCTCGTGGCATCCGCCGGGCGAGCCGGTTGACGATCGGATACGCCAAGGCGGTCGCGAACAGCGCGGCGAACAGCGGAAGTGCGACGAAGTAGAGCTTGTTCGCGAACCGGAAGAACTCGAGAACGATGAACCCGAGGACGACGATGCGCCAGCCCCAACCGGCGAGATCCTGCAGAACAGCAGGCACCGGCATCGGCGAGCTCTGCCGATCTCTCGATCGGTGACGATCTCCCCCGGGCTCGGTCATCTAGACCGGCTTGCCCGCTGCCTCCGCAAGCATGCGGACTCCGGTCACGATTCCACCCGCGAGATCCCCTCCGGTGAAAGACGCCGACATCGACAGGGCTGCGAGCGCGCACGCACGGTCGGAGAGTCTGCGCGCAGCCGCGTCTCCGGTCACGATCTCGAGAAACCGGTCGCCCGGAGAAGTGACCAGCAGCACCGTTTCTGGCGCACCGGCACCGAACTTGCCGTGCATCGTCTCGGCCGCATCACGCATGTCGCCCTCGACCTCGCCGATGTAGACCGAGAAGTGCAGCCCGGTCTCCGCATTCGCGACAGCGATTACGTGCTCGATGTCGGCGAACTGCTGATTGGTGAACGGCTCACCACTCGGCACTTGCGCCACCTCGTCCACTGGGGGCCGTCGCAGCTTCACCGTCGGCCTGCGGCCCGTTGAACCACCGGGCGCCGAACTCCCAGGGCTTGCCCGGGCGATAACGCGGCCGGGAAAGGGCAGACGGGAGCACGCACATCGCCGCGATGGCCAGGAATGCACCGACCGGGATCACGACGAAATAGAGCAGCGTCAGGCCGACGCCGAGCGACGGGTCGTGGCTGGCACCACCATCGTCGCGGTGCAGCGCGAACGCCGGCACCGCGGCGGTGAGCACCGGCACCGTGACGCCGAGGGCGACGGTGGCGGTCCGGGCAAGCAGACGCCGAGTAGTGGTGCGGTTCCTCACGATCACTGAACTTATCGAACCCGGGCGATCTACCAGCACGCGGGACGGCGTCCAGACCACGGCGTGGCGGCTTCGAGCTGCGCGGCCAGTCCGAGCAAGGTCGCTTCGCCGTACGGGCGGCCTACCAGCTGGATGCCGATCGGCAGACCCGCGGCGTTCCAGTAGAGCGGCACCGTGACGGCAGGCTGACCCGACATGTTGTACGGCGCGGTGAAGGGCGTGAACCGCTTTTGCGCCTCGAAGTCGGCGGCAGGGTCGGCGTCGTTGCGCAGCCCGCCGACCAGCGCCGGTGGCTGTGCGAGCGTCGGGGTCAGCAGGGCATCGAAGTCTGCGGTGGCCTCGAGCTCGGTCCGGGCAGCCATCCGAAGCGTCGCGAGCGCCGAGTAGACATCGGAGCCGGTCGCGCCGCGTCCGAGCTCTCTGATCCAGCGGGTGAGCGGCCGGGCATTGGCTTCTTCCGCAGGCTGGAGCGGCAGCGACAGGAACTCTTGGGCCCACACGGTCTCGAACGCCGCCACCAGCTCCCCGGTGTAGGTCACGGTGTGGTCGACCACCTCGTGGCCGAGCTCGGCAAGCAAGGCACTTGCGGCGTCATATGCGGCGAGACAATCGGGGTGGACCTGCGCGTCGGCGATGACCGGTGTAGCGAACCTTCCGATCCGCAGCCTCCCGACCGCCTCGTCACACAACGCCAGGAATGACGTCGAAGGCGGCGGTGCCCATTGCCAGTCGCTATTCGCCGGACCACTCATCGCGTCCAGCAGCGCCGCGGCATCGCGCACTGTCCGCGCCAGCGGACCGTTGACCGCGAGGCCGCTGATCTCGGCTGAGATGGGTGCGTTCGAGACGCGGCCGCGAGACGGCTTGACGCCGAACAGCCCACAGACGCTCGCCGGGATCCGGATCGATCCGCCACCGTCACTGCCCTGGGCGGCCGGCACTAGGCCACTGGCCACCGCTGCGGCGGCACCGCCACTGGATCCGCCCGCCGACCGTTCCAGGTCCCAAGGCGTGCGAGCCGGCGGAGCGATGTCGGGCTCGGTGTAGCAGGGCAGGCCGAACTCCGGGGTGTTGGTCTTGCCAAGGCTGATCAGGCCTGCCGCCTTGAGCCTCGTCGTCACGGCATCGTCGATGCCGAGGTCCTGGGCCGGCCAGACCGAGGTCCCGAACCTCGTCGGCACACCGGCTACGAGGTTGAGGTCCTTGATTGCCGTCGCTACGCCGTGGAGCGGCGGGAGATCGCTACCGTCCGCGACGGCCCGCTCGGCGGCCCGCGCGGACTCCAGCGCGCTGTCGCCGGTCACCGTGACGAAGGCGCCGACCGTGTCGCTCAACCGCTCGATCCGAGACAGGTAGTGCTCGACGAGCTCGACGGGCGACACCGATCGATCGCGGACCGCGGCCGCCTGTTCGAGCAGCGTCAGATCGTGCAGCTGCGCCATGCCGGCGGTTACCCGCCGCTGCCGGGAGTGACCGGGGTGACCGAGGTCGCGCCACCGTCCGTCGTACAGACCGTGGAAGTGTCGGCGATCGTCAGGGCGCCGAAGTCACCCGGCGGGTAGACCTGCAGCTTGGCCGCTGTGGCCGAGTTGCAACCGCCGGACGGGAAGTTGCCCGGGTCGGGCAGTCCCAGCTGGGAGTTGGCCGCGCCGTTCGGGGCGAGGGTGACGACACCCTCAGCGCCGCCGCTGTGAGTGGCAGGCACGCCCAGCTGCTTGCCACTCGAGTCGAGGAACGAGACACCCGGGAAGCCGTACAAGGTGCATGGCTTCGAGCCGGTGTTGGTGAAGATGATCGGGACGTACGACGTGCCTGCCGCGCCCTGACCCTGGCCGATCGAGAGCGAAAGGTCACTCGTCGAGCAGGTCTTGGTCGCCTTGATCGTGCTGGGGAAGGTCGGCGTGACGCTCGGCAATGGCGACGCGGTCGGCGACGTGGACGCGCTGGCAGACGGTGACGTGCTGTCCGAGGCGAGGCCCGGCGAGGTCGTGGGTCCGCCGCCGCCCCCCGATGAGCTGCTACTGCAGCCAGCAAGAGCAACTACCGCGAGGGACGCAAGAACGAGCCGGCTCTTCACTTGTCAAACCCTAGGCCGTGGCGGCTTCGGCGTCGTACCCGTCCTCGCCGAGGTAGGGGCGCCACTGCGGGTCCATCCGCCCGGTCCCGAGCACCCGCCAGGCGAGGCCGGTCGGCGCGACGGGCTGGCGTGGCATCCGCCAGCCCAGCTCGGAGATCGCGTGGTCGGCCTTGGTGTGGTTGCAGCGACGGCAGCACGACACGACGTTTTCCCAGATGTGGTTGCCGCCCCGGCTACGCGGGATCACGTGGTCGATGCTCGTCGCGGGTGCGAGGCAGTAGACGCATCTCCCGCCGTCGCGGGCGAAGACCGCTCGGCGAGTGAGCGGCACGGGGCCGCGGTAGGGCACTCTCACGAACCGGGCGAGCCGGACGACAAGTGGAAGGCGGAGATTGAGCCGCTCGCTGTGCAGCATCTCCTCAGCGGACTCGACCGCGACGGCCTTGCCGCTCAGCACCAAGATCACGGCTCGCCGCTGAGAGACCACGCAAAGGGGCTCGTACGTCGCGTTAAGAACGAGCGCGTGAGCCACGGCGTGCCTCCAAACTTGCGCTCAGCGTACCGAGCCGGAGCCGAAATCGCCTGACGCATAAGAATGGTGGCGTGATGGAACCGCCCGGCCCGCAGCCGATCTCTATCGAGGGCATCGAGTCCGCCGCGACCTTCTATGACGCCGTCGGCGGCCACGACACGTTCGAGCGGCTCGTCAGCGGCTTCTACGCCCGAGTCGCCAACGACCCGGTGCTCGTCGCGGTCTACCCGGACGACGACTGGGCCGGGGCGGCGCAGCGGCTGCTGCTGTTCCTCGAGCAGTACTGGGGGGGACCACGCACGTACTCCGAGACGCGAGGGCATCCCCGGCTGCGGGCCCGTCACGTCCCGTTCCGAATCGACGCAGCGGCGCACGACCATTGGCTTGCGCACATGCGAGCCGCACTGGACGATGTCGCCCTGCCGGAGGAGGCCGACCAGATCATCTGGTCCTATCTGACGAACGCCGCCGACGTACTGGTCAACACCGACTGAACGGACCGCTCAGGCAGTGGTCTTGATCAGCCGCAGCCCGAGATTCTGCAGGGCCAGCGTGACGGGCGTGAAGTAGAACGGGCAGCTGTTCGCCTTCTCCTGGCCGCCCGACAGGATCCCGACCGCGTAGGCAACCCCGTTGCGTCGGATGTAGACCGGCGACCCTGAGTCGCCCTTGCGCGACGTGCAGTCGGTCCCCGTCGCTCGCCACTCGTTGCCAATCGAGATCTTGGCGTGGGCACGCGACGAGCCGAAGTTGACCGTCTGCGGCCAGCCGACCACGGTGAAGCCGCAATGCTCGCCCGTTGCCGCGCCGGAGTAGCAGACCTTCTCCCCCGCCTTCACGGTCGCTACTCCGACGACCGGGATCGATGCATGAGAGCGCATTCCGCCAGAGAACACCATCGGCTGCTCGTCGATGCCCCGGGCGAACTGGATGAATGCGCTGTCGCCGCTGTCGCCAACCGTGTAGTTCGAGCCGGTCACCACCCCGAGCAGGTCACCGGGCTCCGTGTCGTTGCCCGAGAGCCGCTCGGTCTGGTGCACGTCGTAGTCCGGTCCGCCCGACAGCGTCGAGACGCAGTGCCCGGCGGTCAGCATCCCGAGCGCGTGTGAGCTGATCGAGCGAACGACGAAGGCGGTCGTGCACCCGCTGCCCGAGTCCTCACGGCTGTGGCTGCTCCACACGTAGATGTCGCCGCCGGCGATCGCGACACCGCTGTCGCGGCTCTGCCGCCCGGCGGGCTCCACGGCGCCCGCGCTCGATCCGGCCGGCGCGAAGAACGGTGCCACCGCAGCCGCCGCAACGCAGGTGGCGAGCAGGCGCAGCCTCACGCCGCCGCCCGATGTCCGACGGCAAAGGTACGGCGGAACGGGAAGACCGTCCCGGCGGCACTGACCGGATAGGCCTCCCGAAGGGCCGTTCCGCACTCCGCAAGGAAAACCTCGGTCGCGCCGGCATCGTCGGCCTCGGCAAGTGCCGTCAACGCCGGTCGGAGCGCAGTGCCCTTGATCCAGTTGAGGACCGGGTCCTCGCCGTGCAGGACGTGGAAGTAGGTCGTCTGCCACACGTCAGGTTCGAGTCCGGCAGCGTTGAGCGCCGCGAGGTATTGCGCGGGCTCGGCGACGCCGGCATCATCGCTGCGGGCTCCGGCCAGCCGCTCCCGCCAGCGGGGCGAGTCGGATACATCATGGATCACGGTGTGCGAGGCAGCGTCGAAGTTGGCCGGCACCTGCATGGCGAACGCACCGCCGGGCCGCACCCATCCTGCGATCTGCCCGATCAGGCCGAGGTGATCGGGGATCCAGTGGAACGCCGCGTTCGAGACCACGACATCGGGCGCACTCTCAGGCTGCCAATCCCGCAAATCGGCACACACGTACATCAAACGATCGGAGAGCTCCGAGGGCGCGGCCGCGGCCTCGATCATTTCCGACGAGCTGTCCACGCCGATGACCTGCGCGGCGGGCCAACGCTCGGCCAAGGTGCGGGTCAGTGTGCCGGGACCACAACCCAGATCGACAACAAGCTGCGGCGACTCGACGTGCACCCGCGCCATCAGGTCGACGAACGGGCGCGAGCGCTCGTCGGCGTACCTGAGGTACTGCCCTGGATCCCACCCAGGGGCCGACCGCGCCGTCGCCATGTCCGTCGGATGCGTCAGTCGCGGGCGAGGCGGCGGTGGGTGACCCGGTGCGGCCGGGCCGCGTCCTCGCCGAGTCGCTCGACCTTGTTGCGCTCGTAGTCGGAGAAGCCGCCTTCGAACCAGTACCAGCGTCCAGGATCGGTATCCGTGCCCTCCCACGCGAGGATGTGGGTAGCTGTCTTGTCGAGGAACCAGCGGTCGTGGCTGATCACGACGGCGCAGCCCGGGAACTCCTCGAGGGCGTCCTCGAGCGCTCGCAGCGTCTCGACGTCGAGGTCGTTCGTCGGCTCGTCGAGCAGGAGAACGTTGCCGCCGGCCTTCAGCGTCAGCGCCAGGTTGAGCCGGTTGCGCTCGCCGCCCGAAAGGACGCCCGCCGGCTTCTGCTGATCAGGACCCTTGAACCCGAACGACGCGACGTAGGCCCGACTGTTGATATCGGTCTTGCCGACGATGATGTGATCCAGGCCGCCGGAGACGACCTCCCACAGCGTCATCTTGGGATCGAGGCCACCACGACCCTGGTCGACGTAGGAGATCTCGACCGTCTCGCCGATCTTGAGCTCGCCCGCATCGGGCAACTCATCGCCGATGATCGTCTTGAACAGCGTGGTCTTGCCGACACCGTTCGGGCCCATGATCCCTACGATGCCGCCCCGCGGCAGCGAGAACGAAAGATTGTCGATCAGAACCCGGTCGCCGAAGCCCTTGGTGAGGCCGTTCGCCTCGATCACCTGTGACCCGAGGCGGGGGCCAGGCGGGATCTGGATCATGTCGGTGTCGATCGGCGCGCTGCGGTCCGCCTCTGCGACCAGCTCGTCGAACTTCGCAAGACGGGCCTTGCTCTTGGCCTGGCGTGCCTTCGGGTTCGAGCGCACCCACTCGAGCTCGCGCTCGATTGCCTTCTTGCGCTTCGCATCCTTGGCGCCCTCGACCTTGATCCGCGAGGCCTTCGCGTCGAGGTACGTCGTGTAGTTGCCCTCATAGGGGTACGCCCGGCCTCGGTCGAGCTCGAGGATCCACTCGGCGACGTTGTCGAGGAAGTACCGATCGTGTGTCACGGCAAGAACGGTGCCCGGATAGGCCGCAAGGTGCTGTTCGAGCCAGTTCACGCTCTCGGCATCGAGATGGTTGGTCGGCTCGTCGAGCAGCAGCAAATCAGGCTGCTCGAGCAGCAGCTTGCACAGCGCGACCCGACGGCGCTCGCCACCGGACAGGACCGTGACGTCGGCGTCGCCGGGGGGACACCGCAGGGCGTCCATCGCCATCTCGATCCGGCTGTCGAGGTCCCAGCCGCCCGTGTGGTCGATCTGCTCCTGAAGCACGCCCATCTCGGTGCCGAGCTCGTCGGTGTACTCCGTGGCCATCTTCTCGGCGACCTCGTTGAAGCGGTCGACCAGCGCTTTGGTCGCGGCGACCGCCTCGTCGACGTTGCCGCGGACGTCCTTGGTCTCGTCCAGCGGCGGCTCCTGAAGCAGGATGCCGACGCTGTAGCCCGGGCTGAGCAGCGCGTCGCCGTTCGAGGCGGTGTCCAACCCGGCCATGATCTTCAGGACGCTGGACTTACCGGCACCGTTCGGTCCCACGACGCCGATCTTCGCGCCGGGCAGGAACGACAGCGTGACGTCGTCGAGGATGACCTTGTCGCCGTGAGCCTTGCGGACGTTTCGCATCGAGTAGATGTACTGAGCCACGTCGCAAGACTACGGAGAGCTAGGCAGCGACCTCCTCGGCGGCAGCCGCCGCGTCAGCTGCGGGCGCAACGTCGTTAGCCGACCGCTGCGGACGTCGAAGGTCGGCGGCGCAGCGGTTGAGATCCGGGCCGACCACCAGCGCGTCGATCTGGAACTGGGACCGGTGGACGCCGTTCGCGTCGTCGTACTCCCGGTACAGCAGCTTGCCGTGGACGACGACGCTGTCTCCCTTGCGCAGCGTGGCGAGCACGTGACCTCCGAGATTGCGCCAACACGCCACGTCGATGAACATCGGGTCCAGGTCGCGATACTCCCCGGTTAGCTTGTCGAGGCGGCGCGAGTTGGATGCCACCCGAATCTTGACCAGGCTGGCGCCGGAGGCCGTGGTCGTCGGCACGGGATCAGCAGTGAGATTGCCTTGCACGGTCACGTAGGTGTCCATCGCTTGCTCCGCTC
>DATAVE010000073.1:0-105207 GCA_036267875.1 Mycobacteriales bacterium
TTCCGTGGCCTTCGATGTCGGATACGTCGCGGGCGGTACCCTCAGGCAACTTCACGTTCGACCGCGAAGACGACTGACGGAGGGCTGCAAGGCATTGCCTGGGCGCACTTCGTCGGGCAAGGTCTTGCGAGCGTCGCTCGCCAGGTCTGAGCATTCGGACCACCGCGAACGACAGCCGGGCGTCGGCCTGCCCTCCGTGATGTCACCGGCTGTGTTCCTTCTTGTGCCCGTGGCGCTGAGCTACGCGGCGTGGCTGCTTCCGGGACACAACACAGTCGCTCGCGGCTTTCCGTCGAGGGCCGCCGTCAACGTCGGCGGCGTGATGCTGGTCGTGATCTGGTACGCGACATGCCTCGGGGTCGTCCTCGTCGGACGCCGGATCGGTCGCATTGCAGCGCAGCGACGGCATCCTGACAAGCCACCGGAGGACGTCCCGTTCGCTGTAGCAGATCGGGTCTACTACCTGCTGACCGTCATCGCCGCGATCGGTGTCCTCTATTCGCTTGAACACACCGGCGGCTTGTCGGGGCTGGTTCGGGTCTTCCAGCAGCACCAGGCGAACTCGATTCGCGCCTCCTTGGCGACGTCATTCGGGATCCAGACGCTTCGCTACGCGAGCCCGATTGCCGCCGCGGTTGCAGTGGACCGGCTGTTGCAGCGTCGGCGGGCTGACTGGTTCTTCCCAATCAACATCGGCCTGCTCGGGCTCTCTGCGGCGTTTGGCACCCGCTTGTCGATTGTTTTGTTCGCGATCGTCTTGCTCTTTCTCCTTAGCAAGTCGCGCCCGGACTGGCGGATTCGGCTGAGGACGGTTGTCGGATTCGGCATCGCGATGTTTGTTGCAATCACCCCCGTGGCCTACTCGCGCAACGCGGACTACTACCGCGCCGAGGCAGGTGTGACCAATCCCTTCGCTGTCTCCGCGGATCAGGTCGTGGCCTACCTCGACACCCCGTCGCAGGTATCGCTCGGCGTCGCGAGCGGCATGGTCGACGGGCGGGTGGGGAAGCTGGGCTCGCCGAGCGACGCGGTCTCCGCGGTGCGTCCGACCTTCCTGCAGACCAACAAAACCGGCGCGAATGCGCCGACGGACCCCGGTACTTACAACTACACGGTCGACGTCCTTCCCAACTACACGACGAACTCCGTCTTCGGCGACACCGCAGCGCGATATGGCTTCGCGGGTCTGCTTGCGGTGCTCATCGCGTACTTCCTCGCGGCGATGCTGTTCGGTCGCTTGGAGCGCGGGGGCGGGCTTGGCGTTCTCGCCTCGGGCGTCATCTTGTATGTCTTCTCCGAGGCGTGGCGGCTCTTTGTGCTCAACCAGGGGTTCGTCATCTTCATCCTGCTGCTGCTACTTGCGCTTGCGGCCGTCCCGGAAGTCCGAGTCGCGCGAGATCGCAGGCCTGATCGCACGCGGCGATGGGTTGGTTCCGCCCGTGCCTAGTTACGCGTCGCTGGATGCGACTGCGCGGGAGCTGCAGCAATCCGCGTCGGACTTCGACAGCGACATCGTCAGCTGGGAGAGCCTGGCGTCGGCGCGGCAGTACCGCCGGCTCGTTGACGCAATCGCCGATCTGCCCCTCGATGCGCGCGTTCTCGACTGGGGCAGCGGTCGCGGCGGGTTCTCATACTGGCTGCTGCGCCGCGGCCAACAGCGCGTAGATGCGCTGGACCTGGAAGCACCGGCCTTCTCGCCCGCTCTCGAGCGGATAGCCGAAGGACGTTTTCACCACACGGTTCCCGATGACCACGTACGACTCCCGTATCCGGATGAGACCTTCGATGCCGTGGTGTCGGTGGGCGTCTTCGAGCATGTCGGCGAGTTCGGCGGCGATGAAACGGCGACGCTCGGCGAGCTTCGCCGCGTGCTGAAGCCGGGCGGTTGCTTCGTCTGTGTTCACCTGCCGAACGAGCACTCGTGGATTGAGGCACTGAGCCGCCGAATCCCAGGCAAGTACCACCACCAGCGGTGCTTTGCCGCAGGAGAGATGGAGCAGCTACTCACCACTGCCGGCTTCAAGGTTGAGCTGACTGACAGCTACGGCGTCTTGCCGCGCAACTCACTTAGGGCAAGGTGGATGAACACCGAACGAGGCGCGGCCTTCGTTGATGGTGTTGACGATCTGCTGTTGACCGCACTCCGTCGGTGGGCACAGAATCGCGTGCTTATGGCGAGGAAACCAACGAACGGACCGGCCACGACGGTCAGTGGCCGTCAGTCTTAGGCGCGCCGAGGAAGGCGATCGCCCGTCGTACTCGCGACTGTCGGCTCGTTGTCTGTCGCCTTTCGTGCTGCGAACTGGCTGAGAACGAACAGAGAAGCGTCGCGGCCAGCTGCTGCGATCGCCGCGCCGGGCGCTGCGAAGTGCGGCACGAGAGTCACGAACAGCACGATTGCCAAAGCACCACTCGAGAGGCGAATCACAGACGCGAGCCGGTACCTCTGGAGTGCCAGGAGCGCGGTCATGTTCACGCCGGCTGAGGCGACCAGAGAACTAGCGGCGGCACAGATCGTGATGGTGAGAACCGCACCGCGTCCGGACAACTGATGGTCGGAGGTGGCGACCGCTAGGTATCCGGCATACAGGAGGAGAACAAGCGCCGTGGAGGCGACGCTCAGTCCGAGCGTGGCTCGGTGCGCTCGTCGCATCAGCGGCCGGATGGGTGCGCGCTCTGCGCGCGCGCGCGATGCACGAACCAGCAATGGCGAAGATGGCACGAGCGCGAGACTTTCGATTGCGTTCTCGATCTGGCTCGCCACGCTGTAGATGCCGAGTGCGAGTGGATCGGCCAGGGCGCCGACGACGAGCACATCGCCCCGGTTCGCGAACATGTTCGCGACGCTTCCCACGCCAAGCCAGAGGTACGACAGTCCGATTCGCCCGCCTGGGTCGTAATCCGGCAACGCGGCCATGACTCGTCGGGCCGCGATGAACAGCGCACTCGCGGCCACGATCTCAGTCGCCGCAAGCGTGATGGCGACAGCTGCCACACTCGTCGTGACCGCCGCTACCGCAATCGCGAGGGGGCCGGACGCTGCGCGGAACACCCCCAAGATCGCGCTTCCGGTGCGGAACCGGTCGAGGCTGTAAAGGAGTTGCAACAGCACGACGGAGGCCTCGAACGCTCCTCCCAGCACGGCGATGGCAGCGAGGGTCCACGGCGTGGACCACGGGTGATCTATGCCGACCGTGAATCGAAAGCTCACGTAGCTGAGCGCAGCTCCGACAGCGATTAACGCGCCGAGGCGCCGGATCACCCGCTGCGCGGCCGGCCGCGTCGGGTTCGATGCGACGAATCGGCCGCACTCATACGAATACCCGAAGTCGGCGAGACCGGCGCCAAGGGTCGCTGCTGCGACGACCGTGGTGACCTCACCAATGCCGATGACGCCATGGATCACGAGTCCGGCGACGATGACCGCGATAGTCTGCGACTTGTTCAAGAGGTTGAACGTCAGCGACCAAGCACTGTCGCTGAACATCGAGCTCTGGTTCGAGGCCAACGCCTTAGCGGGGGTCGTCATCAGCTCGTTTTGGGTCGATCCCGCGGGCCGAAGCCCCTGATGACCGATGCGATCCCGATGCGTTCCTGAATCACCCGCCGCTGGTCATCGGGCGATACATGCGTTGCTCGGGTCGATGTCGACTGCGCGGACATCGCATCGAACAGACCATCGACATCGCCGGCGGCAAAGTAGGTCACGTCGCGACCAAGCCCGGTCTCGAGGTGTGCCGCGATGAGACTTGCGATGACCGGGGTTCCGGTCGCGGCGGACTCCACGATGCTGTAGCCGTATCCCTCCTCGTATGAAGGCGCGACACACGCGATCGCATAGCGCAGGAGAGCATCGCGCTCTTCATCGGGCGCGGCTCGATGCACGCACAAGCTCGATCTGAGGTCATCCGGGTACGCCGCCGCGAGCACGCGGATGATGTCATCCGAGTCCGTCGTGACGATATGGAGCGGCAGGCCGGTCGTGCTGGCGAGCTGTGCGTGTGCAGCGACGAGCGTCGCGACGCCTTTGTGCTTCCGGAGGTTCCCGACGTAAACGAAGCCCCCGCCGCCACATGCGGGCGGTCCGTGCCCCACCGCGCTCTGTCTTCCGGAAGCCGGGAGGGTCGGTTGGCAGACCCGCACCCTGTGCGGGTCGAAGCCTTCAGATAGCAATCTGCTCCGTGTCGCATGCGAGATGGTCACGACGCTGATGTTTGCGCGTTTGAACAGTCGTAGGAGGGCTCGCTGGGCTAGTCGCTTCGGAGCCGAAGACCAGGCCCCGAGGTGGATCAAGTCCAGAACGGTCACGATCGTCGAGCCGGAGAGCGGCGGCGGCCGGAGTTGATGCGGGACGAGGCGGGTCGTCCCTGCCGGAACGCGGAGCTGGTCCAGCAGGCGCCGTTTCCGCTGCGGGATGCCGGCCAGACGAGGGTCGTCGACTTGGCCAAGCCGCGTCAGAAGGGTGAGCTCCACGTCCGGGCTCGTCGTCAGCTCCTCGGCAAGCGCGGCCGTGTACGTGCCGATGCCCGACTTGATCGGAACCGGATACGACACGTCGAGCTCGACGCGGATCGGTTGCGAAGGATCAGGCACAGACGGCGTCGCGCGATGGCTTCAGCAGTTCAGACGACACCCATGCAACGACTGCGTCCTGGGTCGCTGTGAACCCGAAGCGGGTGGCGTGTTCGCGGCAGGCGGCGGGATCGATCGCATCGGCTTCATGGATGGCGGCTGCGAGCCTGTCGGGGTCGAGGCCGTCGACGAGGACGCCGGTGCGTCCATTCACGACCGTGTCGATCACGCCACCGGCTGCGGGTGCGACGACGGGAGTACCAGCAGCTTGGGCTTCCACCGGGATGAGGCCGAAGTCCTCGATCGTCGGGAAGACTAGGCACCGCGCGTTCTGGTAGAGGCTGCGGAGCTCCTCATCTGAGGGGGACTCGATGAGCTCGACCGGCACCGATGCCTCCCGGGCAGCCGCGAGCAGCCGCTCCCGGTCCGGCCCGCGTCCGGCGAGCTTGACCGGAAGTCCGGCACGCTCCGCAGCGCGGATCACGAGGTCGAGATTCTTGTAGCCGATCCAGCGCCCTACGCCGAGCACGTAGTCGCGGGTCGGGACTTTTGGTGCCCCTTCTGCGAAGTACTCGACGCGGACCGGCGGATGGATCACCCTTGCTGTTCGACCCCAGAAGCTTTGGATTCTGGCGGCGACCGCGGTGCTGTTGGCGGCGTAGGAATCGACCTTGCGCGAGAAGCGCCGATCGACGCGGCGGAGAGCGTCGCGTGCGGGCTTCAGCATTCGGCTTCCGCCTCGGCCATCGATCTCAGGCGTCCACACATAACGCGCGGGTGAGTGGACGTAGCAGAGATGGCGTCCGGATCTCCCGGCGAGTCGGTTGGCGTGCGCGAACGCGTGGTGTGACGAAATGACGAGGTCATATTCCGGAGCCCGTAGTGCTCGCCACGCCAGCGGCATCAGAGGGAGCGTCGCGGCGCGGCGATTTCTGAACATCGACGTGTCGAGAAAGGTTGTCCGAATGTCGCGCGAGCCGACGTCGAGCGAGATCGATGGCCGGCGCGACAACGCGTACAGATCCGCGTTCGGAAAGATCCTCGCGAACGCCTCGAAGACCTGCTCGCTGCCCGCGTAGGCGTCGACCCACTCATGCGCGATGGCGATCTTGCGGGTACCGACGACGTCCTCGACGCTCGGCGGGCCTGTTCTGTCACGGCGCTGCAAGGAGGCGCCTTCCACGATTCGTATCCTAGCGAGGGTCGTACGGCGTGAGCTCGCCGCCGTTCTCGCGCGCGGAGCGGCTCGGCCGCTTCAGGTAGCCGTACTGAAGCAGGAGAGGCAAGGTGAGTGCGGTCACGGTGGCCCGTGCGCCCCGCGACATTTCTGTCTCCCACTCGCGATCAGCGACGACCACCGCGGGATGCGTTCCGAAACGCATCGGATTCCCGCTCATCGAGTGATCTTGATGCGTAACGTCATCGGGACGCCGTTGGTCTACGTCCAACCACCTGGCTATTTTGCTTATTTCGCTGGGGACGTCCTTGACGAGATCCTCGTAGCGAAGGCGCATGGACGGCATGCCCGATTTGGCAAGTGCGTCGCCCGCGATGCTCTGCACCACGTAGCGGCCGGCCGCCTCGGCGGGCCCGTACCGGGGCACCAACTCGAGCGTCGCTGTCTCTGGGCGCACCCGCGTCCTCGCCCACGAGAATGCCACCGCGCGGCTGTCGCGCATGAGTCGCAGCACCCGCACGTCAAGATCGGTCGTTGTGCACAGGACCGATCCGTAGCGGGCATCCTTCGACGTATCGACGACGATGTCGCGTCCGGAGGCCACCGACACTGCTCGATAGAGACGGCGGAGGAGATCGTGGTAGCGATCGAGCTCTGTACTCGCGTCGCCAAGGCCGCGCCGCTGCAGGACGGGACGCATCGTACGGATGCGCTGCACGCGGCGAACCACGTCAATCGCCCACTCGGCGTCCTGCGCTTGCCAACCCCCGAGCGCTTCGCCGACGGACGTCCAGAACGTGCATTCGCGAAAGTGCGCGCCGCAAGTGCACAACTCGTTGCCGAGAACGCCGCGCTCCCATATGAACCGAAGCTCGCCGACGTCGAATGCACCGAGTTGGTTTGCAAGCAACTGCCCGAGGAGTGTGCTGCCGCTGCGTCCCATTCCGGCGATGTAGACGATGCGAAGGTCCGACTTCTCGATCGCGGTCGAGATCTCGACCCGCCGAACTCGCGGGTTCACCTGATCGGTGCCTCCTCCCAAACGCGTACGGCGCTGTCGTAGCGGTCGACTCACGCAGCGGGGTCGACTACGCCGGCGCAGCGCCTTGCGACGCAGGTGTGCCGCACAGCGAAGGGTGCGTAGTCAGCGTTTCCATCATGTTTTCCCACTGTAAATGTTTATGAGCCTTCTACCGCTGTGGACCCCGCCGATCCGCTTCAGAGAGGTTGCGGCAACTACGGCACCCCCGACCGTCGACTCTCTCGTTCTGTGACGGCGCTGTAACGAGGCGCGTTCCACGGTTGCATATCCTGAATGTCGAGCCTGGACACGAGCGGGGCGCAGCGGTCTCAGCCATCAGTGAGGAGGGGTCTTGACGCTCGGCAGCGGCGAGATTTCATCGCGCCGGGCTGTCCTGTTCGGTGGGTCGGGCTTCATTGGCAGACACCTCACGATCGCCCTCGCCGAACAGGGCTATGAGGTTGTCATCGCCGATATCCGTACTCCGGGCTTTCCGTTGCCCAGCAACGTGACCTTCCAGCGTTGCGATGTGCGGGAGCGGATCACCGTGTCCAGCGCAGGGACGGTCGACCTGGTCGTCAACCTCGCGGCGATCCACCGAACGCCGGGACACAAGGACCACGAGTACTTCGACACGAACGTCCCGGGTGCAGTGAACGTCAGCGATTGGTGCCGCGAGAAGGACGCGCGCACCGTCGTGTTCCTGAGCTCGATCTCGGTCTACGGCCCGGATGAGGAGCACAAGACCGAGTCGACAGTGCCGACGCCGACGACGGCGTATGGCAGCTCGAAGCTCCAGGCCGAGGAGGCACATCGTGCCTGGCTGGCCTCGGTCGCAGACGGACAGCTGCTCGTCGTTCGGCCGGCGGCGATTTTCGGCGTTGGTGAGGGTGGCAACTTCACCCGGCTTGCTGCGGCGATGCAGCGACGCCGGTTCGCCTATCCAGGGCGTGAGAACGCCGTGAAGTCGTGTGGCTACGTCGGTGATCTGGTCGACGCAATCGTCTTTGCACTCGGCCTCGGCGAGCGCGAGCTGACCATGAACTTCTGCTACCCGCAGCGAGTGACGCTCGGTGACGTGTGCCGTGCCTACGCAGATACGGCCGGCTATCCGCTGCCGCATCGCATTCCCAAGGCAGTTGTGCGTACCGCGATCGGCACCGAGCGAACCCTCAACCGCCTCGGGGTCGAGATCCGCGTCATCGAGCGGGCGATGAAGCTCGTCCAGTCGACGGACATCGGCCCCGACGTCTTGGTCGCGCATGGGTTTGTGTGGAACACCGACCTGCTGAGTGGCATTCAGAGCTGGTGCACGGAATCGGCGACGGGACGGTTCGAGTAGTGACGAGTGCGGAGTCGACGCGCCTCGACTCCTGGCAACGGCGGTATCGCCTGGTCCTCTTCTCCGTCGACCTGGTCGTGATCTTCGCCAGCACCTTGATCGCGCTATTCGCACGCTTCGGCAACACCGACCAGTCCGTGCACGGCGTGTCCTACGTCGTACTGAGCCTGCTGTTCGTCCCTGCTTGGCTTCTCGCGCTGGCCTGTTCGCGCGCGTACGAGATGCGCTTCCTCGGTGTCGGCGAGGACGAGTACAAGGGCGTGGCCTTGGCGTCGTGGTGGCTGATGGCAGTGATCGCCGTGGTCGCCTACTCGTTCAAGATCCAGTTCGCTCGTGGCTACGTCGCGATCGCGCTTCCCGTGGGGACGGTCCTGCTTCTGGTCGGCCGCTACGCGCAGCGCAAATGGCTGCACAGTCGCCGCAAGATGGGCCGGTTTCAGCATCGAGTCGTCGCGGTCGGCGGGTTCGCCGGCATCGAGGAGCTCGCGGCCGATCTGGCCGCTGAGCCCTACCTCGGCCTTCAGCTGGTCGGGATCTGCCTGCCGACACCGGGCCGGACCACCGAGATCGGCGGCGCGCCCGTTCTCGGGTCGCTCGGCTCCGTGCTCGACGCCATTGCCACGACCGGCGCGGATACGGTCGCCGTCACAGCGGGCCCGGGAATGACCCCGGAGGTCCTGCGGATGCTGTCCTGGGAACTGGAAGGCACCGGCGTCGACCTGGTGGTTGCGCCGGCGTTGCTCGACGTTGCGGGTCCGCGCATCGTCTCCCGTCCAGTCGCGGGGCTGCCGTTCCTGCATGTCGAGAAGCCGGAGCTTTCCGGGCCACGGCAGGTACTCAAGGCAGTCGTCGAGTGGACGTTCGCCGCAGTGGCGTCCCTGGTACTCGCTCCGTTCGTGCTGCTGATGGCCGCAGCAGTCCGGATCGATAGTGCCGGCTCACCGCTGTTCCATCAGACGCGTGTTGGGCGAGGTGGCCGCGAGTTCACGGTCTACAAGCTGCGGACCATGTACGCGAACGCCGAGGACCGCCTCGCGGCGCTGTACGAGCGAAACGACATCGCCGACGGCGTGCTGTTCAAGATCCGTGACGATCCTCGGGTCACGCGAGTGGGCCGGCTGCTGCGCGGATGGTCGCTCGACGAGCTGCCGCAGCTTTGGAATGTCGTCCGTGGCGACATGGCGCTGGTGGGTCCACGGCCGCCGCTGCCCAACGAGGTATCGCTGTACGACCGGCAGGTCTCGCGGCGGTTGCTGGTCCGTCCCGGTATCACTGGCCTCTGGCAGGTCTCCGGCCGATCGGACCTCGACTGGGACGACAGCGTGCGCCTCGATCTCTACTACGTGGAGAACTGGTCGCTCGCCCTCGACGCGTTGATCGTCTGGAAAACCGTCTTCGCGGTGCTTCGGCGCGAAGGCGCGTACTAGACGCTCGGTGCCGATACCGTTCACCGGTCATGGGGCGAGACGTACGGCGACTGCCGTGGCTGCTGCGATACGGGTACGGCCGACGGATTGCGTCGTCGTGGCGCCGTCGCATGCTTCTGATGACACACAGCCACCTCGACGTCGAGATCGCGCCGGGCGTGGCCATCGGCCCGAGGTGCGACCTATGGATGCCCGCCCAGGCCACGCTTCACGTCGGCGCTGGTTCGGAGTTTCGCCGCGACTTCTTCTGTGAGATCGCGCCCGGCGGTCGGGTGGAGATGTCGGAGGGCGTCATCTTCACCTCCGCCGCCTTGATCCAGATCTCGACGTCTCTGACCATCGGCAAGCGCGCGGTCTTCGGGCAGTCGGTGATGATCGCTGACGGCAATCACAAGTTCCGGGATCACACCTTGCACCTGCTCGACCAGGGCTACGACTTCCAGCCGATCGTGATCGGCGACAACGCCATCGTCACCTCGAAGTGCACGATCCTGAACTCGATCGGTGAGGGCGCCGTGATCGGCGCGGGCAGCGTCGTGACGCAACCGATTCCGGCGTACTGCCTGGCGGTCGGCGCGCCGGCACGCGTTGTCGACTACTTCGGACCCGAGGATCAGCGGCCCGAAGGACTGGGGCTGAGATAGCCCATAGAGGTCCTCGTGCAATATCCTGGGCTCTCCCACTAGACCCCGTTGGCCTGGAGATCAAGATGACCGGACCTCGCCGACTCATCGGCGCTCTCGCAATCGCGGCTCTCGGCGCCTCCGGAGCAGCGCTCGTGGCGCCTGTCTCGGCGTCAGCGGCCCCCGCGCTGCGGTGCGGCTACCCGCCCGCCGCGTGCACGATCTTGTTCAATCAGGGCAGCTATCAGCCAGGTCAGACGGTTAGGTTTCACACCACCGTGGGTAGCTTCGCGCGAAACGAGGCGGTCGGGGTCACCGTTACCGGTCCGAAGGGCTACGTGCGGCATACCTCGGGCCGATCAGGTCCGCACGGCGGGTTCTCGCTGAACCTCAAGCTTGCCGACAACTTCAAGCCCGGTACGTACGGCCTTGGCCTGACCGGTCACCGTGACGGTCACCACCTGACCGGTAGTTTCAAGGTCTCCTAGCGCCGCCCTGTCGGACGACGCGGGAGCAGTTCCTGGCTCCCCGAAATGGCGTCGGCGGCTGCCGGCGATCGTTGTCGCGGCCCTTCTCCTCGCCGCGCTGGCGTGGTTGCTTGTCACCGGGTTGCTCGCGCGAAGTGCGCTGGATCGGGCTCGCGATGGCGTCGCCCAGCTGCGACATGACCTCCTGGCTGGAGACGTCGCGGCGGCCCGTCGGGACCTAGCGGGCCTGCAGTCGGATGTCGCCTCGGGACACGCCCGTACCTCCGGGCCGGTCTGGTGGGCTGCCGCTCATGTGCCCTGGCTGGGATCGCCGCTGAACACGACGCGGGCCCTCGCCGAAGACGGCCGGCTGCTCGCCGACCGTGCGCTGCCACAGATCCTCGACGCCTCGGTCTCGCTCGATCCCCACGAGCTTCGGGTGGCGCCCGATCAGCTCGATCTCACTCGACTCCACGCCGCGCAGCCGTCGCTCTTGCGTGCGTTGCCGATCGTGGCGAAGGTTCAGCAGCAGGTCGCGGCCACGTCGGGCAGCTGGCTCGGTGTGGTCTCGCACGGCAGGGCCTCGCTGCTCTCACAGCTCGACAGCCTCGCTAGCGACCTGCACGACATCACCGTCGCGGTGAACCTCGCGCCGTCGATGCTCGGCGAACAAGAAGAGCGCCACTACCTCGTCGTCTTCGAGGGCGACACGGAGGCGCGTGGCGTCGGCGGGATCTTGGGCGGGTATGCGTTGCTCGACGCAAGCAAGGGTCGGATGAGCTTTGTTCACTACGGGTCGGACCGAGATTTCAACGGCGCCGCGTCAGGCATCGATCTCGGGGGCGCCTTCGACGAGCTCTACTCCGGCGACCAGCCCTACCAGCTGGTGCAGAACGTCGACCTCAGCCCGCATTTTCCCTACGCCGCGCAGATCTGGTCCGGGATGGCGCAACAGATCTTCGGCGTACCGATCGACGGCGTTGTTGCGATCGATCCGGAGGTGCTCGCAAAGCTCCTCGCGGTGACGGGCCCGGTCACGCTGCCGGACGGCACCGAGCTGACGTCGTCGAACATCGTGCACGAGCTCGATGTCGATGTCTACGAGCGGTTCAACTACGACTTCGTTGCCCGCAAGGCCTTCTTCGTCGATGCCGCGCAAGCCGTCGTCCACGCGGTGTTCGCGCGGCCACTCGATACGCAGGCGCTGCTCAACGCCTTCGTGCAGCCGGTGGGCCAGCGTCGACTCCTGGTCTACAGCGACGTCCCGGCAGAGGAGGCACAGATCGCCGACTTTGCGATCGGCGGCGTCCTGCCTGAGACGACCCGGCCGTTTGTCGACGTCATCCTCAACAACGCCTCGGCGACGAAGCTCGATGGCTACCTGCACGAGAGTGTCGACTACCAGCGAGCTACCTGCTCGGCTGGACCGGCGTCGGTGACCATCACTGTCACAAACGATGCTCCCGCCACTGGCCTGCCGTCGTACGTGACCGACGGGCTGAGCTGGACCGGCCCGCATGTGCCGGGCGCCGACCGACTGGTCGTGGGCCTTTACGGCACCCACGGATCGGAACAGGACACGGCGACTATCGACGGCAAGCCGGTCTACGTCGCGACCGGAGAGGAACGCGGTCACCCCGTCATCACGACGCTGATCACGATCGCGCCTGGGCAGACCCGCACGGTGGTGTTTTCGGTCGTCGAGCCGCAAGCGACCGGCCCAGTCCTGGCACTGCGTCAGCCGCTCGCGAACGAGCCGACAATGAAGGTCGACGCGCCGTCGTGCTCGTGAGCTAGGACTTGCTGGCGTCGACCCAGAGGTCCGCGACACCGAGTGCCGCGGTAACCCGATGTCGGGCGAGTCGCTCGTAGAGCTGCTTGCCGCGAGTCGACGGCACGAAGTCGGTGTGGACCCACTGCCCGAACCGCACCTGCGGTGCCCGAAACCCGGCCGCAGCGAGCGACTGGCGTAATCCGCGGCGGGTCTGTTCGTTGACGTGCATCCGATGTTCGTAGTCGTTGCGCGGGTCAGCCGGCCAGTGCTGGCCGCGCAGCCGGGCGAGTCCTCGCAGGCCGCGGTACGTGACGTCGTAGATCGTGCGGGTCGGAAAGGTGTGCGCGAACAAGCGCCCACCGGGTCGGAGCACCCGGTGGGCCTCATGGAAGGTCGCAGCGAGCTCGGGTGGTGCGAGGTGCTCGATGACGTCGATCATGAAGACGAGGTCGATGCAGCCGTCAGGCAGCGGAAGTTGACGGGCGTCGCCGAGGACGACCGTTGCGCGCGAGGTCACGTCGCGTTGCGCGAGTGACTGTGTGGCCAGGCGGGCCGCGGCGCTGGAGTACTCCACGCCAACAGCCCACTTCGCGCCGTGCTCGACGGCTAGCGCAACCAGCTCGCCGCGGCCGGCGCCGATGTCGCAGACCGTGGCACCCTCGGTCAGCTGTGCGCGCTGGAGTATCCCTTTGTAGAGCCCGGCCTCGCCGGCGCCTCCCGACTTGACCCACTCGTCGTATCCGGCGCACGCCGTCCGGTAGTAGTCCTCGTCGTACTCCTCCGGCGAGACTTGCGTCGGCTCCAGACCGGCCATCGTGGGGTCAGCTCTCGGGGTCTTGGCTGAGCCGCTTCTCGCGCTTGAGGTCGCTGTCGACCATCATCTCGATCAACTCGTTGAACGAGACCTTCGGCGTCCAGTCGAGCTTCTCTTTTGCCTTGGTCGCGTCGCCGCAGAGGTAGTCCACCTCAGCCGGCCGCACGAAGCGCTGGTCTACCTCGACGTGCTTGGACCAGTCGGTCACGCCGATCCGCGCGAACGCGATGTCGAGCAACTCTGAGATCGAGTGGACCTCGCCGGTGGCGACGACATAGTCCTCGGGCTCGTCCTGCTGCAGCATTCGCCACATCGCGTCGACGTAGTCGCCGGCGAAGCCCCAGTCGCGCTTGCTGTCGAGGTTGCCCAGCGACACGGTCTCCTGCAGACCGAGTGCGATCCGTGCGACGGCTCGAGTGATCTTTCGGGTCACGAACTCGTGGCCGCGGCGGGGCGACTCGTGGTTGAACAACATCCCGGAGCAGGCGTACGCGTTATAGGACTCGCGGTAGTTCACGGTGATGTAGTGCCCGAAGGTCTTCGCCGCACCGTAGGGAGATCGCGGGTGGAAGGGCGTGGTCTCGACCTGCGGCGACTCACGGACCTTGCCGAACATCTCGCTGCTGGAGGCCTGGTAGAAGCGGATCCGCTCCATGTGGTTCTGCGTGGCGATCCGGATCGCCTCGAGGATGCGAAGCACGCCCATCCCCGTCACGTCGGCGGTGAGCTCCGCCTGTCGCCACGACAGCCCGACGAACGACAGTGCGCCGAGGTTGTAGATCTCGTCGGGCTGAGCGATCTCGATGGCGCTGATCAACGACGGCAGGTCGGTGAGGTCGCCTTCGAGAAGCTCGACGCTCGGGATCAGCCGTTCGACCGTGCGGACCTTCGGGTTGTTCTGGCCGCGGACGACGCCGTAGACGTCGTAGCCCTTGGCGACCAACAGCTCGCCCAGATAGAGCCCGTCCTGGCCGGTGATGCCAGTGATCAGCGCGCGCGGCATTTCGCCACCCTATTCGTGCCGGGACCCCGGTCGTGTCACCTAGTGAGCCGGTCGCCGGCCGCAGCGAGTGCTTCGCTCAGCGCGTCGCTCCACTCCGGCATGGCGGGCAGTCCCGCCGCCAGCCAGCTGCGGGCCGACAAGACGGAGTACGCCGGACGCGGCGCGGGCCGCGCCATTGCCGCGCTCGTAGTCGGTCGCACGCTTGTGGGCTCGGCTCCCAGGAGTCCGGCGAGTGCCACCGCGACGTCGTACCAGCTCGCCTCGCCTGCTGACGAGCAGTGCCGAACTCCCGGCTCGACCGCTGCCGTGCCGAGTGCGACGAGCCGCTGCGCGAGGTGGCGGGTCCAGGTCGGTGCCCCACGCTGGTCGTCGACGACATCAACCGACTCCCCGGCCAGGAGTCGCTTCCCCACGGTGCGGACGAAGCTCGCGCCGTGCTCGCCATAGAGCCAGCCGGTGCGCACCACCTGGCCGTCACCCCCGGCGGCCAGGACGGCGAGCTCGCCGCCGAGCTTGGTCCGTCCATAGGCACCGGTCGGCTCGGTTGGTGCGTCGATCTCGTACGGCGAGGTCGCGTCGCCGCGGAACACATAGTCGGTCGACACGTGTACCAGCCGGGCGCCGTTCGCGGCGCACCATCGCGCGAGGTTGGCGGGCCCGGTCGCATTTACCGCGGCGGCGGCAGCCTCGTCGCTCTCGGCATCGTCGACTCGGGTGTAGGCCGCGGCGTTGATAACGACATCGGGCCGGTGAGCTGTCAGCGCATCGTCGACCGCGACGGTGTCGCTGATGTCGAGTGCGCGCCGGTCGAGACCGGCGACGTCAGCGGCGGCTTCCGTCAGCTCCGCCATCAGGTCTCGTCCGAGTGCCCCCGCCGCGCCGGTCACGAGCCAGGTCGTCACGCCGTCAGCGTAGGAGCCGACTTTGGCATGATGAGCGGCCGGGCACTACGAAGGAATCGGGGCTGGTCCGTGGCGGTTGTGCGTGGGCATCGGCCCGACCTCGACGGCATCCGCGCGATCGGGATGCTTCAGGTGATGGCCTACCACTTCGAGACCGGCCCGTTGTTCAAGGGCGCGGCCATCAACGTGGACCTGTTCTTCGCGCTCAGCGGCTACCTGATCACCGGTCTACTCATCGCCGAGCGCGCCGATACCGGCCGAGTCGATCTTCCTGCGTTCTACCTACGACGGGCCTTCCGCCTGCTACCCGCGCTACTCGTCCTGCTCTCGTTCGGTGGGATCGCGATCGCCGTTGCGCTGCCCGGGGACCGCAACCACGCATTGATCGTCGGTGGATTGATCTCGCTGTTCTACGTGACCGACCTCGTGTCGTACTCCCACGACACGTTGTGGGCGACGTACGTCTGGACCTGGACGCTCTCGCTGGAGGAGCAGTTCTACCTGCTCTGGCCCACGATCATGCGCAAGGGTGCGTTGACGCGCGAGCGGGGCAGGCAGCTCGTATTCGGCGCGGTGGTGTTGTCGCTGATCCTCGCGGAAGTGACTGCCAAAGGCGCCGGTCCGCACGCGAACGCGCCGATCGACTACTACCAACCGCAGGCGCACGTGTTCTCGATCATGGTCGGCTGCGCGGCCGCGCTGGTGACTGTGCCCCGCTGGTTCCGGCATCTCGCGCTGCCGGCGCTCGCGGGACTGATCGCACTCGGCCAGTTCTCGCCGCTGCACATGTCGGCGAACTACCTGCGCTTCAACGTCCCCGCCGCCGCGGTGCTGACCGTGATCGTGATGCTTGCCCTCGAGCACTCTCCGCGCACCGCGGGCGTCATCCTGGGCAACCGGCCGATCGCCCATCTCGGGGCGATCTCCTATGGGCTCTATCTCTACCACCCGGTTGTCTACATCGTGCTCGCCCAGGAGGTGCACCGTGCGCACTGGCTGATCGTGACGTTGAGCTTCCTCGTCACTTGGGTCATCGCCGAGATCAGCTACAAGTTCTGGGAGTCACCGGTCCGGCGGCACGGCCGCGCGTGGTTGGCACGCCGCAAGTCGGCGCGCGAGGCCATGGCCACGTGAGCGAACGCCTTCGGGTTCTGCACGTCCTCGAGGCGCTGGAAGGCGGGACGGCCCGGCATGTCAGGGATCTCGTTGCGTACGCGACCGAAGTCGACCATGTAGTGGCAGTGCCCGAGCTCCGTCACGTCGGGCTGACCGATACCGAGGCAGTTGCCGAGATGCGGGCGGCCGGTGCCGACGTACGCCTGGTCGACATGCGCCGCTCCATGTTCTCGGCGCAGAACGTGGCGGCTGTGATGGCTGTCAGGCGGATCGCGCGGGAGGTGCGACCCGACATCCTGCACGGCCATTCATCGATCGGTGGGGTCGTGGCTCGACTGGTCGGCAGACTGACCGGCATTCCGGCGGTCTGGACGCCGAACGGAGTCTTGACCGGACGCCTGCCGGTGACCGTCGAGCGAGTCTTGTCGCGGTGGACGGCGCTGACTATCGCGGTGTCGCCCAGCGAGGCCCAGCTCATGGGCTCGCTGGGGTTGAGCCGCACTGGTCGGCTCGAGGCGGTGCCGAATGGCCTGGCGCCCTTCGAGGTCGACCCAGCCGCGATCGACATTCGCGCAACCGCCGGCATCCCCGAGGGGGCACTGGTCGTCGGGTGCCTCGCTCGGCTCGTCGAGCAGAAGGGGATCGACACCTACCTCGCGATGGCGAAGGAGCTGCTCGCGCTACGCCCTGACGTCTACGTCCTGCTGATCGGAAGCGGTCCACTCGAGCCGCTGGTCCGCGAGTCTGTCGTTGCGCTTGATCGGTTTCGCTGGCTCGAAGGCTTCAACGGTGGTCGCTCGGTGCTCCCGCAGTTCACGGTGTTCGTGCTGCTCAGCCGTTACGAAGGCTCGCCCTACACCGTCATGGAGGCCATGTCGCTGGGCTGTTGTTGCGTCGTGACCGACGTCGTAGGCTCCCGCGACCTGATCGTGGATGGCGAGTCCGGGCTCCTGGTGGCGGCCGCCGATGGGCCGGCCGTGGCGCAGGCGATCGAAGGCCTGCTGACCGACGGCGATCGGCGTACGGCGCTCGGCGCGGCGGCGTCGCGTCGGGCTGCCGAGCACTTCACCGCGGCAGGCATGGCTGCGAGAACGATGGAGCTCTACCGGGCCGTCACCTCCGTGCCCGGTTAGGCGTTGTCTGCAGATATGGGCAAGGTCATCCGTGGATAGGCCGAACGAGTGATGGCGATTGGGAGAACGTACAAACATCACTAGCCAGGAGGCGCTGACTAGTGGATAGTTCTCCTGGGCCGATCGGACATTCGGCCCGTTTCGTATCAGACCGGAAAGGCGACGACGTGCCGCTCGTACCGAGCGGGGGGAAGGTGAGCATGCTCACCGCGGCAACCAAGCGTGCCGTCGATATTGCGCTCGGGTCGGTTCTTGCTGTCGTTGCGCTCCCCATCGTTGCCGTCCTCGCCGTGGCCCTCGGCCTTCGGCTGCGGGCATTCCCGTTCTTTATCCAGCAGCGTCCGGGTCAAGACGGCCGGCAGTTCCGCATCATGAAGCTGCGGACGCTCCCGGTGTCGACCCCGCACTACGCCAGCAAGCTGGACCTGGATCTCAGCGCCTTGCCGCGGTTCTGCACGTGGATCCGCCGGATGCACCTCGACGAGCTGCCGCAGCTGTTCCTCGTGCCGCTGGGCGACATGAGCCTTGTCGGGCCGCGACCGCGCCAGATCGACGAAGTCGACGTGATCGACGAGAGCTTCGACGCGCTCCGTCGGCGGGTGCGTCCGGGCTGCACCGGGCTGTGGCAGGTCAGTCACTCGGCGCATCTGTTGCTCAACGCCGCGCCCCAGTTCGACTTGTTCTATCTCCGCTACGCCTCGCTGCGACTCGACATCTGGATCATGCTGCGGACGCTGGGGATCGCGCTCGGTTTTGCCGGCCCGGTGCAGGTCGATGACGTGCCGAGCTGGGTCCGCGGTCGTGGCCTGCTCGCGGCGTCGGACTTCATCGTCGCTTACGGCCTGCCCTCTGGCGTCGCCGAGGACGAGTTCGTCACCGTCGGGGAGAGCATTCCGCGACACGGCTACGTCGTGGAGCCGGCCTACCCGTCGCGCTTCAGCCCCGCCGGGCAGTCCAACGCCTCCGTCGCCGAGGCCGTCTCCTCTTAGTTCAGAGCGAGTGAGTCCGGCTAGTCGAGCGAGCGAGGTGCGGCGAGGATCGCCGCGTGCGGGTTACCCCGCCACTTGGTCACCATCACCTCGCGGCTAGCCACGCTGCGCAGCATCGATGGCCGCCAGCCCGGCAGCCGCTGACCGCGTCCAGGTCGAAGGAAGATCGGCCGTGACGTCGAGATGACATCGAATCCGGCGGAGCTCACCATGCGGGTGAGCGCGGCAATGTTCGGCTTCCACCACCACGGCCGGCCAATCGCGTCTAGCTCGACCAGCGGTCGCCGAGGGTGGCGCATCGTCAGCTCGAGGTCGATGGCGTCGACGAGCAACAGTCGGCCGCCCTCGCGCAGCATGCCGTGGACCCGCTCCAGCGCCCGGATCGGGTCGCGCAGGTGCAGCAGCAGGCTGCCGACGTAGACCATGTCGAAGGTGCCGAGCTGCTGCGGGTCGAGGTCGTAGACGGACAGCTCGTGGTGCTCGATCGGAGTGTCCAGTGCGCCGTTGACGAAGTGGAACCCTTCGCCGCCGCGCTTGCGCTCGCCGAGGATCGCGCGGAGTGCGTCCGTGCTGCCCGCCGGCCAATCCCACTGCCGCGGATCGAGGATGTCGATCGCGACGACCTCGGCGGCGCCGCGAGAGTGCATCTCCCGTGCCCAGAACCCTTCGAACGTGCCCACGTCGAGACAGCGCGCGCCATTGAGGTCCGGCCACGGCAGGGTTGCCGCGGTCGGCCTGGTGTCGAACCAGCCTGGAGTCTCGATCCCCGGCCGCAGCTCGACGGTGTGGTACCACTCCTGCTCCGCGACGTAGCTGCGGAGCTCGTTGTCGGTGAGCGCCTTGGGATCCACCGTCATGACGGGGTGCCGGCCTTCAGCGGTCGCCACCAAAACTCGTTCTCCTGGTACCACGCGACTGTCGCTGCGAGTCCCTCCTCGAAGCCGGTCAAGGGCGCGTAGCCGAGCTCCTCGCGGATCTTGGTGTCGTCGATGGCGTACCTGCGGTCATGGCCCAACCGGTCGGTGACGGGCTCCACCGCCGACCAGTCGCGACCGCACGCGGCAACCAGCCGTTCGGTGAGCTCTCGGTTGGTCAGCGCAGTGCCGCCGCTGATGTTGTAGGTCTCACCGCGTACCCCCCGCTCGAGGACCGTCGCGACGGCGCGGCAGTGGTCATCGACGTGGAGCCAGTCGCGCACGTTGAGCCCGTCGCCGTAGAGCGGAACTCGTCGTCCGTCGATCAGATTGGTGACGAACAGTGGGATGACCTTCTCGGGGAACTGTCTCGGCCCGTAGTTGTTGGTGCAGCGGGTAATGACGACGTCGAGTCCGTGGGTGACGAAGTAGGAGCGGGCGATCAGGTCGCCGCTGGCCTTCGAAGCGGCGTACGGCGAGCTCGGCTCGAGGATGTCGGTCTCACGGAAGGCGCCGGTCTCGCGCGACCCGTAGACCTCGTCAGTCGATACCTGAACGAACCGCGGTATGGCCGCCCGCAGCGATGCGTCGAGCAGTGTCTGCACCCCTACCGCGTTGGTCATCACGAAGTCGGCCGCGCCGGCGATGGAGCGGTCGACGTGTGACTCGGCTGCGAAGTTGAGGACAGCGTCGTGTCCTGGCAGCACCTCGTCGAGCAGCGAGGAGTCGAGGATGTCGCCCCGGACGAACCGATAGCGCGGGTTGTCCGCGACCGAGGTCAGGTTCGTCAGGGTTCCGGCGTAGGTGAGCTTGTCGAAGACCGTGACCTCGGCGTCGGCGTACGCCGGGTAGTCGCCGGCGAGAAGTGCCCGGACGAAGTGCGAGCCGATGAAGCCCGCTCCACCCGTCACCAGCAGCCGCACGGCGACAGGCTATGTGAGCGAGTACCGGCGTCGCGGCATTCGCCGATAGGGTCAGAGCGCGATGAGGGGCATTGTCCTGGCGGGTGGCACCGGCACCCGGCTGTGGCCGATCACACAAGCGATCTCCAAGCAGCTGATGCCGGTCTACGACAAGCCCATGGTCTATTACCCGCTCTCGACGCTTATGGCGGCGGGCATTCGCGAGGTCCTGCTGATCACGACTCCTGAGCAGGCCGGCCAGTTCCGCGGGCTGCTCGGCGACGGCAGCGACCTCGGCATCTCCCTCACCTATGCCGAGCAACCGTCCCCGGATGGGCTCGCGCAGGCCTTCGTGATCGGCGCGGACTTCATCGGCGACGAGCCGGTTGCACTCGTGCTCGGCGACAACATCTTCTACGGGACCGGCTTGGGTGCTCAGCTTGGTCGGCTCACAGACCTCGACGGCGGTCACGTCTTCGCCTGTCACGTCGCCCGTCCGCAGGACTACGGGGTCGTGGAGCTCGATGCAGACGGTTCGCCGCTCTCGATCGAGGAGAAGCCGGAGCAGCCCCGCAGCTCACTCGCGGTCGCGGGCCTCTACTTCTACTCACCTGACGTGGTCGACGTCGCCCGGAGCCTGCAGCCGAGCGCGCGTGGCGAGCTCGAGATCACCGCAGTCAACGAGCACTACCTCCGCGAGGGCCGCCTCGAGGTGTCGGTGCTGCCGCGGGGCACCGCCTGGCTCGACACCGGCACGGTGACGAGTCTGATGCAGGCGGCAGAGTTCGTCCGTGTCGTCGAGGAGCGGCAGGGGCTCAAGATCGGCTGTCCCGAGGAGATCGCCTGGCGCAACGGGTGGCTGAGCGACGAGGAGCTGCGCAGCCGCGGCGAGAAGATGCGCGCCAGCGGGTACGGCGGGTACCTGCTCTCGCTTCTCGCGGCGCCGAACTCTTCCTCTGCGCCGTGAGGATCGAGCCGCTAGCAGTTCCGGATTCGTGGGTCTGCTCGCCGATCATTCGGCGCGACGACCGTGGGCAGTTCCTCGAGTGGCACCGCGGCGATCTGCTCGCCGAGGCGACGGGCAGGTCCTTTGCCGTCATGCAGGCCAACCACTCCGTCTCGGCGCGCGGCGTGGTCCGCGGCATCCACTTGGCCGACGTGCCTGCCGGGCAGGCCAAGCTCGTCTACTGCACCTCCGGCGCGATTCTCGATGTCATCGTCGATGTCCGCACCGGATCGCCGACATACGGCGCGGTCGATGCGGTGCGGCTGGACGCGGTCGACTCCCGCGCGGTGTTCATCAGCGAAGGGCTCGGCCACGCGTTCTGCGCGCTGACTGACGATGCGTCGGTCACCTACCTCGTTTCCACCACATACGACCCAGCGACGGAGCGGACCGTCTCACCGATCGACCCCGCGCTGGCGCTTCCCTGGCCGACCGACGTCGGCGAGCTGAGACTGTCGGAAAAAGACCGTGATGCGCCGTCCCTTGCGGCTGCAGCGTCAGCGGGTCTGCTGCCGTCGTACGACGCGTGCCTCGCTCGCTACGCCGAGCTCGCTCGCGCCACCTGACGGAAGATCCGCTCCATCTGCTCGCCGGCCGCTGTCCACGAGAAGGCAGTTGCCCGCCGAGGTCCGGCCGCAGCAAGTTGGCCTGCGACGGCAGGGTCGTCGATCACCGAACGCAGCGCCGTGACCAGCGCTGCGACATCACCGTCCGCGACGAGCAACCCACCGTCGCCGACTACCTCCGGGAGCGAGGTGTTGTCGAAGGAGATGGTGGGAGCGCCGCAGGCCATCGCCTCGGCCGCCGGCAGGCCGAAGCCCTCGGCGCGACTCGTGCAGATGAGCGCGGACGCGCCGCGGTAGAGACCTGGGAGGTCCTCGACGTACCCGCGCACGTCGACGCGGTCGGGTCGCCGGCTCGCGCCGCGAACCTTCTCGACCTGCTGAAGCATCCATTCGTCGTTGCGGCCCGCCATGACGAGGCGATGCGGGTAGCCAGCGTCGGCAAGCGCCGCGGCGACCTCCATGGCCTCGGCGAAGCCCTTGTGAGGACCCCACGAGCTGACGAAGAGGACGTACGGCTCGTCGACCTTCGTCGGCGGTCCCGGCCGGAAAATGGGATCGATCCCGATCGTCACGACGTGAACTCGCGCCGGATCCAGATCGAAGAACCGCAGTCCCTGGTCAGCCGAGGACTGCGAGGGACAGAGCACGGCGTCCGCGGCGCGCATCGACTCTCGATGCGACAGCCAACGCTTCGCGTCGCGCCGCAGCTCGGGGGCGTCGAAGACCAGCGGGGTCAGGTCGAGCAGTGTCTGCACGCGGACGCCGCGATAGTTGCGGGGCGGCGACTGCGCGGGGCTCCAGAAAACGTCCGGGTGTAACTCGAGTGCGGCGCGCGGCACCACGTCCGCAGCGGCTTGTCGCCGCCATCGAGGCACCTCGACCGACACTGCCTGCACGCCGTCGGGAAGTTGGGGTGCCGGCGGCGGGCTCAGCGCGGTGATGCGGATCCCGTCCCGCGCGGCGAGTGCCTCGAGCGATCCGCGCAGGTAGGTGCCGATGCCTCGATACTGTGAACCGTCCGAGAGCGACGATGCATCGACGGCCAGCTGAATCGGCCCTGCGTCGTCGCCATCCCGCGAGGCCGGGGGCATGAGCGCAAGCGTAGGGGTCCAGGCTCGCCGAGTCGTGGTCGTCGACGCGTACCCCTATGACCCGGGCGGCGCGCATCGCCTCGTCGCGCGGATGGCTGAGCGGCTCGGTGCTGACTGGCGGGTCGGTGCGGTGCTGCCCGACGACGGGGGAAGCGTCGACTGGCTGCGGGACAGCGGCGTCGACGCTGCGGTGGTGTCTGCACCGGCTGCGCTGCTCGGGTACGGCGGCTCAACTGTTCGGGGCCGCGCCTTGCGCGGCTTGCTCGCGCTTCCGGCGTACTGGTGGCGGATGACCCGCTACCTGCGCGCCAACGCCGACATCGTTGTCGCCAACGACCTGCGAGGGCTCATCCTCGGTGGCCTACCCGCCCGACTTGCCAGGCGTCCGCTGGTCTGGTGGGTACACGCCTGGCCGCCGGAGTGGCAGCGTCTCGGCCGGCCGTTCTCGCGGCTCGCCACCGGGGTGATCGCGTCTTCGTCGCCGCTGTTGGCGATGTCGGTTCGCGGTGGGCAGGTCATCTCGCCTCCAGTGGAGCCGCCCGAGCCGGGGCGCGCGGTTCCTGCGTCGCCGCCCGAAGTCGCGTGTATCGCCCGGCTGCACCCGCAGAAAGGGCTCGACGTCCTGATCGAGGCTTCAGCACTGCTGCGCGATCGAGGAGTCGACCATCGGCTGGTGATCGTCGGTGGCGCCGCCGGCGACGACGTTCGCGATCAGCTCGACATGTTGATTGCGAAGTACGCGCTGGCGGATCAGGTCGACCTGCGCGGGAACGTCAGCGACATCGGCACACTGTTTCGAGCGGCAACGGTCTACGTGCAGAGCTCGCGTTCGGCCGAAGGTTTCGGGATGGCGGTGCTCGAGGCGATGGCCTACGGCGTACCTGTTGTGGCGACCGATGTCGGCGGACTGCACGATCTGGTTACGGACGTCGGTGTCCTTGTCCCACCGGAGGATGCTTCCACTCTTGCCGATGCCGTTGCCGAGCTGCTCTCGAACCCGGAGAGGCGGGCCGAGCTCGCGGCGGCTGGGCTTGATCGCGCCGCGAAACATGACCCGGAGAGCTGGGCGCGCCAGATGGCGTCGGCCCTGACCGGCGCGGCGTAGGCATGACCAGACTTTCCGCTGGCCTCTATATCCATCGCCTGGTCGAGAGCGCGACGGGGGTGCAGCGCTACGCCGTCGAGCTTGCCGCCGGTCTGGCAGCCCTCGACGGGATCGATGTCACGCTGCTGACCGGCACCGACGAGACCAATGGTCGGGGAGCGGCTGTGCCGGTGACCGCGCTCGCGGGAAACGGGCGCCGACGGCACATGCAGTGGGCTCTGCTGCACCGGCCGATGCTCGAGAAGCTCGTCACCGGCTACGACGTCGTCCATCTGGTGACTCCGGCGTTTCCGTTGCCGACCCGTGCGCCCCTGATCGTCACGGTCCACGATCTGCTGCCCTTCGAGCACCCCGAGTGGTACGAACGCGGGCCACGCTGGGCGTTCGGACGCGCCATCTCCTACGCCGCCGACCACGCGGTCAAGATCATCGTGCCGAGCGGAGTAGTCGGTCGCCAAGTCGTCGAGCTGGCGGGAGTGGAGCCGGACCGGGTCGTCGTGGTGCCGGAGGGCGTCACTGAACGGGTGGCACCCAGCGGCAACGCCGGCTCGCCCGGCTCGTCGGCCGAGCGCCCGTACCTGCTCGCGGTCGGCGCGCTGATCGAGCGCAAGAACCTGACGATCGTGATCGATGCGCTCGCCAAGCTCGACCCGCATGAGGCGCCGGACTTGATGATCGTTGGCGACGGTGAGCATCGCGCGGCGCTGGAGCAGGCGATCGAAAGCCGTGGGCTCGTGGGGCGGATCCGGTTGCTCGGCCGGGTCTGCGATGACGAGCTAGTCGGTCTGCTCGCAGGTGCGCTCGGCCTGGTGCATCCGGCGCTGTTCGAGGGCTTTGGGCTGACGACCGTCGAGGCGATGCGCGCGGGAGTGCCGGTGCTCGCCTCCACCGCCGGGTCCCTGCCCGAGGTGGTCGGCGACGCAGGTGTGTTGCTCGACCCACGGGACAGCGACGCGTGGGCTTCGGCGATCCAGCGGGTGGCATCCGACGAGGACTGGCGTCGCGAACTCGTCGCGCGAGGCAGGGACCGGGCAGTCGCCTTCACCTGGGAGCGTGCGGCGCGGCTGACTGCCGAGGTCTACGAGGCCGCCACGCGCCGGTAGCCGGCTTCGGTGAGGTCGACGATCCGCTCCCAGTCGAAGCCGTCCGTCGCCGCCCGGCACCGATCGCGATCGACCTGGTCGGAGGCGGCGAGCTGATCGACGATCGCCTGCGCGAGTGCCTCTGGGTTCGTCGGCTCGAACGTTCGCCCAACCTGCTCGTCATGCAACAGGGCAGGCGTGTTGCCGGAGTCGGCCCCCACGACGGGCGTGCCGCAGGCGAGTGACTCCAGCGTCGACAGGCCGAGTGCCTCGAGCACTGCGGGCATCGCCGATGTCCACGCCATCGAGTATTCGGTGACGATGCGATCGCCCTCCAGCGCGCCGAGCAGCCGCACCGAGCCACGAACCTGGTCGGGGAGCCGCCCGAGCAGGGCTCGCTGAGTCTCAGGCGACACAGTTCCCGCGACCCGGAGCTCGGCGTCGGGCACCTTCGCTACCACGTCGGGCCATGCGTCGATCAGATCGACTAGTCGCTTGCGTGGATCGTCCGGGGCGCACGTGCACAGCACGGTCGGTCGGTCGGCGCGCTCGGCAACCGGCTGGAAGCGGATCCGATCGACACCTGCCGGGACGATGGACATCTCGCGACCGAAGCCTGACATCTGCTCCCGGGCCCATTCGCTGTTGCACCAGACTTCGTCCACGCGGGCAAGGCCTCGCTCGAGGAGCCGCTCGTGAGCGGGGCTGCGTTGCATCAGCTCCGGGGTGACGCTGCCTGTGATCTTGGTAATCGCGGGACGGCCCCGCCGTATGACGGCTGCGGCGTCGGCGTAGTGCCAGCAGTGGATCAGCTCGGCGCGACTGAGAACACTTCCCGCGAGCGCGAGGGCGGCGAAAGTGGCGGTCTGGTCGAGTGGGTCTCCCGGGCCGTGGCTGCGTCGATGGGGCACCCGGACATAGCGGACCTTGATGCCCGATCGGGTCGCCTTGCTGGTCAGGCCCGTGGGCTGCGTGGTGAGCAGCGTGACGTCGTGGCCGCGCGCGACCAGCCGTGAGCCGACGTCGTGGATCTCTCGTTCGGCGCCTCGCACGACGTACGGCCAGAAGTACGGATGCGTGAAGAGGATGCGGATGTCATCCTCCATCCGGGTGAGACGTGAGGCTCGTGGGGCGGGCGTTCACTACGCTAGTGACGTGGCGGTGGATGCGGTGGAACCGTCAACTGCTGTCCTTGATCTCACCGGCGCGAACACTCCCGTCCGTGAGTTGCTCAGCGACTATGTCCGCCGGATCTCGCTGCTGCGGATGCTGGCCGCGCGGGACTTCCGGTCGCGCTATCGCAGCACGCGGCTCGGCCTGGTGTGGGCGATGTTGCTACCGCTGATCCAGGGCTCGATCCTTGCAGTCGTGTTCACCCATCTCGTGCGGGTGAAGACCGACACGAGCTACCCCGTCTTCGTGCTCGTCGGGATGACCACGTGGACCTACGTCACTGCGTCGGTCAACAATGCGACCACTTCGATCGTCGACCAGTCCGACATCGCCGGAAAGGTCTACTTCCCCCGGCTGTACTTGCCGGGTATGCCGATTCTCGCTGGCGTTCCCGGCCTCGTCGCAGGCCTGCTGGTGATCATCCCGATCGGCGCCATCCTCCACGCCGATCCGACCTGGCACCTGATCGCGTTCCCGCTGGTTCCGGTCCTCGCGGCGTCCGTGGCCTACGCCGTCGGCTCACTACTGGCCCTGGCGAACGTCTACTTCCGCGACATCAAGTACTTCGTAATCGCTGCGCTGCAGGCCTTGTTGTACGCGTCGCCGATCATCTATCCGCTGTCGCTGATCCATAACCACGTGCTGCGAACCGTGATCTCACTCAACCCCGGCGCGGGCGTGATCGAGCTGGCACGGTGGTCCTTCGACGCGAACGGCACGGACCCGCTCGCCGTACCCGTGCTCAGTGCGGTGGTCGCGACGGTCGTGTTGTCGATCTGCTCGGTCTTGGCCTATTCGAAGTTCGAACGGCTCGCGTGCGATCGACTATGAGCGGCCGCCGCCGATGAGTAAGGCGATCAGCTTCGAGAACGTCAGCAAACGCTACGTGCTCGGCCGCGAGGCGACGTTGCTGTCGCGGTTGATCCCTCGGCGCAGGCAGGGCCTAACCGAGGTGTGGGCGCTGCGTGACGTCTCGTTCGAGGTCGAGCGCGGCGAGACCGTTGCGATCATCGGTGCGAACGGATCGGGCAAGACCACCACGCTCCGATTGCTCGCCGGTGTCTCAGGGCCGACCTCCGGGCATCTCCGCGTCGAGGGCAGCGTCGCCCCGCTCATCGGGATCGGTGTCGGCTTCAACCCGGAGCTCACCGGCCGAGAGAACGTCTTCGTCAACGCCAGACTGCTCGGACTCAGTGCCGAGGAGGTGACCCGCTCCTTCGATTCGATCGTGGCGTTCAGCGAGCTGGAGACCTACCTCGATACGCCGGTGAAGTTCTACTCCTCGGGGATGTTCCTGCGCCTTGGGTTCTCCGTCGCGGTGCACACGAGCCCCGAGCTGCTCGTGCTCGACGAGATCCTTGCGGTCGGCGACGCGGCGTTCCAGGCGAAGTGCAACGAGCGCATTCGCGAGATGCGCGAGCGCGGCACGACTGTCGTGCTCGTCACGCACAACTTGAACCTCGCGGCGAAGATGGCGAAGCGGGCGATGGTGCTCTCGCGGGGCTCGCTGGTCTTCGACGGCGACTCGGTCGAGGCAGTCGGCGAGTACCACAAGATCCTCTCTGCGATTCGCGATGTCAGCGACGAGGACATGAGACCATCGGACGACGGACAGGTCGCTCTCGGTCGCACGAATGTCGACATCGACCTGCGTGACCAGGCCGGCGAGTCGACCCGCAGCCTCGCGTCTGGCGATCCGTTCTCGGTCGTGGTGACGATCGAGTTCACCAAAGAGGTGAAGGACCCCTGCATCGGTCTGGCGATCCGTCCGGCCGATGGGCATGACCTCGCGATGTCGGTGTTCACGCTGCCAGGTGACTATCGCGGCGATCACGGCCCCGGCCGGCCGTTGGTTGCGACGATCCAGATGGAGAACCGGCTGCTGACCCGCAGCTACACCGTGCACGCGGAGATCTTCGGCTTCGACCGGACCTTGCTCGGCCGCAGCACGTTCGAGTCGTTCTACGTGAAGTCGACGAGCAAGGCATTCGGCACGACCGACCTTGCCGCGAAGGTCAGCATCAACGGATCAGTCATGTCGAGCGAAGTCGTCGAGCACTGACCCAGGTGCACGGATCGACTTGTCAGGCTCGCAGCACGCTCTAAGGCGTTGAGAGCCTGACAAGTTCGCGGTCGACGCTCCCGATGATCGACTTCATGACTTTTGTTACGGTGTGGCATAACGGCGGAGGTACGGGACTCTTCGTGCTCGGGGCCGAAGATGGTCCGCTTCACTGCGAAGCGGCCGCGCCGGTCTTTCGACCAATGATGCAGATACGACACGGCTTCATCTGCGCGAGCCGCCCGGGATCTACTGCCGTGGCGCCCGTGGGATGGTGGGCAAGGATGGCGCAGTCGCTGAGGTGATACGCCGTGCCGCTCTCAGTTGCGAAGTACCCGGTCTGTCCCGCAACGGCTGGCGTCCGGCGCCGCGACGATCGTCCGCCCGGGGAAGGTGCGCCGAGCGCGAGCTCGAGGAGTCGCATTTGGTCCTCGAGCAGACGTAGTTGGCCTTCGTAGTGGCGCTCGAGCTGGCTCGACAGCTCACGATGGTGCAGGTCGGCCTGGTCATAGATCCGGTACAGCCAGTGCGCCCAGTACAGAAGGCCCCCGAGAATCAGACAGCCGAGTCCGATGAACCCGCCACTCTCGACGTACGGGATCTGCTGCTGAACGTAGGAGGCGTGCGCCGCGCCGTACCAGCCGAGGATCAAGAACAGGACGCCCAGCGGAGTGAGGACGACTCCCACCAGGATCTGCCAGGTGTTGCTCAGCCCGGTGTTCGGTCGCGACCATGGCCGGAACTTTGTGCGTTCGGAGGCACTCATGTCTCTCGTCCCTTCAGCAGCTGCGCCCAGGCGCCGTACAACATTGGGTAGCCGAACAACAGGCAGAGCAGGATCCCGACGAGGACCCATCCGATAGGTGCCGACGCTCCGCGTACGAAGACGCTGAGTCCGCTGCCGCCTGGCGCCGCGACCTCCGGTGGCTGAGCCGGTTCCGTACTGGACGCTCCACCTGGTGGGAGCGACGAGCTGATCGGTGGAGCGCCGCCGGTTGAGGAGATACCGGGTGTTGGCACGCCGGAGGGTGTGGTGACCGATCCGGGCGGAACCGTGGCGACTGCCTGCACGGTGCTGGCGCCGAGGGTGACGGTCACGGTGGCCTTGTAGAGGCCGCTCGGCAACGGCACATTGCCGAGTCCCGGTACCGGAACGGTGGGCTCACCTGGCAGGTAAGGAATGTCGATCGCATGGCTCAGCGTGATGACCAATGCGCCGGAGTCCGCCGCGGCGGTCCCACCCTGGGTTGACTTGGTCGCCTCGAGCAGCCGCACGGTGAGCCCATCGGCCTTGAACGTCTGGTCGAGAGTGTCCTGCACCAGCTCGGGGGTCAGCCCCAGGACGGTGGGGACCTTGTTCAAGATGTGGATGCCTTGTGCGTCGATAGAGGCCGACAGCCCGGCGACCGTTACTGGTCCGATGTGCACGGCCGCGACAGGCACGGCCTTCGTGCCATCGGTCTGGGCGGTCGCGGTGGAGTCCAACGTGGAGATGTGCACCAGTCCGGCAAGGTCGATTCCTTGAACGACCGTCGAGGCGTGAGCCGTCAAGCACGATGTCGCGGGCGTCACCGCGTTGGTGGACTGGATCTTCGCCACCGTGACCGGCCCCGCGCCTAGCTGGGCGATGGTCGCGACTGCTGTCACGTGCGTGGCACTGGCGTGTGCGCTCGCGCTCGCCAGTGATGCGCTCGTTGGCTCCTTGGCCGGAAAGCTCGAGTTGGCGGGCTCCTTCGGGCTAGCGGGGTAGCTCGCGAAGGCCTGCAGCGGGTAGTTCGGGATCGGAAGCGCAATGCCGTCCGAGGACAGCAGGCTGCTCAGGTTCGCCGCCGTGTCGCCCGGATAGAACGGCGCGGCTTGCACCGAGGCCTGCGGTCCGGTGGAGACCAGCGTCCGGGCGAAGCTGACGTCGTCCTCGACCAAGTTGCCACTTAGCGGCAATGGACCGGGCACGATGTTGAACGCCACCTGGGCACCGACCGCTTCGGCACTCGCGGTCGAGCCAGCGAGTGCCGTACCGCCATCCTTGGCGCAAAAGCGATGACCGGCCGCGGGGTGGCTCGGGCTGGCGTGGACCGGCGCAGGCAGGACGAACGCGGCCGTGGCGGCAGCACTCAACCCGACCGCAGCGGCGAGCCGGGCCCGCCAGAACGCTCTATGTTCGGACATCCTCACCTCGCGCGTCACGTTCCGAGATAGGTCGACACGAGTCCGCCGGATCGCACGTCGTTCGATTCACCCACGTCGCTGACCACACCCTTTTCCAGGACGTAGACGTAGTCCGCGAGATCGAGCGCGGCTTCGACGTACTGCTCGACGAGCAAAAGGCTCGTCCCCGCGTACGCCTGCTCACGAAGCGCGTCGAAGAGCTGGCTGACGACGATCGGCGCGAGCCCCATCGAGATCTCGTCGACCATGAGCAGGCGCGGTTTCGATGACAATGCCCTCGCGAGGGCAAGCATCTGCTGCTGGCCACCCGACAGCGCCCCTGCCGCGACGGCAAGTCGGTCGGCGAGAGCAGGGAAGGCTGATACGCCGGCTTCGACCGGGTCGACTCCGCCAGTTATCGCGCGTCGGGAGAGCTCGAGGTTCTCCCGCACCGTCAGGCTCGGGAAGATCCCACGGCCCTCGGGGACATGGACGACACCTTGCCGCGCGATCGAGTGGGGAGGGCGTCCATCCACCCGAATGTCGCCCACCGTGATCTGACCGGACTCGACGGGAATCAGCCCGGACACCGCGCGCAGCAGGGTGGTCTTGCCTGCGCCGTTCGGTCCGAGCAGCGCCACGACCGATCCAGCGGGCACGCGAAGAGTGACGCCCGACAGCGCCCTAATGCCGCCATAGGAGACGTAGACGTCCTCGAGCTGTAGCGCCAAGTCCGGCGCGGCGAGGTCAGGCGACATCGGCGTCTCCGAGGTACGCCGCCTGCACGATCGGATTGGCGCGGATCTGCTCCGGAGTGCCGCCAGCGATCCCTTTGCCGAAGTCGAGCACGGTGATCTCGTCACAGATCCGCATGACCAGCGGCATGTCGTGTTCCACGAGCAGGATGGCGAGCCCGGTCGCGCTGCCGTCCTGGATGAGCCGCTCGAGGATCTCGCAGAGCCGCTCGGTCTCGGCAGCGTCGAGTCCCGAGCCGGGTTCGTCGAGCAGGAGGATCCGGGGGTCGGTGCACAACGCGCGGCCGAGCTCGACGAGTCGGCCCTGTCCAGTGGACACCTGGCCTGCCAGCCGTCCCGCCAATGGGCCCAGACCGAGCAGCTCGCTGACGTCGGCGACGCGGCGGCGGCATTCGCGCTTGCCTCTGCCGAGTCCGCCGCCCCGATGTCCGGTCTCCCATGCCGCGAGCAGGTTCTGTTCGACGGTCATCCGGCTGAACAGCTCGAGGCGTTGGAACGTTCTCGCAATGCCGGCCCGGGCGCGCCGATGCGGCGCCCAACCTGTGATCTCCGTGCCGTCGAGCACGACCCGGCCTTCGGCTGGTGCCACAAGGCCGGTGAGCACGTTGAACATCGTCGTCTTGCCGGCGCCGTTGGGTCCGATCAATCCCGTGATTCGACCGGACTGCACCCGCACGTCAACGGTGTCGAGAGCCTGCAGGCCGCCGAATCGAACCGAGATGCCGGACGCCTCCAGCAACGGCTCACCCATCGGTGCCCACCAAGACCCGCGCGTCGGTCACCCGCGAACCGCTCGACCGACGTACCTCTGAAGGTCGAGGCCGGAACACGGCTCTTACGTCTCCTCCGCTACGGCCGGTGACAAGGGCCACCAAACCGTCGGGTGAGCGGCCGAGCACGATCACTCCGACGGCAATCGTCAATGGGATGTAGTTGTGCACGGACGCGGGGACGCCGGGCAGGTGCTCGAACATGTAGAGAGCCCCCGCGACCACTGCGCCGGCGATGAGCGCGCGACCGCTGAGGACCACGAGCAGCAACAGCTGCAGCGAGATCCCGAAGCTGAAGTTCGCTGGTGTGATGACTTGTTGGAAGCTGCCGAGCAGCGCGCCCCCGAGAGCCGCGACGGCGCCGCACCCGACAAAGACCGCGAGCTTGGTGACGGCGAGGTTCGCTCCGAGCGTCGAGGCGGCGACGGGTGAGTCCCGAAGAATCTGGAGCTGCCGACCGATCGGTCCGCGATGCACCACAAGCGCGACCAAGCAGGCGAGGCCTAGCGACACCATCGACAGCTCGTAGAACCGTTCGGGACTTGCGATCGAGAAACCGAAGATCTCGGGGCGTGAGGCGGTCAGGCCAGTGACGCCGCCGGTCACGTCGTTGCGAACGAAGACCAGGTTGTCCATCAGCAACGCGAACGCCATCGTGGCGAGCGCCAGGTAGAGGCCAGACAGCCGCAGCGATGGCAGGCCCACGAGCAGGCTCAGCGGGATGGAGATCAGCACGCCGACCAGCGCGGCCACCAGGAAATGGTGTCCATGGCTTCCGGCGAGGTGACCGACGGTGAAAGCGCCGATCCCGGCGAAGCTGAACTGTGCGAGCGAGATCTGCCCAGCCCAACCGGTGAGGACGACGACGGTGAGCGCGATCAGTCCGAAGATGGCACCGCCGGTGAGGTAGCCGAGCCACGGTCCGTGCACGACGACCGGCACGAGGACCGCGACGACGAAGGCGAGCACGCCGACCTGGAGCTTGCGGTCAATCGCTGCGACGTCCGCCTTGCCGGCTCTTGCCGCAACGGGTCGACGGCCACTGGCCGCCATCGGCCTGACGTGCGACCCGAGCTCTTGCAGTCGGCCTCCCAGCACGATCAGCAGGACGAACAGCGCGAGGTATGGCAACGCGCCTTCGATGTTTCCCACCGTCCCGGAGCTGCTCCACTTCGACAGCAGGCTCTGGCTTATGCCCAGCACGAGCGCGCCGAGGTAGGCCAGCGGGAGGCTGGTCAGCCGCCCGAGCACCGCTGGGGCAAAGGCGAAGATGACCACCAGGGTCAGGTTGTTGATGTCGAGACCCTGAGTCGGGGCGAGCAGGATGCCGACCAGCGCACCGAACATCGACGACAGCACCCACGAGGCCCGATAGACGTTGGCGACATTGATGCCGAGCATGCCGCCCAGGTCGCGGTTGTCGACGACCGCTCTAGTCGATGTGCCGAACGACGTATGTCGCAGCAGCCACCACAGCAAGCCGCCGACCGCAAGGGAGACGAGCAGCGTGCCGACCTGGTCGTCCCCGACGTGGAGTCCGTCGCCGACGGTGAACGTCGAGGTCGGAAACACCGGTTGAGCCCCCTGGTCGGTCCCGCCATAGAGCAGCACGGCACCGGCCTGCAGCATCGCCAGCAGCGCGAGCGAGACGACGATCGGCATCTCCGCGGACTGGCCGGCGAGCGGTCGGAAGATGCGTTCGAAGACCAGCCCGATGACCGCCGCCGCGAGCAGCACCAGCGGCATCGCGAACCACGCCGTGATGCCCCACACGTCGTGGAGCTTCCAGTACGTGAACGCGCAGAACATGGCGACCGCGCCGTATCCGAAGTTGAAGACGCCGGTGGTCTTGTAGGTGAGGACGACGCCCATCGCGGCCAGCCCGTAGATGCTGCCGCTGAAGATGCCGATGACGATGAACGGCCAGTACGCGCTCACCGGCCGGGCCGAAGGTCGCTCCGGTCAGTACGCGCGACGCGGCACTCAACTGACACGGATCGCCTTGTTCCCGCAGAACAGTCCTGACGACGGCGCGCGACGTGCAAAGCCGTTGCCCTTGACGAACACGTCGACCGAACACGGAGGGAAGGAGCGCATGGCAGGTCTGTACGGGCCCAGTGCGCCGCCGCCCGTCCACCGCAACGACTCGAAGGTCCGCACCACGCCAGCCCGAGTCGGGGAGTGGCCTTGCTCGAGCAGGGCGTAGATCAGCATCTGACCCGCTTGCCATGCCAGGAACCCGAAGGCGCTTGGCTGCTTGCCCGGCTCGTACGTCGCAAGCTGTTGCTGGTAGAGCGCGACAGCCGGCTGGTTCTCGTCGAGCGGGATGAAGTTGAGCGTCATCGTCAGGCCCTGTGCCGCAGACTCGCCGGCATCGGCGATCTGCTCCGGCGCGTACCCCTCGAGCGTCGTGCCCACGAACGGCAGGTGGACCTGCTGCTGTTGTAAAGCCTTGAGCAGCTTCCCGGTACCCGTGATGTCGAGCACCGTGAAGGCGCCGTTGCAGTGATCGTGCTCGATTTGGACGACGTCCGGTGTCAGCGACGCTGACGCCGGCGAGATCGCGTAGTCGGTGTAGCAGACCGTGCCACCAAGGGCCTGGTACACCGCGGCGAACTGCTTCGCCGAGTCAGCAGCGATCCCGATGTTGTAGGCGAGAAAGGCCATCCGGGTTGGCAGGTAGCCAGCCGCTTTCGCCTCGGCGAACGCCGAGTCGGTGAAGTAGGTGTGGCCGTCCTTCTGCTCGCAGCTGCCGCCCGCCGGGGACCAGTATTCCGATGACAAGGACCGGTTGCAGTTGATCGCGTAGCCGATGTCCGGCACGTGGGCCTGCTCCATCTCCGGCACGCCACCGTTGTCCGCGTCCGAAGTCGAGCCGACGAACGAGAAGACCGGCTTAGAGATCAGGTTGGAGACGTCGGCGGCATTGGTCGACGCGTCCTGCTGGTCGTCCTCGACTTCGAGTTTGAGCTGACGCCCGCAGATCCCGCCAGCGGCGTTCACGGCACTGAACAGCGCCTGCACCGCCTCGGGCCCCGGATTGTCGGTACCGGGGAGCGGCCCGGTGAGACCGCTGACGTTTCCGAAGGTGATCGAGGTCGGGGTCACGCCCTTGTCCGACGCGGTGTTGCCGGCCCCGCCCGGGCAAGCTGCAGCCTCGGACTGCGGGTCCAGGCTGAACGTCGCGGGATTTGACACCGCTGGCTTTGACGCCACAGCCGAGGGCTTCGTCCCGCCAGAGCTGCTCGACGGAATCACGTCGGTGCCCGGCGACTGTCCTATGCCGCTGGGTGCTGTTCCCAGGCCTGGACTGGTCGAAGTTGCGGGTGTGGCGCCGATGCCAGGATTCGCACCCGCCGCTTGGCTCCCGAGGCCATCATCGACACCCGCGGGAGGCACCCGCGCACCACATGCGGCGATAAGAACGATGCTCAGCCCCACAAGGGCAGCCGTCGACTTGCGCCGTTTAGACACCGGTGGTCACCTCGCGGACGTCGCTCACGCACAAGCCTCGGGCGCAGAAGGTCCACAGCTCGTCGGCTGAGACATCGTCGCCGAGACCTGGCGCGAGGACCTCAGCATGGACGGCGGCAATGACGCAGTTGTGGATCAACCGGGCCGCCTTGGCCGCTTCGAGTGCGGTGTTCGTCCGCCCGGCGGTGTCCGCCGCCTCGAGCAGCTCGGTCAGCAGCTCGATCTGCGGCCGGATTGCCCGTTCGAGACTGTCCGGGCGGCTCTCGGCCAGTCTGAGCGTGAAGGAGGCGAGAGCTCGCGCGGCCGGGCCGCTCGATGCGGTCATCTCCCGCAAGCCGTAGACGTAGGCACGTACCGCGTCGAGAGGGTCACTCTGCGCGGCGCACAGGGTCCGCAGTCGCGGAACTACCTGCTCAGCGACGACAGTCTCATGCACCGCGACGAGCAGGTTCTCCTTGCTCTCGAAGAAGCTGTAGAACGACCGAATCGACATCCTCGAACGAACGACGACCTCCTGGACGGTGAAGTCCATTCCCCCTTGCTCGGTCATCAGTTCGATGGCCGCGGCGACGAACCGGTCCGTCCGCTCCTGTGCCCTGAGCCTCGCCCGTTGCAGCGAGCGATCAACCGTCTGACGCTTCCACTCCGGCACCTCGCTGGTGAGATCGTCGGGGAAGCTGCGAACGCCCATCAGTCGGTCCGCGGTCCAGGGCGATCGCCTTGTCTCGCTTTCATCGCCGCCAGGTCCGCCATAACGGAAGTAACCCCGTTGGTATGCGCGATTGCGCGGGCGTGACCGAGGTGGTGGATGTCGAAGTTGGTGGCGATCGAGTTCGAGAAGCCCATCAGGTCGACCGCGCTATTGATCGCGCGCTTGGCAAGTCGCACCGCCCACGGATCCATGCTCGCGACCTTGGCGGCCATCGCCATCGTGAACGAGACGAGCTCGTCCGGCGCAACCACCTCGTTGACCATTCCGCACTGCTGCGCTTCGCTCGCGGTGATCGAGGACGCCGTGAACAGGATCTGCTTGGCGCGGCGCGGCCCGAACTCAAACGGATGAGCGAAGAACTCGATGCCGGGCATTCCCATGAGGCCGACCGGGTCGGAGAACTGCGCGTTGTCGGCGGCCACGATGAGGTCGCAGGGCCAGCACAGCATCAGCCCGGCCGCGATGCACTTGCCTTGAACAGCGGCGATCGACGGCTTGACCAGAGCTCTCCAGCGCCGGGCGTAGTGCAGGTAGCCGCGCTCCTCCCAGTCGAAGTACGTATCGACTGTCAACGCCCCGTCGACGCGTTGCGGGCTAAGTGCCGGGTCGCCGCCGCCGGCCATGTCGTGCCCTGCTGAAAAGTGCTTGCCCTCGGAGCGAAGGACCACGACCCTGACCTCGCTGTCCAGGTCGCTCGCGGTCCACGCCTCGTCAAGCTCACGCAAGACCTGTGGCGACTGGGCGTTGGCGGCCTCCGGTCGGTTCAGGGTGATCACGGCAATGCCGTCGTTGACTTCGTAACGCACGAACTCGGCGTCCAACGCTCACTCCTTCGGAAGCGCACCCGCAACCGGGAAACAGAACTGTTCAGGCAGTAGAACCGTACTTTCCCCAGTGGCATACAGCAAGGTACCCAAGTGCAAACGCAGGTCGCCGATTGAGCAGACGCGGCCGGCCCTCACCTGGTCCGGGGGAACCCGAGATCGATCGTCGACTCTGCCGGATCCGGCCACCGGCTGGTCACGACCTTGCCTCGCGTGTAGAAGTTGATGCCTTCCGGGCCGTACATGTGCTGGTCGCCGAACAGCGATGCCTTCCAGCCACCGAATGAGTAGTACGCGACGGGCACCGGGATCGGCACGTTGATGCCCACCATGCCGACCTCGACGTCGAACTGGAACCGTCGCGCGGCGCCGCCGTCGCGGGTAAAGATCGCGACGCCATTCGCGTAGCGGTTGGAGTTGATGATCGCCATCGCATCGTCATAGGTCTCCGCCCGCAGCACACAGAGCACGGGACCGAAGATCTCGTCGGTGTACACGGACATCTCGGTGCCGACGTTGTCCAGCAATGTCGTGCCGAGAAAGAAGCCATCGGCCGGTAGATCAGCCTCACGTCCATCGACCACGACGGTGGCCCCTGACTCGACTCCTTGTGCGATGTAGCCCGCGACCGTGTCGCGATGCTCGGCGGTGATGAGGGGTCCCATGTCCGTGTCCGGGTCGGAGCCATCGCCGATCCGGAGTTTGGGCAGGCGTGTTGCGATCGCCTCAACCAGCTGATCGCCGATGTCGCCTACGGCAACCACCACCGAGATCGCCATGCAGCGCTCACCCGCTGCGCCGTATGCCGCCGAAACCGCGGCGTCCGCGGCCATGTCGACATCCGCGTCCGGCAGCACCAACATGTGGTTCTTCGCCCCGCCGAGTGCCTGCACCCGCTTGCCGTTCGCCGTTCCTGTTTCGTAGATGTAGCGAGCGATCGGGGTCGACCCGACGAAGCTCACGGCAGCGATATCGGGATGCGTCAACAGCCGATCAACGGCTTCTTTGTCGCCCTGCAACACGGTGAATACGCCGTCGGGCAAGCCGGCCTCCTTCCAGAGCTGTGCCAGGAACAACGACGCCGATGGGTCCTTCTCGCTCGGCTTCAACACGAACGCATTGCCGGTGGCGACCGCATTCGCGCACATCCATAGCGGCACCATGACCGGAAAGTTGAACGGCGTGATCCCAGCGACGACACCGAGCGGCTGGCGGATCGAATACACGTCGACATCAGTCGACACCTGCTCGGAAAAGCCACCCTTCACCAGGTTGGGCACGCCCGTCGCGTACTCCACGTTCTCCAGACCGCGTGCGATCTCACCGAGGGCGTCCGCGGTTACCTTGCCGTGTTCGGCTGTGACGATCTTGGCCAGTTCGGATGAGCGTTGGTTCAACAGCTCGCGAAACGCGAACAAGACGACTGCGCGCTTGGACAGCGCGGTCCGGCGCCACTCGCGGCCTGCTTCGACGGCGCTGGCGATCGCGGTGTCGACCTCGACCAGACTCGCTAGACCGACGGCACCGGTCTGCTCGCCGGTTGCCGGGTTGAACACCGGCGAAGTACGTCCGGACTGACCCGGCGTGAGCACTCCGTTGATCCAGTGCGCGATGAAAGTCGGCGTCAAGACTCCTCGATTCGTTGGCTCAACGGCGTCGGCATCCAAAGTAGAATGGCATGCGATCAAGGCGAGAATTGCGCGACAGAAAGCAGCCGTCATGCCCAAAGGCAAGCCAAACGCCGCGGTGACCGACGACCGGGCCGCGGCCAGCGACGTACCGGCATGGCAGCGCCAGAGCGTCGAACGATCGCTCACCGCGGCACGACAGCGAGCCCACGCCCGAAGCGATCGATTCGTCACGGCGGCCCTCCAGCTGCTCGCCGAGGGGGAGGGCGCGGACTTCACTGTTCAGGACGTGGTCGATCGCTCCGACATGTCGATCCGCACCTTCTACAGCTACTTCGACGGGAAGGACAGCCTCCTTCTCGCGGCGTACGAAACGATGATGTCCAAGCAGGTCGTGCCCATGCTGCACGAACGCAGCGATGCCGAGGCGGACGCCGTGAGTCGGCTCCGCGCCGCCATCCACGGCCTGTGTGAGATGACGTTGCGCGATAGGCAAGTCGCGCGGGGCATGAGCGGGTTTTACTACCGGCTCGCTGAAAGTCGACCGCAGGATCTGACGCACGCACTTGAGCCGCTGAGTCGGTTCATCGCGGAACTCCTCGCCGCGGTCGACGACAAGGGCCTGCTGCGCACCGACATCAGCCTGCCCACTGTCGCGGGCCTGCTGCAAGACATGCTGCTGGCGAGTGCCCACTCCATGGTGTTCGGCAGTGCCGCGGGCGCGACTACCGAAGAGCTCTGGGCGTTCTGCTCAGCCGCGGTCTTGGCGCCGGGCGCCAACGGTCGTCCGTCGAAGCGATAGAGCGCGCGAGCGCGAAGTTCCCTGACTGCTTGCCCTCGTAGAGCCATGTGTCGTTGCCATCCGGCAGCTTGACGATTCGCGGCGCATCATCGGCGTACTTGCTCGGCAGTCGGTCGAGCCAGACCTGTGGATGCTCGATCCCGTGGTCATCGACGGAGATGATCTTGGCCTCGCCTCGAAGCATGTGCTCAAAGTAGAATGTGACTTCCACTGAAAGCAATGCCGGATCTACTTGTGAGAAGGTCGCAGCGTGGACCTGGGCTTGAACAACGCCACGGCCGTCGTCGTCGGTGGCACCCGAGGCATCGGACTGGCGACCGCGATGTGCCTAGCAGGCGAAGGCTGTCGAGTTGCCGTCATCGGACGACGAAGCGACGAAGTCGAACGCGCGGCACTCGCCCTCGGCCGGGCGGGCAGCCCTGAGGTCTTGCGGCTGCCCGCTGATGCAAGATCGGCCAGCGAGATCGAGGGCGCATTCGAATCGGTGCGGGATGCGTGGGGCGAGCTCAACGTCCTGGTCAACACCGTCGGGCCTGCCGGTGCCGGAACTATCGAGGGTCTCGACGACGCGGCGTGGGCGGCTGTCCACGATCTTGGCGTGATGACCGCCGTGCGCTCGGTTCGCTCTGCTCTGCCGTTGCTCAGGTCGGCGTCGTGGGCTCGGATCGTGAATGTGACGGCGATGTCCGTCCAACATCAATCGCCGCACCTCGTCGGCTACACGGCAGCCAAGAGCGCGCTGCTCAGCGTGACGAAGAACCTGGCTCGAAGCCTGGCCCCGGACGGCATCCTCGTCAACGCGGTCGCGCCGGGTGCGATCCTCACTGACTGGGTCGGACAAGCCTTAGCCGGGACCGACGTCGACCTCGCCGATCCGGTGGCCGCATTTGAGCGGCTACGACGCGCACACGGCGTCACCGCCGACCTGGGTCGGTTGGGGCTGCCCGACGAGGTCGCCGCAGTGGTGGCCTTCTGCGCCTCTCCTCGTAACGGATACATGACCGGCGCGCACATCAACGTCGACGGTGGAAGCGACTTTCTCTGACAACGTTCTACTTCGAGCAAAGGGAGGTCGGCAATGGCCGTCGCGTCCGAGGCAAAGGCATGGGCTCGAGAGCATCTGCGAGGGAACTGCAGCTCGCTGTACACACCTTTCACGGGGCCTGACGGTGACCTCATCGACTACGACGCCGTCCGCACTTTGGTGCGGCATTGCCTGGGAGTTCTCGACCAGGACGGTCTGTGGATCAACGGCGGAATAGCCGAGGCGTGGTCGCTCACGACTGACGAGCTGAAGGCCGTCATGAAGGCTGCGATCGAGGAGGCGCGTGTCGTCAAGCCCGAGGCGCTGATCCAGGTCATGTCGAGCACCGACACAGCCAAGCAATGCGTGGAGCTCACCTTGTACGCCCAAGAGCTCGGCGCGGACATCTGCTACGTACTCACCCCTTACTTCGAGTGCGCCGGCAAGCCCGGGGTGTACGAGTACCTGAAGTACGTCGCCAGCCGCACCGACATTGCGCTCGGCTACTTCAACTCCTCTGCAACCGGCCTGGTGCTCACGCCCGAGGAGTGCGTCGACCTCTACCGCTCGATCCCCGCAGTCTGCGGGTTGAAGAACGGCGTCTTCGATCCAGAACACAGCCTGGCAGTTCATAGGCTCGCACCGGAGATGACCATCTGGGAAGCGATGGACGAGGCCGGAATCCGACTCGGCATCCCGCATCCAGGTGCGCTGGGCGCAGCGCTCTATCTCTATGAGACCAAGGAACAGCGGCTCTACAGCGAGCACCGCGACCTGTTGCTACAAGGTGACTTCGATCTCGCGACAAAGTTCGCCGAGGAGTCAGGTCTGCTGGCTATTCGCGCCGCTACTAAGCGATTCCAGGCTCATCCCGCCAGGCCAGAGGCGTTCACTCACTGGGGCTCCGGATTCAAGTTCGGCGCCTCACTGCTGGGACTGCCAACGGGAGATTGCTCATACCGTCCTCCCCAGACCGCCTTCCCGGTTGAGCTCGGGGCACCACTGCGTGAGGCCTACCTCGCCGCCGGCTTCATCAACTAGAACCAGCGGACAGAAGCGAGACGTCCACTACCGCGGGTTCACCGCCGTTTGCGCGCGCGAACAGCGCGGCGGCGATGCCTCCGTGCTGGTCTGCCCGCCAGCCGTGTCCCCCGCGCACGCCGTTGCCGCTGGGTCGCTTGACCCTTAGCGAGAAAGGAGAATATGGTTCTCGTCTAAATATAGTCGAGACATACCTGCCGTGCAGCGGGATACGACTGATCGCGACGCCTGCCATGTCCGAGGGAGAGAGTTGTCCCAGAATCTGCTCGGGTTCGATCCCTACTCGCAGACCTTCTTCGACGATCCGTACGAGTCATACGCCGACTTGCGAGAGAACGCTCCGGTCTACTTCAACGAGCAGTACGGCTTCTACGCGCTGTCGCGCTATGCCGATGTCCTCGCGGCGCATGGCGACACCGATCGGCTGGTCAGCTCGTACGGCGTGACGCTGGACATGCTGATGGCCAAGCAGCAGGTCGACATGAACATGATGATCTTGATGGACCCGCCGAAGCACACTCAGCAACGGCAGCTGGTGAGCCAAGCCTTCAAGCGGCGAACCATCACCGATCTCGAGCCACTGGTGACCAACACCGTTGTCGCGTTCCTCGACCAGCTCGACGGCCGGGACAGCTTCGACATCGTCGAGGACTTCGCGGCGTTGTTCCCCGTCGAGGTGATCTCAGCGATGCTCGGGGTGCCCAAGGCCGACCGCCAGCTGGTCCGCCATCGCGTCGATGCGTCTCTCGCTCGTGAGCCAGGCAACCCCCATCCCACGGAAGCGGGCATCGTTGCCGCCCTCGAGACGGCGGGATACTTCCTCGAGCTGATTCAGCACAAGCGCAGGCATCCGGATGACCTGATCATCACCAAGCTCATCGACGCGGTCATCGTCGAACCCGACGGCACCGAGCGCCGGCTCAATGACGATGAGGTAGCGAGCTTCTCGCTGCTCATCGCCAGCGCGGGCAGCGAAACGGTGACCAAGCTGATCGGCAACGGGGTCGTGCTGTTCGACGAAAATCCTGACCAGTGGCAACAGGTCCTCGCCGACGAGACGAAGATTCCGGCAGCGATCGAGGAGACCTTGCGGTTCCACCCGCCGTCGCAGTATCAGGGGCGGTTCGCGGTTGCGGATCTGGAGTTCGACGCAGGCCGAATCCCGGCGCAGTCGCCCGTCCTGTTGCTCACAGGTGCGGCAACTCGTGATCCGCGTGCCTTCGAGCGACCGGACGAGTTCAACATCGGTCGCGGCGGGTTCACCACGCTTGCCTTCGGCTATGGGCCGCACAGTTGCCTGGGTGCATGGCTGGCCCGGCTGGAGAGCCGCGTCGCGTTCGAGGAGATTCGCCGTCGGTGGCCCAAGTTCACCGTCGATCGCGATGGCCTGCGGCGGGTCAACATGGTCAACGTCGCCGGCTACTCGCACGTGCCGGTCCACGTCCACTAGGCCTGATCGGTGAACGGCGACCGCAGCAGTGAACTGCCGCCCGAACTCATCCGGCTGCCGGCGAGCGTCCCCGAAGCTCTCGCGAGCCGCGAGAACGAGGCGGCCAACGACTTCGTGGTCGGCATCGACTTCAGATTGACGTTCGGAGACGCTGACGCCAGCAGCCTCCAGGTCGCCGGCCAGCTCCTCGCCGCGGGCGTCGGCAAGGGCACCCGGCTCGGAATCCTGTTCGGCAACGATCCGGCCTGGGTAGTCAACTGGCTGGCGGCGTCCCGGATCGGAGCGCTCACTGTCCCGCTGTCGACGTTCTCACCCGGTCCGGAGCTGGCTCGAACGATCCGACACACGGACATCGCTGCGATCCTGAGCGCGCCGCAGCACGCCGGCCACTCCCTCGTCGACCGCCTCGAGCAGGCCCTGCCCGGACTGAGCGACTCGGACGACGCGATCGCGCTGCCAGATGCTCCCTATCTGCGCTGGGCGACGGTCGACGGCGGCGGGCCCTCCTGGTCGCGACCCCTTCCACCATCGGTCAGCCCGAAGGTCGTCGCTGCGGCGCAGGAGCAGGTACATCCAGCCGACGCGCTGGTCATCGTCAGCACCTCGGGCTCCACGTCTGGGCCGAAGTCGGTGGTGCACACGCACGGGTCATTGGTACGTCACGCAGCCTTGCTGGCCGGTCGCCGAGGGCTCACCTCCGCCGACCGGATCTACTCGCCGATGCCGTTCTTCTGGGTCGGTGGACTAACGATGGTCCTGCTCGCCGCGCTCACCTCCGGCGCCGCAGCACTGGTGCAGGAGCGATTCGATCCTGGTGAGGCCTTGGAGCTTGCCGAGCGCGAGCGTGCGACTCAGATCTCATGCTGGCCGAATGCGGCCCAAGCGATGAAGCAGCATCCAACATTCGGCTCCCGCGATCTGTCGAGCGTGCGCGGCGGGACCTTGCTCGAAGCGCTGCCACCAGCACACCGACCGCCAAGCGCTGACCGAGCACCGACGCTGCTGGGGATGACTGAGACCGGCGGACCACATACCTGCGCCGATGACTCCTACCTGCCGCTTCCCGAGCGGCTCCGCGGCACCTTCGGGCGGGGCCTGCCGGGATTCGAACACCTTGTCGCCGACGCCGACGAGCCGGGCGTCATTGGTGAGTTGCTCGTGCGCGGGCCGCTGGTGATGGACGCGATCTACAAGGCCGAACGTCACGACACCTTCGCGCCCGACGGCTGGTACGCCACCGGAGACACCGGCTCATTCGACGCCGAGGGCTACCTACGCTTCAACGGACGCAAGACTGCGATGATCAAGTCCGGCGGATCGAACGTCTCCCCTGCCGAAGTCGAGTCGATCCTGAACGCGATCGACGGCGTTCGCGAGTGCTACGTCTTCGGCGTCGCCGCCGGCGAGCGCGGCGAGGACGTAGCCGCCGTTGTCGTCCTGCGGCCTGACGCAGATCTCGATCAAGACCAGATCAGAGCCGGGGCGCGCGCCTCGTTGTCGTCATACAAGGTGCCCCGCCACCTGCAGCTCGTGCGACCGGACGAGCTGCCGATGCTGCCCACCGGCAAGGTCGATCTCGCGACCTTGCGCGCAGGGTTCACAAATCGCGGAGGAACTCGGCGATGATCGGCTCGACTTGCTCGACGCGATCCTTGTGAACGGCGTGACCGCCGCCTTCGATCTCGATGTGTCTGGCCAACGGATTCGTCGCGGCGAACAGCCGGGACTGCTCGAGCCGGCGAGGGTCGTCGTCCGAGCCGCAGATCAACAGCATCGGGATCGTCAACGTCTGCAGATCCTCCAGGGAGATCAGGGTTCGCTCTGCGTGACGCACCCAAAGGTCCTGCATGATGTCGATCCAGTGGTCCGGACCGTGCCGCTCGGCGTGCAGCCGGCGCAGGCCCTTTGGCCAGCGGCTCTCCAGGGTCTCGCGGCTGGGCACCTCGGCCCTGGCGGCCGCGCCCTTCTTCGCGGTGCCAAGACCCGGGCTCAACAAGATCAGGCTTTGCGCGATACCTGGATGGTCCAGCGCCAGTCGAAGAGCGACCTCAGACCCGAAGGAGAAGCCCAGCAGGTGCGGCCGTCCGAGACTCTCGTGGGCGATCAGTTCGCGCAGGTCCTCTTCGATGAGCTCGAGTGCCAGCTGTCCGGATCGATGATCTGACTCGCCGTGCCCCCGCAGGTCTGGCTTGACGACGCGGAACGAGTCGCTGAGATTGCGGGTCAGGTGGTCCCACTCGTAGCTGCCTGTGCTCGTGGCGCTGTGGATACAAAGGAGCGCGGGGCCGCTGCCCGCTGTTTCGTAGTGCAGGGTGAGCCCGTCGCTGGTGTAGCTAGGCATGTCGCGACGTTCTCCTACGCTCTGTCGACAGTGAGTAGTGCACAACCACCGGGGGTTCCGCCGCCCGTCGTGACGACGGCCACCTCGGCTCCCGACACCTGCCGGTCGCCGGCGACGCCTCGCAGCTGAAGAACCGCCTCATGGATGAACCCGAAGCCATGGAGACGACCGGCGGAGAGCTGGCCGCCGTGGGTATTCAGCGGCAGCGCTCCGTCCAGCGCGATCCGCTGACCGCCTTCGACAAAGGGGCCGCCCTCTCCGATCTCGCAGAACCCCAGCGCCTCGAGCCAACTCAGGCAGTTGAACGTAAAGCCGTCGTAGAGCTCGGCGACATCGACATCCTGCTGCCGCAGCGCGGAGCGTCGCCAAAGGTGCTGGGCAGGCCCGATGACCTGCGGTTCGTGGGTGAGCGTGCCCTGGTCCCAGGAGAGTCGATCGGTGATCTGGGTGCCCACGGCATCGACGAGCACGGGCGGCTGCCGCAGATCTCGTGCCGTTTCACGCGCGGAGATAACGACGGCAACCGCCCCATCGCACGGGACGTCGCAGTCGTAGAGCCCGAACGGGGTGGAGACCAGACGAGCGCTCAGATACTCGTCCATGCTCAGCGGCTCGGTGTACACCGCTGCGGGGTTGAGCGCCGCGTTGCGGCGGGCGTTCAGCGCTATCGCCCCGAGCTGCTCCCGCGTCGTGCCGTACCTGGCGAAGTGCTGCGAGGCGGCCATCGCGATCCAGTTGGCAGCAGACATCGCCCCGAACGGCGCGCGGCCTTCTCGCATCCCGGAAGCTCGGCCGCCGGTGCCGGACCGCAGCGCTCCGCTGCGGGCGAGGGCAGTGTGGGTGGACTCCCACACGGTGCGGAAGCACAGCACGTGCCGGCACAGGCCGCCTGCCACCGCGAGCATGCCGGCGATCACGGCACCGATTTGTCCGGGGGTCTCCCCACCGCCGTTTATCCACGCCGGTTGCAGGTGCAGTGCCTCGACGAGCGCAGTCACGCCACCCTCGCTGAAGCCGCCCGCGGATCCGGCTGCACCCGGGTACGTAGCAAGCCCGTCGATGTCGTCCAACGTCAGCCCGGCGTCCTCGATTGCGCTTGTGGCTGCCTCGATCGTGAGCTGCAGCGCAGGGCGCATCAGGCGTCGTCCGACGGTCGACATCCCGATGCCGGTGATGGCTACTCGGCGCTCGAAGCGGCCGTCGGGCTCAACGGTAGGTCGTCCAGCCGTGCGCGGCTCTGGCACCGTCCAGTCCCCGTCAGGCTCGCCGCTCGGCGCAAACAGCGGCAGCCATACGTCATCAAGGGGTGCGAACTGGACCGCGACGCGAAGGCCTAGGTGCACCTCGCTCGACGGGCATCCGACGATGTTGGTGGTGAGGCGAATGCGCCGGTCTTCATCGATTGCCACGACGGCGATCGAGTACGGCGGCGGCATGGCAGCAATCCACTGTTGGTGGTTCTCGGTGGCTGCGATGACCGTGGCGGATCCCGATACGTCCGCGATCTCGGTGGCGAACGACCGGCAGTACGGGCAGACCGCAGCGACCGGGAACCGCAGCTGCTGACACTCGGTGCAGCGCTGGAACCGCAGCACTCCGTCCTCGCCCGCCCGCCAGAAGAACGCGTTGTCGGTGTCGACGTTCGGTGCTGGCCGTCCCGACAGACCCTCGGACACCCGCGTTCCCTTCGGTGATGCGCAGCAGAGGTACAGCGCTCTATGATGCAAAAGGAGAGTCTAGTTCTCTTCATTTGAGGAGTGGCGTGTCAGTTCACGATGTGTCATCGCTGCGCGTGCTGGTCGTCGGCGCCTCCAGCGGGATCGGACGGGAGCTGTCGAGCCAGCTTGTCGAGGGGGGCGCGAAGGTCGTCGCTGCCGCCCGGCGAGTGGAGCGGCTCAAGGAGATCTCCGGGGCACACGCGGTCCAGTGCGACGTGCGACAGCCGGCGGATTGCGCCCGTGCCGTCGAGGAGGCCGTCACCCATCTCGGCGGTCTCGACGCGGTCGTCTACGCCAGCGGCATCGGCAAGTTCACGCCGCTCGACACCGCGCAGAACGTCGACTGGCTGGAGATCCTCGAGACGAACCTGATCGGCGCGGCCTTGATCACGAAGGCGGCGTTGCCATACCTGCAGGACGAGTCGAGCCAGGGTCGCGCACTGTTTCTCTCCTCGGATGCCGGCGAGCGCGCATATCCGGGCCTCGTGGCCTATGGCGCGTCGAAGGCAGGGCTCAGCAGGTTCTGCCAAGGCCTCCGCGACGAATACTCAGACCTTCGAGTTACCGACGTGGTTGTCGGACCGACGTCCGACACAGGCGTGGCGGACAACATGGATCCCGAGCTGCTTACGTACTGGGTGTCGCGGTGGTACGCCGAGGGCTGGGTTCGCTTCTCGATGCAGACGCCTGCCGATGTCGCCAACAGCATCGTGGAGGTTCTGGTCGCGGAAAACCCTGAACCGGTGATCTCCGGTCACGGCGGACCAGAAGTCGGCGCGCGACCGCTTGCCGACTGACGCGAAGGATCCGAATGCCTGACCGTGTCGATGTCGTCGACGTCCTCGCCCTTGAACCGAACGGTGTCGATAGCTATCGCGGCGAGAACCTCACCGACAGCCATGGTGTGGTCTTCGGCGGCCAGCTCATGGCGCAGGTCGTCACTGCGGCCGGGTTGGCGGTGCCGGACAAGCGCGTGAAGTCCATTCACAACGTGTTCGCCCGCGGTGGCGATCCAGAGCGACCGCTCGACCTGACTGTCGTTCGGCAGAGTTCGGGTCGATCGTTCGCGACCGTGGCCGTGGCCGTCGCGCAGGACGAGCGACTCTGCACAAGCGCGCTCGTCCTCATGCAGGCCGCGGAGCCTGATCTGATCAGACACCAGGCTGCGATGCCGGCTTCGAAGGGACCCGACCTGGCAACTCCCAAGTACTCATCGCGTGGCTGGGAGGTGCGTATCGATGACGACGTCGATCTCTACGATCCCGAAGCGGTCGGTCCCGCCGAGCTCAACGTGTGGAGTCGTTTCAGCAATGGTCCCCACGACCCGTCGACGAGCCAAGCCCTACTCGCGTACGCATCGGACGGGTTCTTGATCGGCACTGCAATGCGTCCTCACGCCGGCGTCGGCCAGTCGATGGCGCACGTGTCGATCTCTACCAGCGTGATCAGCCAGACGGTGTCGTTTCATGACGATTTCGATGCCGCCGACTGGCACCTGTTGGCCCATGAAAGTCCGCATGCCGGTGGCGGCCGGTCTTACGGTCGCGCGCACGTGTTCACTGCCGACGGGCGCCTCGTTGCTTCCTACGAGCAGCAGAACCTGATCCGCGCATTTGCCGCCGACCGTCGCCCGGCGCCCGGGACGGTGTCGAAGTACTAGACGGTGGGCACTCGCATGATGGTCGCCATGGTGCCCCCCATGATCATCGCCACCTCGGACGGTGAGAATCCAGCCAGGTGATCGATGTAGCTCAGCGGGTCGGCGAGGCCTTCTGGATGCGGAAAGTCCGATCCGTACAGGATGTGGTCGAGCGGGATCGACTTCGCCAGCTCGCGCACATCGTCCTCCCAGAACGGGTTGACGTAGATGCATCGATGGACGGTGTCGACCGGGTGCTCGGCGAACTCCTGCGGCATCTTCTTGTAGGCAGCCGCCAGGTTCTCTACGAGCGGCGCCACCCATTCGCTGCCGTTCTCGACCAACGCGATGCGCAGTTCCGGGAACCGCGTCAACGCGCCATGACAGACCAGAGCGGCGACCGCGTCGCCGGCGGGACTGTGCGTGGCGGTGTGGTACGCACGGAAGGCTGACGGCTTGAACGGCAGGAACTCGCCGGTGCCCTCCCATTCGTTGGAGTAGCGCGAGTATCCGCTGTCGGACGCGTGCATGATCACCAGGGTGTCGGTCTCGACGACACGTCTCCAGAACGGGTCGAACTCCGGCAGTCCGAAGGAACGGTGACCGTGCAGACCCGGCACGGGAGCAGGACGTATCAGCACCGCGCGGGCGCCGCGCTCGACCACCCAGTTCAGCTCCTCGATCGCCTTGTCCACGATTGGCAAGGTGATGATCGGTGTCGTGAAGATGCGGTCCTTCCAGTTGAAGGTCCAGGTGTCATGGATCCACTGGTTGAGGGCGTGGATGACGGCGTGCGTCGCCTCCGGGTGCTCGGAGAAGCGCTCCTCGACGAGACTGGCCAGGGTCGGGTACATCATCGTTCGATCAAGGCCCTGCTCGTCCATCAGCGCCAGTCGCGCGCCAGGCTCGCGAAACGCATCGATCGAGGAGATGGCCTTGCCCATGAGCTCGCGTCGCTCTTTGCCTTCAGGGTTGCCGTTCCGGAAGAAGTCTTCCTGGGCTCCGGGCGCCGCGACCTTGTCGAACGTCGGGTTGGGGATGTAGTCGCTGATCTGCCCCAACGTCGCGATCTTCGTGCGCCCGTTGACCTCGACATAGGAGACGGCGTTCTTGTACGCGTCCGGCAGGAACGCCGTGAGCGCGTCGCGCGTCTCGTACAGGTGGTTGTCTCCGTCGAACACAGGGAAGTCGACCGTGCGCGTCATGCCCGCTCCTTTGTTGATTCCATAACAAGCTCCTGTAATCGGGTCAGTGCCACCAGGCAGTCAGGGCCTCGACGTGGCGCAGCATGCGCAAGCGCGCCAGACCCCTGTCACCGTCGAGGACCGCCTCGACGATCCCGCTATGCGCCTCCCGCAGCGATGCGAGCATCGTCGAGTCGGTCGACGATGTCTCCGGCGGACAGCGCACGCTGCGGCGCTCCCACAGGCTGGTGAGGACGTCGAGAAAGAGAGTGAGGACGGGGTTGCCGGTGAGCTCGGCAAGCTCCCGGTGTACGCCGTGGACCGAGGCGAACAGATCCTCGGCAGGCCCGTCCCGATCGACGTCAAGGGCGAGACGGAGTCGATCGGCGATCGCCGGCTCCTGTCGGCGACTGATGACCTGGTCGAGGCAGGCGAGCTCAACCGCGTTGCGCACCGAACGCAGGTCGGCCACGTCAACGTCTCTGTATTGCAGGTAGACCGACACCGCCTCGATGGCGGCCTGCGGATCGGGCTGACCGACGGCCAAGCCGCCGCCGAGACCGCGTCGCATGACGGCGACACCATGATGCTCGAGTAGGCGGATGGCCTCCCTGAGGATCTGCCGGCTGACGCCGTAGCGCTCGCGCAGTTCGGCCTCGGAACCGGCGATCGTGCCGACCGCCAGGCCCTCGTCCGCGAGGTCGCGGCGCACGCGGTCGGCGAGAACCTCGGCTTGTTTCGCCTCGGCGCGCGCGAGGGGCTGCCGACTCGTCCAGGCACGATCGTTGAGGGCACTGCCGAGCAGCAAGGAGGTGATGCTCTCCAGATGTTCGTCGGCAAGCCGATGCGCGAGTGCGAGGTCGCCATCGATGATCGCCTCGACGAGTGCGCGATGCTCCTGACGGATCCTCGCGTCCGCCGCGGCCGCGTCGGCCTTCGTCAGCCCGGCCGGTCGGGTTCCGTAGTGCTCGCTGAGTTCCTCCAGGATGTCCAGGAACAGCTGCAGGACAGGGTTTCGAGACATGGCCGCGATGGCCGGATGGACACGTCCCGGCAGGAGGGTGGGCGGCGTAGCTCCGTCGGCGCCGACCTCCTGCGCAACCGAGTGCCGCAGCGTCTCGATCCCTTCCTCGGTCAGCCGCTCAGCGGCCAAGGTCACCGCGAGGGGCTCGAGGATGCGTCGCGCGTCCATCAGGTTCGAGACGCTGGTCCCTTGGCCCTCGAGGTAGATGACCAACGCCTTCGCCGCGCCGCCACCGTCGGGGGCGTGGACGACGAGACCACCGCCTGGTCCGCGCCGCATCTGCGCGACCCGGTGATGTTCGACGAGGCGAACTGCCTCGCGCAATACGGCGCGGCTGACGCCGTAGCGCTCCCGGAGCTCGACCTCAGTACCGATGACCTCGCCGATCGGCCAGCCGGCAGCAACGATGTCGTCCTCGATGGTGCGAGCCAGAACGGCCGCCCGCTTGTCATCGCCACGGTCGCCGCGGCTATTCACTTACTGCCTCTTTGTCAGAGCCCGAGGGCACGGGTGGGCGGAGCTCGAACTTTTTGACCTTGCCGGACGGCGTCATCGGCAACGCGTCCAGGAAGTGCCACGCGACCGGCGTCTTCTGCTTGGCCAGTCCGGCTGTGGCGACGTATGCGACTAGGTCAGAGTCGGAGACGGACCTGTCATCGAGCACGACGTACGCGACAGGCACTTCGCCGAGGCGCGCGTCCGGATTGGGGACGACCGCGGCAGAACCGACTCCCGGGTGCGCGACAAGCAGGTCCTCGATCTCCCGCGCGGAGAACTTCTCGCCGCCGCGATTGATCACGTCCTTCAGTCGCCCGGTGATGCGAAGGTGGCCGTCGACGTCGATCGCGCCGACGTCTCCTGTGCGAAACCATCCGTCCTCATCGAACGCGCACGCGTTGTCGGCGGCGCGCAGGTAGCCGAGCATCCGCTCCGGGCCTCGCACGACCAGCTCACCGTCCTCGCCGAGCGGCACGTCCTGGCCGTCGGCTACTGCCCGGACCTCGACTCCGGCCGCGGGCCGGCCGTCGGTCCGCGCCCGATGGTCGAAGTTGTCGGCAGCGTTCATCACCGTGACGGTCGGCAGCTCGGTCATGCCGTATACCCGAGACGCCTGGATGCCCTGCTCCTCACTCGCCTCCATCACCGACATCGGTACGGGTGCGCCGCCGCAGGCGAAGTTTCGCAGCGGCAACCGGACACCAGCCTCGCGCGCTGCTGCGGTGAGCTCCTGCAGGAAGACGGTGGCCCCGGCGGTGTAAGTCGCGTGCCGCTCCATGATGTCGCGCACCGCCTGGTCGGCATCCCAGCGTTCGGCCAGGATCGCGCAGGCTCCGGTCATCAGCGGAATGGACATGGCGTTGAGCACGCCGGTGATATGTTGCAGCGGGGCGGCCATGTATGCCGCGTCGGCCCAGCCCAGACCCCATGCATCGGCGAGCTGGCGGGTCTCAGCCAGCAGCGACTGCGAGGAGTGCACGGCCCCTTTTGGTGCCGAGGTGGTGCCGGAGGTGAACAGAATCAGACACGGGTCCGCCGCGGATGTCGCCGCTGGCCGGGTCTCGTAGCCGTGCGAGACCAGCTCGTCAAAGCCGGTCCAGCCATGCCGATCTCCGCGGATGATGACCTTCACGACGTCGCGGACTCCGGCCCCGTCCAGCAGGTCATCGAATGCCTCGGCGTGTGCGAACCCTCGGTAGGTGTCCGCAGTGACGACGACCGCGGGGTGCACTTGGTCCAGGATCTGTCGCAGTTCATGCTCGCGGTAGAACGGGACGATCGGGTTGCTGACCGCGCCGAGCTGCCAGACCGCGAGCCCGACAAGATGCGCCTCCCACCAGTTGGGGGTCTGCCAACAGATCACGTCACCGGGTCCGATCCCCGCGGCCGCCAGCCAGCCAGCAACTCGCCGCACCAGTGCGTCGAGCTCCGCGTAGCTGAACTGATGGTCGGCTTCGGCCAGCGCCGGACGGGTCGGCCATTGGTGTGCGGCGCGCTCGAGCATCGAGCTCATCGTCTGGTCGGTGAGATATCCGCTGCGGCGGTAGCGCTCGCGCAGCGGGCCGGGAATCGGCGGCGCGTCTATATCGGCGGCGGTCAACCGCATCCGATCTGTCACCCGCCCATGCTCATTCCGCCGTCGACGGTGAGAACCGACCCGGTGATGTAGGACGAGCGTTCGTCGAGCAGGAACGCGACCGCGTGAGCGACCTCCTCTGGGGTGCCCCATCGTCCCATCGGGATCAGCGGCGTCACGAGACTGGCGTCGGTGTAGCGCAGCGACGCGGACATGTCGGTCTCGATGCTGCCTGGGATCACGCAGTTCACGGTGATGCCTTTGCGCGCGACGCTGCGGGCGAGTGACCGGGTCAGTCCGCTCAGGCCGGCCTTGGCTGCGCCGTAGGCGATCTGGACTGGGCTGCCCATCAGTGCCGTCACCGATCCGACGTTGACGACCCGGCCGAAGCCTTGGTCGACCATTGCAGGGATTGCAGCTTGGGCGAGGAAGAACGAGGCGGAGAGGTTGACGCCTAGTTGTGTGTGCCAGTCGGCTTCGGTGATCTCGGCGAGCCGCTGCTCGATGACGGTCCCCGCGTTGTTCACGACGTAATCGAGACGGCCGTGCACCTCGAGGACCGAGGCCACGAGGTCTCTGCACTGTCCTTCGTTGCCGACATCGGCCTGCCGTACGGACACCTGTGTGGTGTCGTTCGCGAGGCGGTCGCGTAGCTCGTTGGCTGAGTCATGGTCAGTTGCGTACGCCGCAACCACCGTCACGCCGTCGCTGATGAGGCGTTCGGTCACGGCCCGGCCGATGCCCCTGGTGCCTCCCGTCACAAGCGCGACCCGCGGCGCATCGGTCATGGTGTGTCCTTCTCCTCGCGAGCTGCGATGCGCACAATCAAGTCGTCAAGCCTGTTGCGATGTTCGTCGCTGTCGAAGCAGGCGGTTTCGGCCGCCGAGCAGTCATCGAGCAGTCCTTCGGCGGCGGCTTCGAGGGAGGCGTTGAGCAACCGTCGCGTCTGCCTGACTGCCTGCGCGGGCAAGGCGGCGAGGCGCTGGGCGAGGTCGATCGCGTCGAGGACCACGCGTTGCGCCGTCGCCACTCGGTTGACCAGACCCAGTCGGTGAGCCTCGGCAGCGCTGACGCGATCACCGAGCAGCAGGTGCTCTCGTGCGGCGGACAAGCTGGTCAGTAGCGGCCAGATGATGAGACCGCCGGCGCCGTCGAGTAACCCCAGCGACACTCGAGGATCGCTGAGGTAGGCGTCATCAGCCATCACGACGAGATCGGCGAGCAGGGCGACGGTGGCTCCCGCGCCAACGGCCGGTCCGTTGACCGCCGAGACTGTCGGGATCGGGAGCCGCACCATCTCCCAGAACAGTTGGCGGTGAGTGTCGAGGACCGCGGCGCGGGTGTCCGGATCCTGCATCTCCTGGATCGTTCGGATATCGCCACCTGCGCTGAATGCCGCGCCTGCCCCGGTGATGACCGCGGCTCGAGCGTCGTCGGCGACGACCTGCTTCACCGCCGCGAGTAGCCCGGCGGCGAGGTCAGCGTCGAGTGCGTTGGCTTTGTCCGGTCGGGCGAGGGTGATGACGCTGACGTCGTCGACACGGTCGATCGTGACGAGCGACTCCGGGCGGTCGGCGGACGCCGGCGGTGCGTTCACAGCTCCACCAGCCGGGGGACGGTGCCCTGCGCGGCCACAACCGCACCGATCTTCGCCGGCAGCTCGGTGGAGGATCCCAGCAAGCGGTCCAGCACCATCGTCCGCTTCAAGTAGGAATGGAAGGGATGCTCGGCGGTGAAGCCGATGCCGGCAAGCACCTGCTGACAGTGTGTGCCGGCGAGCCGTGCGGCTCGGCCGGCCAGCGACTTGGCGACCATCGAGGCAAAGATTCCGTCGTCGGCTTCCCCGCACCGATCGAGCGCCGCCACCGCGGCATGCTGGGCCACCGAGACGTCGGCGAGGCGATGGCGCACCGCTTGGAATGAGCCGATGGCGTGTCCGAACTGGACCCGCTGGGTGGCATGCTCGGTCGCCAGGGTCAGCATCCGCTCCACTCCTCCGACGATCTGCCAGCCGAGCCCGCGGCGTCCGGCGGCAAGGACGCTGTCCCACGCCAGTCCCGCGTCCCGGCCTGCAAGTACGAGCTCGCCATGAATGCCCGCGGCGTCGGATTCGGCCACGGTGAGCGTCGGGTCCAACCCTGTTACCTGCCGCAGGGTGACCGATGCGGCGGGCGCAACCCGAAGCCAGCTCAGGCCGTCCTGTCCGGCAGCCGCGAGGAGTACGCCGCGATCCGGCCGAGGCGCGATGCACAGTCCGCGGAGGTCGATGACGCCGTCGTGGAGAAGCGCCGGGTGGTCCTCTCCCGGTCGCGGCAGCAGCAGGGTGTCTTCGGACACGTCGACACCGGTCGACGCGTGAAAGGCAGCGGTCACAACGTCGTTGAGGGCGCCGCACGAGGAGCCGGCTCGGCCCATCGCGCGAAACAGCGAGCTCACCCCGATCTGCGGTGACTCGATGAGGAGCTCGGCAAAGCCGAAGTCATCGAGTGCTGCGCTCAGCGCCTCTCCGTCGTGAGCCTCGGCGAGTCCCTGGAGCGTCGCTCGTACGAGCGCCTCGTCATCGGTGATGGTCATGATCCCCTCGGGAGGCCGAGCAACCGCCACGAGACGATGTCCTTCTGGATCTCGCTTGTGCCGCCGTAGATCGTCGCGGCTCGGGAGTACGCCCACTCGCTGCGCCACATCTCGTCGTGTGGGCTGTCGCCAAGCTCCAGATCGCCGGACAGCAGCTCCTTTGCCAACTCGAACACTGTCTGTTCAGCCGCGGCGATCAGGATCTTGTCGATGGAAGCCTCGGGTCCGGGTAGTGAGCCGTCTGCCATGCCGTGAAGGGTCGACAGCGAGCGGGCGCGGAAGGCCCACAGCGACTGGTAGGCCTCGCCGAGCAGCGCGTGTGATCGAGGGTCTGTGGCGTGCGGAAGGAGTAGTGACAAGTGCCGGGCCAGCGAGCCGGCGCGCTGCCAGAAGATCGGCCCGCGCTCGCAGGCGAGGATGAATCCGGCGGTCTTCCAGCCGTCACCCACTCCACCGACGAGCCGGTCGTTTGGTACGACCACGTCGACGAACGCGGTCGAGCAGAACTCGTCGACGCCCGCCATCGTGGCTAGTGGCCGAACATCCACGCCGGGGGTGTCCATGTCGACGAGGAATGCCGTGATCCCTTTGGATCCGGACTCAGGAGTGCCGGTCCGAGCGAGCACTACGCATCGGCCGGCGTGATGGGCGAAGCTGGTCCAGAGCTTCTCGCCGTTGATCACCCAACCGTCTCCGTTGGCGGTCGGAGCGGCGGTGGTGCGTAGTGAGCCGAGGTCGCTTCCGGCATCGGGCTCGGAGAAGCCCTGGCACCAGGTCTCCTCGCCGCGGAGCAGTCGGGGGAACGCGTCAGCGACCAGTTGCGGGTCTGCGTACTCGATGACGGCGGGACCGAGCACCTCGTGCATCGACCAGGTTGTGGTGTGGACGATGCCGCGGGAGGTGAGCTCCTCGCCGAGTACTGCGCGGCACAGCGCGGAGCCGTCGAGGCCGCCCGCGCGAGCGGGCCAGCCGAATCGCATCCAGTCCGCGTCGAACAGCCGGCGTTGCACGTCGCGCTGGCGGCTCAGTCGGTCGGACACCTGGTTGGCGAAGGGGACACCGGCACCGAGGGCGTCGGAGTTGTCGTCCAGCCACACGCAGAGCTTGTGGCGGAACTCGTTCAGCTCCATCAGCTGTTGGAGGCTCGCGGACGGCTCACATCGCCTCGACGATCATCGCGGCGGCCATGCCGCCGCCCGCGCACATCGTCACGCAGCCCAGACCGCCCTCTCGACGGCGGAGCTCATGGATCATCGTGACGACCATGCGTGCGCCCGTCGCGGCGATCGGATGACCGAGGCTGCACCCGCTGCCGTTGACGTTGACGCGTTCAGCATCCAGTCCAAGAGTGCGCACTGCCGCAACCGGCACGGAGCAGAAAGCCTCGTTGATCTCGAACAACGAGATGTCCTCGATGGAGACTCCAGCGCGATCGAGTGCCTTCGGGATGGCGACGGTTGGTGCCATGCCCGTTCGGGCCGGTTCGAGAGCAACCGCAGACCAGGACTTGATCCGCGCCAGTGGCCGCAGTCCGTGCGCGACGGCGTACTCGCTCGACACAACGACAAGCGCTGCCGCCGCGTCGTTGAGACCAGAGGCGTTCCCGGCAGTGACGGTTGCGTGATCGAGCTCCGGGTGCAGTACGGGGAGCTCGGCGAGGGTCGCCGCCGTCGTTCCGCGCCGCGGATGCTCATCGACCTCGAACAGTCGAATCGCACCGTCGGCTTGGGTGACCTTCACGGGGACAATCTGGTCGACGAAGTATCCCTCGTCGATCGAGTGCAGTGCCCGGGCGTGGCTGGACGCCGCCCACTCGTCGACATCGCGACGGGTCAGGCCCATCTCGCGCGCGGTGTTCTCTCCGACGGTGATCGACATGTCGAAAGTCGGCGCGTCGGGCGTGTTCGGATGGCTCGGCGTGGTCCAGCGTTGCGGATCGCCGCCGCCCGCCGGGCGCTTGCTCGACGTGGGAGCGGTGCTGAGACTTTCGGTGCCTCCGGCTACGACGACCGAGTCCATCCCGCTTCGCACTGCCGACGCAGCGATCGCGACGGCCGACAGTCCGGCGGCGCAGTGCCGGTTGTCCGCCAACCCCGGGACGTGAGTCAGCCCCAATCGCACCGCGGTGTGGCGCGCGATGACCCCGCCGCCCTGTTGCGACTCGGCGAGGACGATGTCGTCGATGTGGGCCGGCTGCACACCGCTGCGTTCGATCGCCGCACCCACCGCGATCTCGGCCAACTCGAAGGCATCCAGACCGACGAGCGATCCCTTACGAGCCCGACCGATCGGGGTGCGAGCGGCGGCAACTACGACGGCTTCAAGCACGCTGACTCCCTCAGGGCTGCTCCACCGGCTCATCTGCCGGGCGCCGCTACAGTAGCCTTTTTTCGATCAGCCCGTTACCTACGCTGCAAGTCCTGGGCGCGCCCGTGGGATGATCGTTGAGGATCACAAGCTGTTTGGGTTAGGTTCAGTGGCCTGAATCCAAGTCAACGACAGGACGAGACGTGGGCGATCTGCCAGCGAGCAAGGCCGTGGCAGCAGTTCGGTCGGCAGTCGTCTCGCTCAACCGCGGTGACGTCGACGGCTATGTGGCCCACTTCGACCCCGAGTGTCCGCGGTGGGTGCCGGGCGTAGCGACTCCGCTGACGCTGACCGACATTGCCGACAACTTCAAGTTGCTCGCGCAGGCCTTCGACGAGCTGTACCTCCACGAGACGAACCTCTTCGGCGATGACCGCTACGCATGTGCCCGTTGGCGACTGACCGGCATTCACGTCAGCGACTACCTCGGGTTTGCGCCCCATCACAAGCCGATCGAGGTCGACACCTGCGAGGTATACGAGCTTGCCGGCGATCGGGTCGTCGCGAGCTGGGTGTACGGCGACCTCAACCAGCTGTTCCAGCAGATCAGCCCGGACCAACCTGGAGAGCGATGACAGCCGCCACCGGATCGTTCAAGTTCGATCCGTTCTTCCCCGGGCCGCGCGACCTACGCCCTGCGGTCTTTGCAGAGCTGCGGGCGCAGCCCGGGCTCTATCGCACTGGAGCCGACCTTTGGGTCGCCGCCCGGTTCGACGACGTCAAGGCGATCCAGTCACAGCCCGAGCTGTTCTCATCCCGCCCCAACCCGTACGAGGGGCCGCCTGCCGAGGGCACACCCGACGCCGACCCGGACCTCATCGACCGGCTCCTCACCGTCGCGTCCTCGATGCCGATCGATCTCGACGAGCTGGCGACGGCGCAGGCGATCGCGTCCGCCGATCCGCCCGAACACACCCGGGTACGCCGGATCGTCAGCAGGGGCTTCACGCCGGGACGCATCACCGCCATGGCCACGACGATCGCGGCGATCGTCGACCGATGCATGAATGGTGCCGGTGACCTCGACGGCTTCGATGTCGTCGAGCGACTGGCCGTGCCGCTGCCGGTGGAGATGATCGCGAACATCCTCGGCATCGAGAGCGCCGGCTACGACCAGGTCAAGCAATGGTCGGACGACTTCGCCGCGAGTGCCGTCGGTGACATCCGAAGCACCCCCGAAGGGCAGCTCGCACTCGTCACCACACTCCGGGACTTCGCGCTGTTCTACGTTCCGCTGATCGAGGAACGACGCGCGGAACCCAAAGACGACGTGATCAGCGCCATGCTGCGGGCTGTCGATGACGAGGCGCTGACGACGGTCGAGACCCTGACGATGGCCATCACGATCATGGTCGCCGGCAACGAGACATCGACCAACCTGATCGGCAACGCCGTAGTCGAGCTGCTCTCCAACCCGGAACAACTCGAGCTGTTGTCGGCTGACCCGTCAGTGCTCCCCGCGGCGGTCGACGAGGCAAACCGGCTGACAGCACCGATCCAGATCGCCTTCCGCGAGGCGACCGAAGACGTCGAGGTCGCCGGAACCGCGATCGCGAAGGGCGACGTCATCGCCCTGCACATGGCAGCAGCCAACCGCGACCCGCAACAGTTCGATGACCCGGACCGCTTCGACATCACTCGGCCGCGCGCCAGACACCTGTCCTTCGGCCACGGCGTCCACTTCTGCCTGGGATCACACCTGGCCCTGCAAGAGGTCACGACCGCGCTCGGCGCGCTGCTGCCTCACCTGCCTAGCGTGCGGCTCGCTGATGCTCCACTCGAATCCAACCCCAGCGCGATCCTCAACGGGTGGCGCAAGGTCGAACTGGTGAGGAACTGACGTGCCGCTCAGGTCAGGTGCTCGGTTGCGCAGCCAGGTCTGCAGCACGGAGGTCATCGTCGTCCGACCCTCAACGGCAGACATCGAGCTGTGCTGCGGCGGTGAGCCCATGGTCGACATCGCCAGTGATGTCAGCCCCGGAGGGACTCCCGCTCCCGGTCTCGACACCGGCACCCAGCTCGGCAAGCGCTACACCACCGACGACGATGAGGGCGCCCTCGAGCTCCTCACCACCAAACAAGGCGACGGAACGCTCTCAAGCGGCGCGGTCCCGCTCGTGGTCAAGGGCGCAAAGCCGCTCCCATCAAGCGATTAGGTGGCAGCGCCGTCAATCTTGAGCTGGATGATCTCGTCCTCGGTGCGGCCCAGCTCCCGAAGTAGATCGTCGGTGTGCTCAGCAAACTGCGGAGCACGCGTCAGGGTCGGCGAGGTTTCGTCGAACTGAACTGGGCTCGCCACGAGCTCCCGTTCGTTGCCGTCGGCGTCCGTCACCTGCACGATGTAACCGTTGGCGCGAACCTGGGGATCCTGTCCGACTTCGACGGCATTGTTGTTCGGGGCCCACTGCCCCTCGAGCGTCTTCAGACGCTCAATCCAATAGTCAAACGGCTGTGCCGCGATCGCGTTGGCGACCAGCTCGCCAGCCTCGGCCGCACGCGCGATCAGCTTCTCGCCGCTGTCGAATCGCTCGTCCGCGATCAAGTCGTCGAGACCAAGGTGTCGGCAAAGGTCTGCCCAGTACCTGCCGGGTTGAAGGATCGTCAAGTTGATGAAACGGCCGTCGCAGGTCGGGAAGTTCCCGATGGTGGGGTTGAACGGGCTCGAGCTTGATCCGCTCAACGGGCGAGGTGCCGGCGACGAGCCAGTAAGCAAAGCGGTGTTGACAGATAGTGCCGTGGCCCAGATCCCGACGCTGAGCAGGGAGACGTCGACCAGCGACGGCACTCCGGTTCGATCTCGTGCCAGCAACGCCGCGGCGATCCCACCGGCGATGGTCATGCCGCCGAGTGAGTCGCCGTACGCGCCCGCCGGCTGAATGACGGCTTGCGGTGAGTCAGGCGGCGTGCATCCCATCGCGCTGCCTGCGCGTGACCAGAACACGCTTCCGTCGAACCCACCCGTGGCGGCGTCCGGTCCGCGTTGCCCGTGGGCGCTCCCTCGCACATAGATGATCTGCGGGTTTGCCTCCCGCAGGTCCTGCACATCGATCCCCAGCTTGGTGCGCGCGTCGGGCAGGAAGTTGGTGAGGAAGACGTCGCTTTGACGTGCCAGGTCGAGCAGGACCTGCCGGGCGGCTGGGTGTTCGAGGGCTAGCCCGATGCTGCGCTTGCCACGGTTGGGGTGTTCCATCAGAGGCTGGAACGACCCCTGGGCTGCACCGCCCGTCCCGATGCGCAGTCCCCGCTGGGCGTCTCCGGTGACCGCGTGCTCCACCTTGATGACGTCGGCGCCCCAGTCGGCGAGCACGGCTCCGGCGGCTGGGGTGAAGGTGAACTGCGCCACCTCGAGAATGCGAACACCGGCCATCGGCAGCATGCGAGGGCGCTCGTCAGCCACTGTGCGGTGTCAGGCCCAGCAGGCCGTACATGTTGGCGCCCATCATCTTGCGCACGTCGTCTGCCGGGAAGATGTCGCTGATCTCCTTCGCCCAGTGCAGCGGATCGGCCATGCCCTCGGGGTGCGGGTAGTCCGAGCCGAACAGAACGTGGTCGGGGGACATCAGGTTCACGAGGTCGGTGAGCGAGTCTTCCCAGAACGGGTTGACCCAGAGGTTTCGCAGGAACACGTCGCGCGGGTGTTCAGCGAACGCTTGCGGCATCTTTTGGTAGGTCTTTTCCACTGCCTTCAGGCAAGAGATCGCCCAGTTCCCACCGTTCTCGATGCTGGCAAGCTTGACCGTCGGAAATCGGCTGAGCATGCCGTGGCAGATCGCGGCGGTGATGGTGTCGTTGATTGCCCGGCCAGGCGAGACCGCGTCATAGAAGGGCTGGGGCTTGAATACCAGGGGCTCCCGGCTCGTCCCTTCCCAGTCGTTGACGTATCGCTGATAGCCAGAGTCAGACGCGTGCAGCGTGACAAGGACACCGGACTCGGCAACCCGGGCCCAGAACGGATCGAACTCCGGCAGGAACGGTGACACCGTGCCGCGGTGGCCGGCGACCGGAGCCGGCCGCATCAGGACAACTTTCGCGCCACGTTCGAGGAGCCAGTCGAGCTCGGCCACACCGCGCTCGACCACACAGGGGTTGACGATCGGCGTGGCGAAGATCCTGCCCTGGTAGTTGAAGGTCCATTCGTCGTGCATCCATTCGTTGAACGCGTGGATGACCGTGCATGTCAGCTCTGGGTCGTCCGTGAGCCTGACCTCAAGCAAGCTGGCCAAAGTCGGGAAGATCAACGCGGCATCTAGCCCGAGTTCGTCGAGAAGCGCGAGTCGCGGCGCGGCGCTGCGGAAGGCATCGACGGCGTGGATCGGCTTGCCGGCGAACTCCCGCAACGACTTGCCCTCCGGATTGTTACCGGAGAAGTACTCCGCGAACGCGCCTGGGCGGGCCACGACTTCAAAGGTCGGGTTCGGGATGTAGTCGCTGATGAGGTTGTCGACGGCGATCTTCGTGCGGCCGTCTACCTGCACGTACTTGAAGAGCCCTTGGTAGCGCGAGGGCAGGTGCCGAGTGAATGCCTCTTCGGTCTCGTACATGTGGTTGTCGGCGTCGAATACCGGGAAGTCGAGCTTTCCCATCGTCGCTCCTCGTCGTTCGATCATGCCGGAGTGCGGCGGACGACTGCGTTGGTCCGCACGTCCCGGAAGGGCCGGTCGAAGTCTTCTGCGCGCTCACGGGGCATCCCGAGCACACGTTCACTGATGATGTTGCGGGCGATCTCCGTGGTGCCGCCACCGAGGCAGGGTCCTTGCCGCCCGAGATAGCTGACCCCGAGGTCACCGGCGGTCTCCCCGTCGTGCCATGCGACCGACCGGTCGCCCACGATTTCGATCGCGATGCTGGCCAGTCGGACCCCGAGCATCCCGTTCGACAACCGAGGGATCGAGCCAGCTGCCGACGGCAACCGGCCGGTGCGGATGGATGTGCTGATTCGCCCAACGAGTGCGCTGTGGACGCGGGTGAGGACGAGGGCTTCACCGATCAGTTGGCGTACCCGCGGGTCGTCGACTCCATCGATCGAGAGAGCACCGATCTGATCGCTTTCGTGCTGCCGGGTTCGCGGCCTCATCGCGTAGGGCGAGGAGCCGCTGACCGCTGCGCGTTCGTGGAGCAGCAGCCTGGATGCGACGTTCCAGCCGTCGTTGACCTCGCCGAGGACATCTGCGACCGGGATAGGTACGTCATCGAAGAACTCCTGACAGAACTCCTCGGTCCCATCGACATGCTTGATCTGGGTGATGGTGATTCCAGGCTGGTGCACCTTCACGATGAGAACGCTCAGACCGCGATGCTTGGGAACGTCCCAGTCGGTCCGGCAGACGCACAGCGCGTAGTCGGACTTCCACGCGTACGTGCTCCAGATCTTCGAGCCGTTGAGGATGAACACGTCGCCGTCCCGGTCAGCTCGGGTGATCGCTCCGGCGAGATCCGATCCGCCGCTGGGTTCGGACAGGAACTGGACCCAGAGCTCCTCGCCGCGCAGAGCGGCGGGGATGAAGCGCTGCTTCTGCTCTTCTGTCCCGAAGTCCAGGATCGTCGGAAGGATGATCGTGAACGTCGGCGTGTTGAAGACCATCGGAAGCTCGTAGCCATGCGTCAGGTCAATGAACGCGTCCTGGTACTCACCGGGCAGCCCGCGTCCGCCGTACTCGACCGGATAACACAGGCCGGCAAAGCCCGCGTCCCAGAGCTTGCGTTGGATCGCTTTGGCGCGCACCACTTGATCTGTGTCGTCCTTGGCGTGACCCATCAACGGATCGGCGCCGTTCAGCGGCTCGAGGTTCTCCGCGACCCACTCGGTTGCCCGCGCACGGAAGGTCTCGATGTCTTCGAGCGTCCCCTGATGTGCCGATCCTGACGCAGCCATCGTGTCTCCCATCAGCCGGCCAGGATGGCGACGCGGTCGCGTTGCTCGGCCGGATCGCCGTATGTCTGTCGATGTAGGACGACGCGGCGTAGGTAGAGGTGCAGGTCGTGCTCCCAGGTAACGCCGATCCCGCCGTGCAACTGAATGCAGTCCTGGATCAGCTCGGGGCATCGCTCGCCGACGTATGCCTTAGCGATTCGCGCGACACTGGACGCGTCAGCAGCGTTGGCCTGAACAGCTCTGGTGGCATCGACCGTGATGGCCTGTGCCGACTCGACCCACAGCTTTAGATCGGCGAAGCGATGCTTGAGAGCTTGGTAGGAGGCGAGTGGCCTGCCGAACGAAAGCCGGTCGAAGGCGTACTGAACCGTCAACTCGAAGACCCGCTCCGTCGCGCCGACGATCTCCGCGCACTGCAAGACGAGCGCGGTCTGGAGCTGTCGCTCGAACGCGGCGGAAGCACCTCCCGGAGCGCCTACGACAGCCGACTGCGAAACGCGGACTCCGTTGAACCTGACCTCGGCGTTGCGGCGGACCAGGTCCAGGCCACGCAACGGCACGACCTGCAGACCCGGGGAAGAGGTGGGGACAAGGAACTGCGAGGGCCCCCCGGGTCCGGACGCCGTCGCGAGCAGCCAGTCGGCCTCACTGGCGGCTTCGACCGGGCGCTTCACACCGTCGAGAACGAAGTCGTCGCCATCGCGCTCGGCTCGCAACTCGACCCTGTCGGGATCGATAGGCGGCCCGGGCTCGGCGACACACCACGACGCGACCAGCTCGCCCGCCAGTAGCCCGGATAGGACGCGGTCGGCCAGATCGCCGGCGCCATCGATCGCCAGGGTCTGCGCAACGACGTTGGTGGGGATCAATGGTCCAGGCGAGACCATCGCGCCCATCTCCTCGGCAACGAGCGCGAGATCGCGAAGCCCTTCGCCGGAGACGCTCCCGCCGCCGCGTGCCTCCGGCACGAGCAGGGAGGTCCAGCCGAGCTCGGCCCCCTTCTTCCACCAGCCGCGGTCGAAGCCAGAGGGATCGTCGGCAAGGCTCCGTACCGCGGACAGGGGCATGGACGCCTGGAGAAAGCGGCGGGTGGTGTCTCGTAGCAGCTCTTGATCCGCCGTTAGTTCAAGATCCATGCCTGCTCTCGGCCAATCGTTCGTCGATGGGGCCTTGGTAGCGCCACAACCTGCCTAGAAGGCCGCTCTTCGAAGGGTAGTATCACGATTGCGTTAGCGCTAGTGCGGGAGTTTCGATAAGCGCGTATGTCGTTCTACCTACCAGCTGTGCTGGGAAAGCGGAGGCGGTCGGATGGTGCGCGACATCCGCGACGGGCCGGTCGAGGAGTACTGGGACCGGCTCAGGCGTTGCCGTGCGCTTCAGCCTCGTTGACGAGGGCCACCGCAGCGCGATCGTGGCGGCCGGCGCCGCGACCTTGCGCACCAGCGAGTGAGCTTTGAGGGCCAGCGACGGCCCACATTGGAGGGACGATCGTGAATGACAGGCGAGATCGAGGCCGGTTCGCGGGGATCGTAGCCTGGTCCTTGGTGGGCGTGGCCATCATCGCAACCACCGTGCGGAGCACGGTCGGCAACACTCAACGACACGACCTTGCACTTACCGGGGGGTTCATCGCTCTCGGTCTCGTGTCCGCACCGCTCCCGCTGCTGCGCGAACGTCGTCGAGGCCGACGGGCGCGAGCGAGAGACACCGACGCATTCGACGTGGTCTGCGGACTGATGATCTGGATCTTCGTCGCGGGCGCTGTCGCCACAACCAACGGGATCGACGGACCGCTGTGGGTGCTGTTTCCGTTGCTCGTCCTGATGGCTGCCGGCACAGGCAATCCCCTTCAGTACGGTGCGATGAGCCTGTCATCCGCCGGCGCTCTGTTGGTGATCGCCGCTGCGCAAGGTGACTTCAACCAGGCGCACGCGGCCGCTATCGCGACCTATTCACTAGCGACCGTCGTGGTGGGGATCGTCGGAGGGCTGATCGCGTCATTCGCGTGGCGGAACTTCGATGCAACGGAGCGCGCGCGGACCCAGCTGTCGACTCAGGTCGAGCAAATGTCCGAGATCCTGCAGCGAGCGGCGAAAGGCGACCTCGGCGTACGCGTCGAGGACAACATCGATCACGAACATCTGAAGCTGCTCGGTGAAGCCTTCAACAACACCCTCAGCAGCCTCCACGACCTGGTGGGCCAAATCCGAGCCGGCGGGGAACAGATCACGGCCAGCGCAACCGAACTGCTGGCTCAGGCCGAGACCCACGCCGCCGGGGCCAGTCAGCAGTCCTCCGCCGTCTCTGAGACGACCTCGACAATCGAAGAACTCGCAGCGACCGCGGCACAAATCGCCGAAACCGCGGACTCAGTCGCGCGCTACGCGACGGAGACACTTCGATGTGGGGAGCAAGGTCGAGCCGCGGTCGACGCGAGCGTCGGGGCCATGGCGGGCATCGTCGAGCATGTCGACTCGATCGCCGGGCGTGCGAGGACGCTGGGCGAGAAGAGCCAGCAGATCGGCCACATCATCAACGTCATCGACGAGCTCGCTGACCAGACCAACCTGCTCGCGCTGAACGCCGCGATTGAAGCGGCACGTGCAGGCGAACACGGACGCGGCTTCGCCGTCGTCGCTGCAGAAGTTCGTAAGCTCGCCGAACGCGCGCAGGAGTCGACCGGTCAGATAAAACAGATCGTCAGTGAGATTCGGGACGAGACTCAGGCAACGATCGTCGCGACGGAGCAGGGATCGATCCAGGCCCACGAAGGATCGCAGCTCGCCCAGGCCGCTGTCACAGCGTTGGAACGGATCGCCGCGATGGTGGAGGAGACTACGACAGCGGCTCGGGAGATCTCGATCGCGACCCAACAACAGCGGTCCGCATCCGAGCAAGTGGTCAGTGCAATGAGTCAGGTCTCCGATGTATCGAGGCAATCCGCACAAGGCACCCGACAAACCGCGGCTGCTGTCGCGCAACTCAACCAGTTCGCGAACGGGCTGCGTAGCTCGATCGCCCGCTTCACGGTCGCGTAGCAAACGTTGAGGTGCCAGTCACGGTGATGTGCGTGGAGCCGCATGTCCCCAGGTAAGCCTGTTTGCTCGCGCTCAACACCGAGTGCTGTGCTGTCTGTCGCGACTAGAGGACGAACGTGCGGTAACGCAGCGTGCTGCGCACCATTGTCACGATCTCGATCGCATCGATGAGCAGCGCGCCCGGCAGGGTGAGCAGCGGGCGGATCGAACCGTGTGACAGCGGGGCGCTGAGCAGCCGGTGCCAGAGGTAGGGCACCAGCGCGACCAGCGTGTACGGCTCCCAGACCGCAGCAACTGCGCCGGCGATCGCAATCAGCAGTAGCGCGTGGGGCTTCTTCCAGAACACCCGGCAGTACATCAGCTCGCGGCGTACTCGAGGATGCTTGCGTACGACCAGAGCCAGGTCGATCCACTTCGCCCATGCCTCGCGCGCGGCGGCGCGGAGGCTGCTCGGGCGTACGTCGTGATGGACGAGGGCGTTGTCAACGAATATCGCCTGGCCACCGCCCTCGAGCACCCGAAGGCCGAGATCGGTGTCTTCGCCGGCGGCCCGCCGGAACCGCTCGTCGAAGCCGTTCGCCGTGGTCAGCGCCTCGCGTCGGTAGAGGCAGTTTGCGGTTGCGAAGAACCGAGCGTCTGTCGCGTGCATGGTCCGGGAGAACGGACCGAGCAGGTGGAGTTGGTCAGGTGCCGGCTCGATACGGCCGACGGCAACCTCGACCGCCGGATCGTCGAAGGCCGCAAGTGCGTTGCCAAGCCAGCCCGGTGTCGGTACGCAGTCGTCATCGGTGAAGGCGACGATCGGTGCGGTCGTCGCCCGCCAGGCCTGGTTACGGCCGGTCGCCGGGCCGCGGTTGATGCCGCCCTCGATCAGCCGGAGCGGAAACGGCGCCGCGGCGGACAGCTCGCGAACCTTCTGCAGTGCTGCCTCGGACGAGCCGTCGTCGTACATGACGACCTCGAAGTCTTTGGCCGGGAGGGTTTGGCGACCCAGCGCGTCGAATAGCCGTGCGACTCGATCAGGCCGCTCGTACGTCGAGACAGCGACACTGACGCGATATCGCCGTGGCGCGCTGGCGCGGCTCAACTGTTGAGCCAGTCCAGGATCTCCGCGGTGAGCACTTCGGCCGTCCGGGCATGACCTACGGCGCTGCGGTGAATGCCATCCGGCTCGCCGACTTCGAAGCCGAGTTCGTCGAGGATGCTGTGGGAGTTGTGGATCAGCCGAACCTGGGGGTCATCGAAATCGGCGACCAGCTTCGCCAGCAGTCCCTGATAACGCTCCCAGCGTTGCCACATGCCCGGCATCCAATACTGCAGCCGCTCACCGGGCGGGTCGATGTCCAGGACGAGGACAAGGCATCCGGTCTCGGCACGGGCCATCTGGATGATCCGGCGCAGGTCCGTGACGAAGCGCCGCGGCGAGACCCTGAACGAGTGGTTGCTGGTGAGCCGCGAGGCTTGACGCTGATAGAAGCGCGCGATCTTCCAAAGCCGCGGCGCGAGCAAGCGACGGTAGCCGGTCGGGATCACCGCAGACGACAGGTCCCACGTCGAGAAGTGACGGGCCAACCAGTACGGCAGGAAGTTCGGCTCCATCTCGGCGAAGCCGTAGTTGATGATCAGCACATCCGGAAAGTGGTTGCGCAGGCCGGTCTCGTAACGCGGCCGGTACTCGTTGACCATCCCGAACCAGTGGCCTTCGTGAATCGTCTCGGCCACGACGCCGTGCGGACGCAGCAGGCGCGGCAGCAGCTCGCCATAGGTGCCCTCGTTGCGGCTCTTGCGCGGCGGGGAGACGAGCACCGAGCAGCTCGAGCCACCGACCACGATCCGCATCGGCTCGTTGACGATGCCTGCGGCGAGCTTCGCGGGCTTGGCGGTGCGTGCCATTACTTGCGATCACCCTCGATGACGATCCGCGTCACCAAGCCGCGAGCGACGTAGTAGCGCTGGTGCACTCGTGGCGAGTTGGGGCGCACGACCTCGACCGCCGCTGCGGTCTCGTCGGCGACGAATGGAATGACTTGTGCGTCTTTCACGGCGAGGCACAGCTCTGCGGCGACGGCCTGCGGCCCCCGAGTCGTGCGGCCGTCCGAGTGGCTGAGCTCGGCCGAGGCTGCGAGCAGCCGGCGCGCAGCGACCTCGTCACCGCGGGTCGCTGCGGCGATCAGCTCCTTCGTTACTGCCATTACCGACTCGGACGTCTGCCGGTTGCGTAGCCGGTGTGCGGCATTCGTGCCGGCCATCGTTGCGCGTCTGCTGGCTGCGCGTAGGGCGCGCTCTCCGCCACGACGGACGGTCGTTGCGGTGCGGCGGGCAGATCGTCTCGACAGGATGGCGCTGCGCTGGGCCTCGTCGAGATAGCCGAGCTCGACCATCAGATCCCCAGCGACCTCGACGATCTGCTGTTCGGCATCGGCATCGATATCGGCCCATTTGTTGGCGGAGATCCGCTGATCCGATGGGCGGACGTTCACCGGTGCCTTGCCGAACTCGACGGCGTCGGCGACGAACGCCTCGTCGTAGGGCAGACCCGTCGCTTTCAGGATCTCGGTGAGCTGCGGCACCGGATCGGCGAGCAGGTCTTCGTATTGGACCTCGTGGTAGCGCAGCGGGCCGAGATGCGTACGGCAGTCCTCGACTGTTGCGCACCAGTCCGCGGCGCTGGCCGACCAGTCACGCAGCCGCGCGTTCCACCCGCTCCACAGATCGCGGGCCGAGCTCAAGGCGTCGCGCGGGTTGCGCACGATCTGGACGAACGTGGCGTCGGGGTAGACCTCGGCGAGGAGCGCGGCTGTCCGCGCATGATTGGGGGTCTTGTCGAGCACGCGAACCGCGTTGTCCTGGCCGTTGCGCGTCGCTCCAGTGAGGACGCCGTCGACGAGCCCGCGGGCGAGCGTCACGAGCTCGGGGCGAGTCACCCACGTCGAGAGGTTCATGTACGGATCTGGTGAGTCGAAGTTGGCGAACACCTCGCCCAGACCCTCACAGAACGCATGCATCTCGCCGGCTGTTGCGACGTCGGGATGGGTCGTCAGCATCTGGTGCAGCCAGCTGGTGCCACTGCGCGGCGCGCCGGTCACGAAGATCGCGCGCTCGAACCACGGACTCTGGCTGGGGTCGAACGTCGCGCCTTCTCGGGTGCGCGCGGTCGCGGCGAGTTGGGAGACCGTGCGGCGCACTACCGACAGCGGCGCGCGTTCCTCACTCACGGACGACCCGACCTCGCTTGAGACGCAACACTGCGGCAGGTCAGTAGATTACTTTGCTGTGCTGCCCGAAGGTCTGCGAACGCGTCGGGTGCGGCTATCTCGTCGGATAGACGTCGTCGTGTCGCGCTCGCGAGTCCGGCGGTTTCGGCGCCGGGTGCGGATGGCCGCGTCCTGGCAGGGCAGCACCGTCGTGCTCGAAGTAGACCGTGACGCCTACATCTCGCGCTCCGTGAGCATCGACGTCTGGCCGAGCACGACCAACAAACTGCTCATCGGCGCCGGCGCACAGATCGGCGACGGCGTTCGGCTGTCGTTGCGAGGCGGGCACTTCGAGATCGGTGCGGGAACAGAGATCCGCCGGTTCGGCACCTACCAGGTTGGCGGTGAGCTGCGGATCGGCGCCGGGTGCGTGATGTCGACCGGCATGCAGGTCCACTGCGCCGAGCGAGTCGAGGTCGGTGACATGACGATCATCGGCGAGTACTCCACCGTTGCCGACTCCCGTCATCTGCGAACAGCGGCGGACGATCCGATCCACGACGCCGTCACGACCGCGCCGGTGTCGATCGGCCGCAACATCTGGATGGGCGCGCACGCGGTGATCGCGAGCGGGACCACAGTCGGAGACGGCGCCTTCGTTGCCGCCGGCGCCGTGGTCACGAAGGACGTCACGCCGGGCTGGCTGGTTGCCGGCGTCCCGGCCAAGCCGATCCGGGAGCTCGCAGTCGAGACCGACTGACGCTTGTCTACAGGACCAGTCGCCCGTTCGTCAGCGAGCCGCGGACCACGCCCACGAACGCCGCGAGATCGAAGGCCAGTCCGTACCCGCTGTTGCGTAACCCGTAGCGGCTGATCGATCGCGGCCGCCAGCGCCAGAGCAGCGGCAGCACGGCGATCAGTGGCAGCGGGTTGAGCAACGCTGCCGACGCGACGATGCCGGCGATCGCGGTGAGGATGAGGACGTGGCGTGCGTTGAGGAAGTAGCGCGCGAAGAACACCTTCCGCCGTACGTCGGGGAACTCGCGAACCAGCTGCGGCCAGCAGCGATACCGCAGGCCTCGGCGTACCCACCACAGCAGACCCGGGAAGGTGACCTCGTGCTCGACGACGGCGTCGCCCGCCCAGACCGCGGTTCCGGTTGTGCGTTGCAGCCGCCAGCCGGCGACCATGTCCTCGCCGAGCTGCGGCATCGTCTCGCCGAACCCACCGACGTCGAGCAGCGCCTTGCGGTCATAGAAGAGGTTGCACGTCTCGTAGCAGTTGTTGAAGGCCTCGATCTGGATCGTTGCCTCCCAAGGCTCTGGCTCTCGCATCGGGACTGTCATGCCCTGTACGGCGACGACGTCCCCGGCGAAGGCCTCGACACCGGCGGCTAGCCAGCCGGGACGTGGCACGCAGTCCGAGTCGGTGAAGGCGACTACGTCGCCCGTGGCGATTCCAAGGGCGACGTTGCGGATATGGCCGAGCGTGCCCTGCTCCTGAGCGACGGTCAGCTGATGGTTCGTCCGGCCGCGTCGGTCGAGCAGCATCTCGTGGGTGCCGTCCTGCGAGCCGTTGTCGACGACCACGATGTCGAAGTCGGCGCCGAGCTGAGCGTCGATCGCGTCAAGACAGCGCGCCATCCAATCCTTGCGGTCCTTGACGACGACGGCGACGGTGAGCGTCGGGGTCGGTCGGCCGCGCGCGCTCAATGCAGTCCCGAACGCGCGTAGAGCGACACGATGCGCGGCACGATGATGGAGTCCCAGTCGTAGTCCGCGGCGCGGGCCCGGCAAGCCTCGACGGTTCGCGGATCGGCCGCGAGCTCGAGCGCCTGCTGGCAGGCGTCGGCGACGGAGACTCCCGTCGGCGCACACATTGCGCCCGTCCCGGGGGTGACGATGCCCGAGGGACCGAGGCCGTCGTCGAGTACGACGGCGGGTGTTCCGCACGCCATTGACTCGAGGACGACAAGGCCGAACACCTCGGCCTGTGAGGGGAGCACCGTCACCCAGGCGCGGGAGTAGAGGTCCGGTAGCTCGTCAGGGGATGCGGCTCGTTGCATCGTGACGTGGCTGAGGCCTTCGCGTGCTTGCGCGGAAAGGTCGTCGGGCAGGTCGCCCGGGCCGGCGAGCCACACTTCGACCTGCTGCCCGCGGTTGGTGAGCTCGGCGGCCGCCTCCAGGACGAGCCCGACGTTCTTGCGCGGCTCGGACAGGGCGGCGGGGACCAGCAACGCCGGGGTCGGGTGCCGTGCGTCGGCCGGACCGAAGCTGTGTAGGTCGACTCCGCCGCCGACCACCTCCCCGCCTCGCCCATAGCCTTCAGCCAGATATCTCCCGGCAGGTGGCGATAGCGAGATGAACTCGTCAACCCCGCGCACGACGTACTCGTAGAGACGGCGTTCCTTGCGTTTGTCGATCGACGCCTTGTTGGGGAAGCCGACCTCCGTGTAGACGGTGCGCAAGCCGGGGCGAAGCTTGCCCGCCAAGGTTGCCGCGGCGGCATCGCCGACCGACATCGCGTGCCAGACATCGAGTCGCCGCGGGGCGACGCCGGCGAGGGTCTGCGCACCGAAGGCCACGCTGTCGCCGCCCGAGCCGTACCAGCGGCGGAGCTGTGTGCGCTGCCGGTATCGCCGGACCGGTACGTCGAGAACCTCGTCGCGCCCTGGCGTGCTGGCGGTGCTGACGATTCGTACGTCGTGCCCGGCTCGGCGCAGGCCGGCCGCGAGCTCGTGCGTATAGCGCTCGGCCCCACGGCGTACCTCTGGCCAGCAGTAGACGTGCGTGAGAGCGATTCGCATCGATCGAATCGGGCTGCCGGGGTTAGCGGCGGCCGGACACCGCCGAGTCGGAGCCCGACTCCCCGCGCGACCACAGGCCGCCGCCACCGGACAGCCGAGACTGCGGCCGGTAGTAGTACTCGGCGTAGTAGGTGCGCGCCTCGCGCGCCGGCACCGCGTTGAGCACGTAGCCGACGACGTTCGCGCCGACATTGTCGAGCTTGCTGCGCGCCTGACTCGCGGCGGAGCGCAACGTTGCGCCATGCCGGGCAACGATGAGCACACCATCTACCTGGGCTGCCATCGCGAGGGCGTCCGTGACGGGCAGCAGCGGGGGAGCGTCGATGATCACGATGTCGGCGATCTCGGTGAGCGACTGCAGCACGTGGTTGAACAGCTGCGAGCCGACGATCTCCGACGGGTTTGGCGGCAGTGGGCCACTCGCGAGGACCTCGAGGTTTCGGTCGCGGTGCTGCAGAGCGTCGTTGAGCGTGCTCGTCCCTAGGACCAGCGAGGTCAGGCCGACCGAGTGCTCCAGGCCGAACGCGGTTGCCAGGCCGGCTCGTCGAAGGTCGGCGTCGAGGACGACGACGCGTTCGCCGGACAGCGCGATCGCGACGGCAAGGTTCGCCGCCGTGGTCGTCTTGCCCTCACCAGGGCCGGCGCTGGTCACGAGCAGCGTCTTGATCGGGCGATCAGGTCGAAGGAAGCGGACGGCCGTGCGAAGCGTCCGATAGGGCTCGCTCTCGGGTCGGTCGGCTCCCGGTGTCACGACGACCATGGGGCCACGGCGACGGGGGACCGCTGCGAGCAGCGGCGCACCGAACAGGGAGTCGCCGTGGGCGCTGGTCTTGACGGTCCGGTCGAGCGCCTCGATCGAACCAGCCAGGCCTAATCCGGCTAGCAGGCCCAGGAGGATGCCTACCGTGATGTCCAGTGGCGGGTTCGGTGACGTCGGATGCGTAGGCAGTGGAGCAGTGTCGAGCAACTCCGCGCTCAGTCGCTGGGCGTCGTTCGGCTGGAGCGCGATCAACTCGGCGGACAACGCCGTCGCGGCGGCGTCGGCGAGGCGCTGTGCACCCGCGGCGGTGTCGGCTTCGGCAGTGATGTCGATGATCTGGGTGCCGGTCTCGACAACCGCGCTCAGGTTCTTGCGCAGCTTGTCCGGTGTGGTGTCGAGCCCGATGTCGGAGATGACGCGGGTCGCGACCGATCGCGACGAGGCGACAGCCGCGTAGGTATTGATCTGGCTGGTCGTGAGCACGATGCCGGTGATGCTGTCGCTGAGGCTTGTGCTGCCGGCCGCATATACGTACGTACGTGAGGTCGCGCGGTAGACCGGACTCCCGTGCTCGGCGAAGTAGACGCCGCCTCCCAGGCCTGCAATGAGGCAGATGACGATCGGCCACCGACGTCGACGCACCATTGCCAGCAGCTGAACGAGGTCCACACGACGAGGCTAACGCCCTAGGGTCGTGGTTACGCTCATCCGGTGACCTCCGTAGCGGCGACGACTGCGTCGAAACGGCGCTTCGGCCGCCGCGAGCGGGACTGGCGCAAGGACACGCCGAGGCTCCGCCGATCCTGGCCCTCGTGGAAGCCGATCGCGCTGACGGCCTTCTTCGCGAGCTCGGTCTTCTCGACGCTGCAACAGGGTCAGGTCGCCGCTTTCAGTGCGATCGCAGGGTTCCTCTTCATCGGCTTCGCGATGCTCGCGGTCCGCCGGCCGCAGTTCTCGGTCATGGGTCTGGTCATCTGGGTGCCACTGCAGGTGCCGATCCTTGCCTACGCGTACAAGCTGGGCGCGCCGTTGATCCTGGTCAAACAGCTCGGGTACATGAAGGAGTACTGGGAGATCGCGATCCTTTACGTTGCCCTTCGCGGCAAACGTGAGGAGCACGGCTGGCGGCGGCGTTCGCTCGATCGCCTCGACATGGTCGCGATGATCTATATCGGCCTGGCGACGATCTACCTCTTGCTGCCCATGGCGTTTCACGGCTTGCTTGGCGGCCTGACGTTCTCCGGTCGACTTGACGCCTACCGACTCGAGTGCGTCTACGTGGTGGCGTTTCTCTGCATCCGTCGACTCCAGCTCGATGCCAGGTTCGTCAACGAGGTCCGCAACGCGGTGATGTTCATCTCGGTCGTGCTCGCCGGGTTCGCGATCTGGGAGTCCACCAACAGCACCGGCTTCAACAACTTTCTGACCAACACGCTTGGTTATCCGGCGTTCCGGTTTGCGACCACCGGCTTCCACTACAGCAACGCGGCGAACCTCCTCGATCCCGGCAACATCGGCAGCGTCTCCTTCACCCGCGCGGGCAGCCTCTTCAACGACCCGCTGACCTTCGCCTTCTTCAGCCTGATCCCATTCGGGCTGGCGCTCGAGCGACTCACGAGCGAGCGGGTGTCGCCGCTGGCATTGGCAGCTGCGGGCGCCGCGGGTGCCTCGATCCTGCTGGCCGAGACCCGCAGCGCGGTGCTGGGTGCCGGACTCGCCGCGTTTGTCGCCATCGCCGTAGCGAGTCGGGGCAAGCCGGGCCGCTTTCGGTTCTTCATCGTCCTGGCAGCGGCGGTGGTGCTGATGTTGCCGTCCGCCAGCCACTCGTCGTTGAAGGCACGATTCGAGGGCGTCTTCACCGGTACCAACCGTGACGCCGACTCTCAAGAGCACGTCAACGCGACGCGTGGCGCGTTGCACGATGTCTTGCATCACCCGATTGGCCGCGGGCTCGGAGCAAACACCACGACTGGCGTTCGCTATCACTCGACCAACCAGACAACGGCCGAAGACTCCTACCTCGAGACCGGCGAAGAGCTCGGGCTGGCCGGCGGCGCCCTGAACCTGCTGATGCTCTGCGTACTGCTCCTCGAGCTGCGTCGCAGGTCGAAACGCGGCGGGGTGCGAGGCGAGCTCGCGGGCGGTCTCTGGCTGGGCGGCCTCGGTCTCGTACTCGGCGGATTCTTCCTGCAGGTTTGGCTCGAGCTCGTCACCTCGTTGGTGTTCTGGGTCCTGGCCGGCGTCGCACTCTCGGAGCCCTCCGACCAACGTTCGGACCAGGCTCTCGAGGCTGAGGCTGAGCAGCTCGCCCTGCTGGCCAGCCATGGCATCTGACACGCGGCTGGCTGGACGCGGGCTCGCCGGAGCAGGACGCGGGAAGATCGGCGTCGTCATCCCGGTTCGTGACGGAGCCGCGGTCCTCGCGGACGGACTTACCGGTGTGGTGGCCCAGGCGCGTGATCTCGGTGCGGAGGTCGTGGTCGTTGACGACGCGTCGACCGACGGCACGGCTGACGTTGCCCGGGAGGCCGGGGCCACCGTGCTCGCTCTCGGCTCACCCAGCGGTCCCTACATCGCTCGCAACGCCGGCTGGCGAAGCCTTTCTAGCGACGTCGTCGTCTTCACCGACGCGCGGTGCCGACCACAGGCCGGCTGGCTTGCGGCGATCGTTGCACCCTTCGGTGATCCCGAGGTCGCCGTCGCCGGGGGCGACATCGTCACGCTGAGCGGGCCGACGACGGCGATGCAATGGGCAGCCGAGCAACAGTCGATGCGTATTGCGGTGCACCTCGAGGACGCCTACTACCTACCTGCGGCGACCACAGCGAACATGGCCGTACGCCGATCAGTGCTGGCGCAGGTCGACGGTTTCGCGGCGATCCGCAGTGGCGGCGACATCGACATCTGCTGGCGGGTGCAGGAGCGCGGCCTTGGGAAGGTCGTCGCAGCCGACGGCGCGAGGATGGAGATGGTGCCGCGGGAGTCCACGCGCGACGTGCTGCGGCAGTGGCGGCGGTTCGGCTACGGCCACCTCGAGATGCATCTGCGTCATCCCCAGCGCGGCGAGCTGCAACCGCCGGTGTCGCCGATGACGCTGTCCGCTGCCACTGCCCGGGGCGTCGCAGGCGTGGTGTTTCGGCCGCGCGGCAGCCGGCGGGTTCGTGCCCTCGATGTTGCGCGAAGCGTGGCCTACCACCGGGCCTACGCCCGTGCGTGGCGAGAGTGGGAACGCGCCGGGTCGCCGACCTATCAGTCGATCGACGACGCGGCGTCGCCGAACACGGCCGCGACGTAGCCGTCGCCGAGCGCTCGCCAGTCGTGGCGACCCGCGATTGCCAGACCGTCCGTGACCAGCTTTGCGGCAAGTCCGTCGTCGTCGAGCAGCCGAACGATTCGCTCGGCGAGGTCGGATGGCGAGTCGCCGATCAGCGCACCCGTGCCGTCTGCGACCCCGAGCCCCGTCAGCCCGATGCTGGTCCCTGCGACCGGCCGGCCAGCCGCGAACGCCTCGAGAGCCTTGAGCCGGGTGCCACTGCCCATCACGAGTGGAACGACTGCGACTCGCGCCGCAGACAGGTACGGCACGATGTCGGGCACGTCGGCGTGGACTGCCACACCCGGTAGATCGCCGAGTCGGCGTACCTCGTCGGTGGGCGCCCCGCCGACGATCTCCAGAGTCGCCGCCGGCACCGCGGCTTGGACGATCGGCAGAACCTCGCGGCACAGCCACAGCGCGCCCGTCACGTTGGGTGGTGTGCCTAGGTATCCGGTCATCACGAGCTTCGGCGCGGCAGGAAGGGGGCTGGCCGTGAAGCGGGCTGTGTCGACGCCGTTGGCGATCGCGATCGTCCGCCCAGGCACGGCCGCGAGGTCCTCGTCGGACACGCCGATCACCGAGTCGTAGCTGTTGCCGATCCACCGTTCCAACCGGCGGTAGGCCGCTTCCTCTCGACCGTAGAGCCAGCGCTGCCTGGCACCGGTGGTGATGTCCTTCAGCTGATGCATGTCGATCGACCCGAGGCGATCGAGCTCGCATACCCACCGGCCCCGGCGCTGTTTCGGCAGCAGGCGGCTGAATGCGGCGTGCTGCACCACTACCGCGTCGTAAGCATTCGCTGCGTCCAGCCGGCGTAGCTCAGCCCCGACCAAGCGCGCCGCGTTGCGCGCGACGTAGACCTCGCCAGGACCCTCCGGGCCGAGGGCCGAGCGGAGGTACGTAAGCCGTGCACTGATCGTGCCCTTGCGGACGGTCCCGCTCTGGACGTCGCGGGGCACCGCGGCGCACTCGATCACCGAGCGGCACATTCCGCGCACGTCCTCGTCCGTCAACGGCTCGGGGCCCGCGACCAGCAGATCTACGTCTGCCGCCTCGGCGAGGGCTCGCAAGAAATAGGCCTGCCGGATGCCGCCGCCACCGACGACCGTGTGCGGGGGCTGTGGGGTGATCCACAGCACCGAGCGGCGAACGGACATCATCGACAGCGGCAGGACAGCTCGACTACTGCTCCGCGCCGTCCTTCGGTGCGGTCGCGGGCGCACTCGCTGCGCGCCGACTGCGACGCTCCAGCGGTGCGGTCGTGGAATCGCGCAGCGCCCGAGAGGTCGCGCGGACCGGGCGGGCCGGGGCATCCGGCGCGGCGTCCAGCGGTGCCGCAGCCGGTGGCGCGGCAGCGGCGGTCGTCGCTGCGGTGGTGGCTCTGGTCAGCAGCTCATTGGCGAGGGACTGGCTGTTCGATGCCTGCTCCGCGGCGGCTCGCTCGAGCCCGTCAAGGCGCCTGCCGATCGCCTCGACGGCCCGGCTGAGCTCGGTGACGGCCGTGGTGACCGCCGACAGAGTCTGGGTGAGGGCCGCGTCGTACGTCGCGTGCTCGACGTGCGGTGCCGCGCCGTTTTCGGTGGTGAACGGCGCAGCAGGGTTCCTTGGTGTCAACGTGACGGGCTTGAGGTCGACCTGCCAGTCGGCGCTGCGCTGCTTCGCCACGCGTCTCCCTTTGATGAGCACCTCGCTAACAGCCCCCTCCTACAACCACCATAGACGGGGCGACGTCGAGCCCAACTCCCTGTCCTAGGACGGCCCGCTAGCCCGGCTTGACCGCGATGACCTGCATTCGATCGCGGAAATCAGGTGCGACCAGCCGGTCGGCGAACCGCAGGCCTCGGGTTACTCCTACCGAAGCGCGGGCGAGTGACGCTGAGTAGCCGCCCAGGCGCTCGGCGTAGTACGACGCGGTGAACACCTTGGGGTGACTCGCGGTCTCTACGACCCGTAGACCGTGGCGCTCGAGCAGCCGTCGCATCGAGTCAACCGTGAAGTACTGCACATGCATCGGCAGGATGGACCACCAGCGGCTGCCCATCAGCCGAGCCAGCCGCCCGCCGGCGTCCGGGGTGGTCAGATACAGCGCTCCACCCGGTTCGAGCATGTCGGCGATCAGCCCGATGGCCGCTGACACATCGAGTAGATGCTCGATCACGTCGCACATGACGACGCATCGCATCGAGCCGTCCGCAACGCCGGATTCCCGCAGATCGCCGAGGCGGACATCGAGGCCGCGCTCCCGGGCTCGCGCGACCGCCCAGGTGGACGGCTCGACCCCGCTGGCCTGCCAGCCGCGCTGGGCGGCCGCCGACACAAATGAGCCCGTCCAGCAGCCCAGATCGACAAGACGTCCTGGGCTTACGACGGCCTCGATGCGGGCGAGTGAACGGCGCGCGGTCTCCAGCTGTCCGTCTTCCTCGTCCAGCGATACCGGGTCTGCGGCCTCGCCGTACGCCGCCGCAAGCACCTCATCGGTGGGCGTCTCGGCAAGCGAGGCATGACCGCACTCGAGACACCGCAGGACGGTGCCGACCGTCTCGCCGTAGCGGTCGGCACTGGGCCGGAACAGGTGCGGGTCGACGCCGTTCTCGGTGGCGTCGCCACCGACCTTCCACAGCAAACGGGACCGGGTGCTGCCGCAGACCGGGCAAACCCAGTCGCTCATGTGCTGACTTTCCGGTCGCTGAGGATGGCTGCGGCCGCATCCCCGCCGATCCGGATGCCCTCGCTCATGCCACGGTCAGCTGGGTAGATCTGCGCGGTGGTCGCAATGTAGAGGCCGTCGAGCTGCGCGCGCAGATCCGGGATTCGCTCGCTGTAGCCGAGGGTGACCAGCGGTGCCGCGTAGGGCGTCTTGAACGGGTGCACTGCCGTGACCATCGAGCGGTCGAAGCCCGGGTGTGCGGCCTCGAGGTTGTCGAGCCATTCGTTGGTCAGGGCCGCTGCGTCGGTCGTCGCGATGTCGCGTTCCGCAGCAGTGAAATACCGACCGAGGTATGTGACGTGGCGGCCGCCGTAGTCCGAGGCCGGCACGAGGTTGGTCTGCTCGATGATGGCGCCGATGCCGATCGCCGGGTCGCAGACGTTGGTCCAGTAGGTGTTGCTGATCGGCCGGTCGGTCTCGATGACCGAGCACACGACGCCCATGCCCTCGGCGGCTGCCCACTTCGGGTCGGTGAACTCTGCCTGGACGAGCCGGTTGATCGCCGGCATCGCGCCCGTGTAGAGGACCGCGTCCGTCTCGACATCGCCGCCGTCGCCGGCCACGCCGATGACGCGGCCATCGCTCGCCTGAATGGCACTCGCGCGACTGTTGGTGCGAATCTCGACGCCGAGGGTCTCGAGGCGTGCCGACAGACCATCGAAGAGCTGGCGGAAGCCGCCGCGGAGGTAGCCGAGCTTCTCGCCGCTGCCCTTTCGCGCGCCGCGGCGCTGCTCGAAGCGACCCCACATCCAGGCGGCCGGGACCTCAGGCGCCGCTGCGCCGAACTTCGCACGCAGCAGCGGGTCCCACAGCTCGCGGACAGCCGCCGGTCCGGTCGCCTTGGTGAGCCACTCGCGAGCCGGGAGGGTGTCGAGGCTCTGCCAGTCCTTCCATCGCTGCAGCCGGAGCCCGCCGACGCCCATGCGCAACCGCTCGGGAAGCGTCATGGGACCGAACCGCAGGATGTCCAGCGGCGTCGTAAACGGCCACAGCTTGCCGCCGGTCAGGACGCCCATCGAGCTGGGCAGCCAGTCGAGCTTCGAGGTCAGCCCGAGCTCGTCGATCAGCGCCCGGATGTGCGACTCGTGCGGAAAGATGTGGTGATAGAAGCACTCGAGCGGAGTGCCGCCGATCTCGAAGGAGACGACCAGACCGCCGAGCCGCTCGCCGGCCTCGAACAGCACGACCTCGCGCCCGCCCTCGGCGAGGCGCAGTGCGGCGGCGGCGCCGGCGATCCCGCCGCCGACGATTACGACCGGCTTCACCGTCGTCAGGCCCGGCCGCTCGGGGGAATGGATTGCGTGCTGCGAACGCCGGCGGGCAGGTGGGACAGCTCCATCGTGGACAGCAGGGTGTGCATCCGGCGCAGCTCGCTGAACGCCCGAATGATCACCTTGATGCTCGCGCCCTGCGGTTTGCCAGCCGTGCGTGGGAAGTGGCTCACCCCGACCTCGACGACCCGGTAACCGGAGCGCCCCAGCTTCACCATGAGCTCGGTGTTGACCATTGCACCGACGCTGTTGAGCTCGAGGCCGTCGAACACCTCACGGCGGAACAGCTTGAAGGCGCAGTCGATGTCGCGCACCGGCACGTAGAACAGCGCGCGTACCAGGTAGTTCCACGCTCGCGCGTTGACCCGGCGGAAGAACGGGTCGCGCCGCTTGATCCGGTATCCGGCGACCACATCGACGCTTTGGATCAGGTCGATGAACACTGCCAGCTCGTCGAGGTCGAACTGGTTGTCCGAGTCGGTGAAGAAGACCAAGTCCATCTTGGCTGCGAAGAAGCCGCTCAGGAGCGCGCCGCCGTACCCCTTGTTCTTCTCGTGCTTGATCAGCCGGACCCGGGGGTCAGCCGCGGACAGCCGCTCGACGATGGCGGCCGTGGAGTCCGACGAGCCGTCGTCGACGACGATTACCTCGTGATCGGTGCAGTGCCGTGCAGCGACGTCGGTCGCCATCGCGACCGCCTTCTCGATGTTGGCTTCCTCGTTGTAGGCCGGAAGCACGATCGTCAGCCGTCGCAGCGCAGCCTCTGGCGCGTTCGGCAACGTTGCCCCGCATTCGACGAGTAGTGGTCTGGTCTGGCGTCAGGCAGCCAACCGTCCAAATGTTATGCGTCGCACAACATCGGGCCGGGCCGCCCACTAAGGTTCACATCGGCTCGCAGGACCCTGGGGGTTAGTGATGACTGTCCACCAGTACGCCGTCGGCATGGGCGCCACCCTCGTGGTAGTCCTCTGCGCGACGATCGTTGGGCTGGTCGGGCGACGGATACTGGCTCCACGGTGGACGGGCGCGATCGCCGCGCTGGTCGTCGTAGTGGTCGCCTACTCCTTCCTCGTTGTCGAGGGCGAGCTGCTCGGAGTGTTCGGTGCGTTCGACCGCAATCCGATCGTCATCGCCTCGGTTGCGTCGGCTGCCGTCGCGCTTGTCCTCGGGCGGGGACGTGGTCGGCCAGACCTTGCCGAGCCCGACGGGACCCCCGAGGAGTTTCCCGAGGTCGCCAAGGTCGACGTGTTGCCCCGCCGCCGGGACTTCCGGTTTCTGCCGTCCTGGATAGCGAGTGCCTGCGCGGCACTTGTGCTGGCACAGGGACTGATCGCGGTACGCGCGACGGCGCGCACCGGAAACGTGTTCATCGACGCGCTGCAGTACCACCTCACGATGGCTGCCCACTTCGCGACGAGTCATCACACAGGCGGCATCGTCCAGCTCGCGCCGGGCTCGCCGGTCCCGTACTACCCGTTCAACAGCGAGTTGCTTCATGGCATGGGCATCGCCCTGCTGCACCGCGACTCGCTGTCGTTGCTGCTCACTCTCGCCGACCTCGGCGCCGCGCTGCTCGCTGCGTGGTGCGTCGGATCGGCGTACGACCTCGGCCCGGTCGCGTTGTGCGCCGTGACGCCCCTGCTGGCGCTACTCGGGATCTACGACGCCAGCGCGATCAACGACTGGATGGCGGTGTGGCCGCTGATCGCCCTGCTCGCGATCGCCGCCCACTTTCGCAAGGACGGCGATGCCGCCACGGTCGGGTTGCCGTTCCTCGCGGGTTTGGCCGGTGGACTCGCGATGGGCACGAAGCTCAGCCTTCTGGCGCCCACCCTCGCGCTGTTGGTCGGCTTCCTGTTGTTGGTGCCCAACCGGCGCAAGCCCGCAGCGGCGATCCTGGTCGTCGTCGGTGCCGCGATTACCTCGGTGTACTGGTACATCCGCGATGCCGTCGCAGTCGGCTCGCCGTTTCCGAGCGAGCACGTTCCCGGCCTGACCCGGGTGCCAATGGCCGGATTCCAGCAGTTCGGGTACTCGGTCGCGCACTATCTCGATGACTCGACGGTGATTCGCCAGTACTTCCATCCGGGTCTCGAGTTCTTCTTCGGTAAGGCGTGGATCGCGATCCTGGCGCTCGCCGCGCTCGGGGTGGTCCTGTCGCTCGTGCTCGGCCCTGGAACCGCGCGCGTGGCCGGAGTGGTCGCCGTCATCGCGACGGGCGCGTATCTGGTGACGCCTACCGGCGCGTTCGGTCCGCCCGGACATCCGTACTTGTTCGAGTACAACGTGCGATACGCGCTCCCGGCCGTCGTACTCGGCCTGCTGGGTCTCGCGATCTCATCGCTCTCCCGGCGATGGCCGCTGGTGGCCTCGCTCGGGTTTCTCGCCTGCCTCGTCGTTGCCCTGCTCGGACCTCGGGTCTGGGCGCTGGGCACCAAGGACTGCGCCGTTGCGGCGGCGATTGCGCTGGTGGTCGCGGCCGTTGTCCGGGTGCCGCTCGTCCGCCGATTCGGGACCGTACTCGCGGTTGTCGCCGTTCTCGTGCTGGCGGCAGCCGGCTACTCCGCCAACAAGACCTACCTGCGCGACCGGTACCACAACGTGGCTGACTCCAAGGGCGCGCTCTACGCCTCGCTGCAGGATCAAAGTGGCGTCCGGATCGGGGTAATCGGCACCTCGCTGTATCCGTTTCTCGGGCCGACGTTCACCAACACGGTGGACTACATCGGCGAGACAGAGGCGCATCACGCGTTCGTCGACTATGCCACCTGCTCCGCGTGGCGCGGGGCAGTCGCGGCGGGCAACTACGCCTACGTGGTCATCGAAACCTCAGCCGGGAACCCGCCGCCACCGGCTCTCGCCTGGACCCAGACCGACCCTTCGGCGACACCTGTTGTGACGAACGATGCAGGTGGGGTGTTCCAGGTGGGTCCGGGTTTCGGATCGGCGCCCTGCACCACCTGAGAATCACTCGGACGCCGTACGCGAGTCCCCCATTCGGCGGGTCATGATCACCCTCGAGGTGGACGACTCAGACATTGTGAACGAAGCGATCTCGGCCGAACAGCGGATCAGCGTCGCCATGCGACTGCTGGACGCCCACGTGCCGTTGTCGCTGCTGTTCGACCTGCTTTCGCCCGACGGCCCCGACAGCGAGGCCATCCTCGAGTCCGAGCGGGCCGAGGGCGTGGCTGTCGGCGCCAGGTAGCTGTTTTGCGGCGCTCCTACGATGGAGCTCGCAATGCCCACTAGCCCTCTCCTCACGCGTCACGGCGCAGTCGCCGGCAACGGCGTGGATGTCGACGTGGCGGACCACTACGGGGACCCCCTGCGGGAGCAGCGCGTCTTGCTCGGCGAGGGCGGCCTGGTCGACCGATCGCATCGTGGCGTCCTACGGGTCGAGGGGCCAGACCGGCTGAGCTGGTTGCACTCGCTCACCTCCGCCCATCTGGAGGCCTTGCCCGTCGGTGAGGTTCGCGAAGCGTTGATCCTCTCGCCGCACGGCCATGTCGAGCACCACATGGTGTTGCGGGACGACGGCGAGGCGACGTGGCTCACCACCGAGCCGCAGACCTCCGAGACGCTGACCCGCTACCTCGACTCGATGCGTTTCATGCTGCGAGTCGAGGTCGCCGACCTGTCGTCGTCGTACGCCGTCATGACGCAGGTGTTGGACGACGTCGCGAGTGACGAGCTCGTCTCTCGCGAGGAGCTCGAGCGCTGGGTCGATGCCAAGTCGCTGCCGCTGGTCGGACACGGCGCCTGGGAGGCCCGTCGGGTCGCGCAGCGCGTGCCCCGACTCGGCTTCGAGACCGACCACCGCACGATCCCGCACGAGGTGGGCTGGATCGGTGTCGCAGTCCACTTGAACAAGGGCTGCTACCGCGGGCAAGAGACTGTTGCCCGCGTGCACAACCTCGGTCGCCCGCCGCGCCGCCTCGTGTTCGGCCATCTCGATGGCACGAGCGATGTGCTCGCGCCGGCACATACCGATATCGAGCTTGACGGTCGGTCGGTCGGATTTCTCGGTACGGCGCTCCACCATGCCGAGCTCGGCCCGATCGCCCTCGCGGTGATCAAGCGAAACGTGGCCGATGACGCGGCGCTGACCGTCGCTGGGATGGCCATGCGGGCTGAACGCGTCGTCGACGCCTGACCCTGACTGACAGGCTTACAGGCCGAACAGGCCGATCTTCTTCTTGGCCTTCTTCGGGTCCACCTGGCTGGGCCGTGAGGCCCGCGGCGCGGAGTTGGACATCACCGGCCGGTCGTCGTCCTCCAGGCCGAGTGAGGAGAGCTCCCGTAGCAACGCGGCGGTGTCGGCGGCCTCGCCTCCCGGACGCATCGAAACCGGGCCGAGATCCGGCTCGTCGTGGTGCTCGGGTTCAGGATCGGCTACCACCGTGATGACCGGCTCCGGATCGGCGCTCGCGCTGTGGTGCAGCTCGGCGAGCATCGCGGATGCCTCAGCGGCCTGGTCGGCGAGTGCAGCGGCCGCGGCAAAGTCTTGCTCGTCGATCGCGGCGTGCTTGGCGGCGGTGTCCGCGGCAAGTGCCGCCTGCTCGTCGGCCACTCGCCGGGCTTCCTGAGCAAGCCGCTGCGCCTCGTCGGCGGCTGCGGCCTGGGCTTGCGCGGCGATCAGCGATGACTCGGCCTCGGCGCGCGCCGCCGCATCGCGGCTCTCGGCAGCGGCGCGTTCGGCCGCCTCTTGTGCTGCGGCTTCTTGCGCGGCTTGCTCGGCTGCCGCCTGCGCGGCCGCCGCTTGGTCGGCGACCTCTTGTGCGGCCTGCTGCTCCGCGAGCCGACGGGCAGCTTCCTCGGCCGCAGCCTGCTCGGCGGCGACGCGAGCAGCCTCAGCGGCCTGCTCCGCGGCTTCGCGTCGTGCCTGCTCTGCCGCGGCGGCCTGCTGCTCCGCGGCTTCGCGTCGTGCCTGCTCTGCCGCGGCGGCCTGCTGCTCGGCGAGCTGGGTGTCGGTCTGCTGCGCCTCGGCGCGCTCTGCCGCGTGACGAGCGGCTTGCTCGGTGGCGGCCTTGGCGAACTCTTCAGCGGCGCGACGGGCGGCGTCTTCCGAGGCGTGACGAGATGCTTCCTCGGCTTCGCGTGCGGCGACGCGGGCACGTTCGGTGTCGAGGTCGACGAGCTTGGGGGGAACGTCGAGGACATCGGCACGGGCATTGACGTCGTGGTCGGGACGTAGCGCCTCCGCGTCGGCCTGTGCGGAGGCCAGCTCGGCGGCGGCGGCGGCGCGCAACCGGCGGCGACGCTCGAGCTCCTGCTCGCCGTCGACCGTCGCGGCCTCTTTCACCTGCTTCGGCCGTTTGCGTACCTCGATCAGCGAGATGGCGTCGTCGTGGTCCTCGGGTGCGGGACCCAAGGCGTCGGCGAGGGCGCCGGAGACTCGGCCCATCGAGGCCGCGAACGTGTCGCCGCTTCGACGTACCGGGACTGTCAGGTTCGTGCCACCGTTGAGCTGGGCAGCCATGACATCCAGTTGAAGCGGGTTGGTTGCGGCGGCCGTCGCCTGGTGGCTGGTGACGTCGCTTGCGAGCCGGGCGAGCCGGGTCAACGCGTCGTCTCCGGGCTCGGGTTCGTCGGCGGCGCTGGCTGCGCCACCACTGCGCCCACTCAGGGCTTGGGCAAGTGCACTCGCGCCGTACACGTCAGCTGAGTCGTCATCGACGTCGCTGATGTCGACCAGGCCGGCGTCGACCAGAGTGACGAGCACCTGGCCCGCCTCGAACAGTGTGTACCCGCAGTCGTTGGCGAGCTCAGTGACGCTGCGTACCCCGTCGATCTTGCACAGCATCGACCAAGCGTCGCTGTCCAGCGTGGTTTCGGGGGCGCCGTCGCCGCGCGCCGACAGCACGGGGATTGCGTCGGGTGAGTTGACGACCGAGGAGATCTCTTCCCACTCGTAGCCGCGTTCCCGCAACGTCTCGAGCAGCTCGACCACGGGCTGCGGCGGCCGGATGTCCTCGCGGATCTTCGCGTTCTTACGGAACTTCCAGCGGCCTTCGTTCCACTGCAGCAGATCCCACAGGGCCTCGTGTAGCTGCTCCGTGACGAACTCCTGGATGACGTCCTCTTCGACGTAGCCGAGGTGGACGAGCAGCTCGCCAAGGTTCCACGCCGACAGGTCGGTGCGCTGGGCCTCGAGGGCGTCGGAGAGCGCTTCGGGTGCCAGGACACCCGAGGAGACAAGCTTCGCGCCAAGGTCGGAACGCTGGTCGGGAGCGCTGATCCCGCAGATCATCCCGCTACGCAGAAACAGCTGGGCTTCGGCGCCGTCCGGCCGGTTCAGGATCACGCTGCCCGTCGCGGCGGAAGTGGCCAGATCGATCAGAACAGGGGCGAGCGAGCTGGCGCTGAGGTCGCCTTTGAGCATCGACGACCTCCTTTACTGTCCCGCTGCCAGACCGCCCTTCATACCCTTCGGCACGCAAGGCCCAGTTGTTGAGCCATACGGACCAATCTCGCGCTCACGCGGGTTAGGACACGTGCCGAAGAGTGACAACATGAGCGTATTCGTCCTTGTGATGGACTCCGAATCGCCTTGGGCCCTGAAAGGCGTCTGATGACCCAGCCAGCAGCAGCACGCCGACTCGACCGGCTGCTCGCTCCGGAATATCTGTTCGGCCTGGCAAAGCGGCCGATCGAGGAGATCCGCGCGATGCGAGCCGAGACCGAACAGGAGGAGACGGATCTGTCATACCTGCGACGGCTGCTCCAGGGGCGACTGGACATCCTGCGCGCCGAGCAAGCCCGGCGTCGCGGCGAGGGCCCGGGTGGTTCGCTGATCGACTCGCTGCCGGCGATCCTCTCCGATGACCGGACGGCGCCACGCGGGTTCGGGCGCCATGCGTCGGTCGAGCCGTCGGAGCTGAACTCACACCGTCGTTACGTCGAAGCGCTGGTCTCCGACAGCGAGGTGTCGGATCCGTCAAGGCACGACGACGACACGTTGGCCCGACTGGTCGACGTGCTTGATCGCGAGGAGCGGGACGTTTCGCGCAAGCGACGATCGGTGCAGGCAGTGATGGACGCGTGCAGTGCCGAGCTTGGTCGGCGCTATCGAGACGGCGCGGCGAACGTCACGGATCTTCTCCCCGACAGCTGAGCGCATGGCACATAGGTATCGCTCCGGCAGTAGTGATGTGCCATCCGCTCAGGTGCTTGCTGGGCGCTTGCAATAGTTAGCACTTGGGGTTACGCTCTGATTCGTGGCCAAGTTGGACGTCCGCAACCTCGGGGATTACATCCGCGAGCAGCGGTCCGCGGCGCAGATCTCGCTGCGGCAGCTGGCCAGCCTGGCCGGGGTATCCAACCCCTACCTCAGCCAGATCGAGCGCGGGCTGCGCAAGCCGAGCGCGGAGATCCTGCAGCAGATTGCGAAGGCGCTGCGCATCTCCGCCGAGGCGTTGTATGTGCAGGCCGGCATCCTCGAGGAACGGTACGGCGACAGTGATGTGCCGGCCGCAATCCTCAGCGATGCACACCTTGCAGAGCGTCAGAAGCAGGTGCTGCTCGAGTTGTACGAGGCCTATCGACGTGAGAGTGAAGCCCGAAGTGGGCACACCGACGAGGTGAAGCCCGAGGCTGCACAGCCCGATCCTGGGTCGCCCGCGACGTCCCGGACAAGGACGGCGCGGCGCGCGAAGGCCACCCCGACCGTCGACGAGAGCTCAGATTCCTCGACCTAGCAACAGGTTGTTGCAAGCAGTTCCACTCACACCACCGACACGTTCGTCTGAGTGCCGCCCGCCCGGCGGTGCCGACTCGGTACCTGGAGGTCCGAAAACCATGCCATCCGTTCCCACGATCGACACCCTGCGCATCGACACTCTGCGCATCGACACCAAGCCGCTGTACGCAATCGCCGGCGCCGGTGACTTCGCCGTCGAGACGCTGCGTGCTCGCGCCACCGTCCTGCAGTCCCAGGTCAAGGGCCTGCCGTCGCGTGCCCAGACCCGTCGGGTCGAGGTAACCAAGCAGGCCCAGTCGCTTCCGACCGAGCTTCGCAAGCAGGTCACCGAGATCCCGACCACGCTGCGTAAGCAGCAGGACACGCTGCTCAAGCAGGCGCAGTCGCTTCCGACCGAGCTTCGCAAGCAGGTCACCGAGGCTCCGACATCGCTGCGCAAGCAGGTCGAGGAGCTCCCGGCCGCGCTGCGCAAGCAGCAGCTCAGCGTCCGCAAGCAGGTCGAGGACCTGACGGCCAGCGTTCGCAAGCAGGCCGACGAGCTCGGTGCGCGAGTCGCTTCGACGTACGCCGACTTCGCTGACCGTGGCGAGAAGGTCGTCGCCGGTCTGCGTGGCGACGCCGTGAAGACCGCGGACGCTCCGACCGCCAAGAAGCCCAGCACCAAGCCGGCGACCCGCAAGCCCGCGGCCGCCAAGGCCAATGCGACCGACGGCCCGGCGGCCCCCACCGCAGCACCCACGCCGTCGCCCGTGACGACCACGACGCCGGAGTTCTCGGCGACGCCGATCGACGCTGACGAGACCCCCAGCCTCTAAGCGCTAGCCCAGTCACAAACGGTCCCCGGCGGGTATGAGCCGCCGGGGACCGTTTGTGTTCTCAGGTCGCTCAGCTGTTGCAGGTGCACGATGGACCGATGGGCATGGACGCTGGCTGGGTAGCACCGCAGCCGGCCGAGCCGTCTGAGCCGTCTGAGCCGCACACTCCACGGGCCGAGGGAGCGTGGGCAAGGCTCAAGCAGGCGCTTGCCCCGTTCGCCGGCCTCGCGGCGCTCCTGGCGAAGTTCAAGTCGGTGCTGTTCGTCGGCTCGATGGCCGTATCGATCGCGGCGTATGCGCAGCTGTGGGGCTGGCGCTACGCCGCCGGCTTCGTCGGGCTGATCCTGATCCACGAGCTCGGTCACGTCATCGCATTGCGCGCACGGGGGATCAAAGCCAACGCACTGGTGTTCATTCCGCTGCTGGGCGCGTTCACCAGTTGGCAGCCCACCGAACGGCGGCCATACCAGGAAGCCGAGACCGCGCTCGCTGGGCCGATCATCGGTACGGTCGGCGCGCTTGCTTTCGCGATCTATGGCCATTCGCAGGACTCAGGACTGCTGCGCGCGCTTGCCTTCACCGGCCTGTTGATCAATCTGATCAACCTGCTTCCGCTCGTCCCGCTCGATGGCGGTCGGGTAGCGGACCTGCTCTACCCGTGGGTGTGGGCGGTCGTTGGGGTCGGACTGGTCGGCTACCTCGTCGTTCACTTCGAGCCGATCGTTTTGATCATCCTGCTGCTGGTCGGCTACGAGCTCTACACGAAGCTGCGTCACCGAGAGCGGCGCGCCGAAGTCGAGGCCCGGCTGCGGCTTCGACTCTCACTCACCTACCTCGCCTTGCTGGTCGTGATCGCGGTCGGGTTGCACGCGACCTACGTCGCGCGTCACGTCCGCTGAACCGTTTAGCATCCAGCCATGGCCGAGCGGGGCTGGTTCACCACGGCCTACGGCCCGAATCGCTATCACTGGATGGCGCAGAATCTCGCGCTTGCGATGCGCCGCCACATGCCCGGCGTGCCATCAGCGCTGATCACTGACGAGCCGAGCGCTACCGACAAGCGGCTCTTCGACGTCGTGGCGCCGCTGGATCTCAGCCGGGGCAGCGGAATGTGGCAGAAGTTCTGGCTGGACGACTACGCACCCTTCGACGAGTCGCTCTACATCGATAGCGACTGCCTTCCGGTCATGCCGATCGGTCACCTCTTCGACCTGTTCGCCGAAGTGCCTTTCGGGGTGGTCGGGCGCAATGGCACGCAGGCCGATCCGACGTTCCTCGAGTTCACCGTGAGCGACCTGTCGAAGCTGCCACCCGAGTGGCACTTCGACAGCTACCCCCTGTTCAACGGCGGGCTGTTCCTCATCCGCCGTAGCGACGAATGCCACCGGATCTTCGACGATGCGCGCTTCCTCTCCCAGCACTTCTTCGACTACGGGTTGCAGCCGCTCGGCAACGGCGAGATCAGCGACGAACCTGCGCTGTCGCTGGCGATGGCAAAGGCCGGGGTCCGCGCGATCGACCGTGCGCCGATGCCGGTAATGCGGGTGACCGTCGCCGTCGGCGGATCCTTCAAGGTCGACGTCACGCGGCGGCGGCCGAGAGCCGACGCCCCGGCTCAGATCGTGCACTTCGCGGGCGGCGCAACCACCGGGCGGATCTACGGACGTGAGGCCCGAACCCTCCGACTCGTCGACCGAAGCGTTCCGTCCCGGGTCGCTCGTCCGATCGCGGCAGCGGTCACCAACGCCAAGGCGTTGCTGGCTCGCTAGCGATCGAGAGCTAGCGGATCAGCGGTTGAGCCACTTGCCGCCGAACCACATCAGCTCGTCGGAGAGCAGCTCGACGCCGATCCCGTCCGGATCACGCAGATAGATCGACTCGACGATGCCGCGCTGCGGCCCGTCGTAGGCAACGCCTGACTCGTCGAGCTTGGTACGAAGCAACGCATGAGTGTCTGGCGGTACCGAAATGGCAAGGTGCTGGACCCCGCCGATGCCCTCGGATAGCTGATCCAGTCCGAGCCCGGGGAAGTCGAAGAACCCGAGGAGCGTGTTGTTGCCGAGGTCGAAGAAGAAGTGGGTCGAGCCCGGGTAGTCGCGGTTCTCGACCAGCTCGATCAGCGGGAAGCCGAGCAGACCTTGGTAGAAGGCGATCGTCTGCTCGACGTCACTACAGATCAGCGCGGCGTGGTGGATCCCGCGGCCGTTCGTCGCCGGGCGACTAGCCGGCGGCTCGACGTACCTGTCTCTTAGCTCGTCGCGGCGGGCGGCGAGGCGGGCCTGCTCAGCAGCGTCGGGAGCAACCATTCCTAGAGTCTGCCCCCATGAGCGTCCTCGAGATCGACCAGGCCGACGTCTGGTTTGCCGACGGACCGCACGTACTGCGCGGTGTCTCACTCACCATCCGCGAGGGTGAGCACTGGGCGCTGATCGGTCCCAACGGGGCCGGGAAGTCGACGCTGCTCGCGTTGGCGTCCGCGCAGCGATTCCCCTCGCGCGGCACGGTGCGCATCCTCGACCGGGAGATGGGCCGTGTTGATCTTCGCGAGCTGCGGCAGTCGATCGGGATCGTCGACGTCCGGCTGCGGCTGCCGGCGGAGCTGACCGTCGAGCGGTATGTCGAGACCGGCGCGACGCAGACCGTGCAATGGCTGCGTCCTGTGGGCGAGGCAGCTCGAGAGCGGGTCGCCGAGCTGATCGTGAGGTTCGGGCTGTCCGACCTACGGGACCGCTCGATCGCGGTCTGCTCGCAGGGCGAACGTGGTCGTGCGCGGCTGGCTCGTTCACTGGTCGCGAAGCCGGCGCTGCTGCTGCTCGACGAGCCCGCGTCGGGTCTGGACCTACCCGGTCGGGCGGACCTGCTCGCCGCCATCGAGTCGACCGCACGCGCCGAGCCACTGCTGGCAAGCATCACGGTCGCGCATCACCTCGAGGAGCTGCCGTCGACGACCACCCACGTCGCACTCATGCGTGAGGGCGTCCTCGTCGGACAGGGTGACGTCGCGCTATTAGGTGACGAGGCGGCGTTGTCGGCTTGCTTCGGGCGTGCCGTGCGGGCCTACCGGATCGACGGTCGCTGGTTCGCGATCTCTTGATTCGGCGTCAGTTGCCGAGGTACTTGCTCACCGTGTTGCGCCAGGCCCTGCTCGGCAGCAATGTCGGCAGGGAGTTGCCGTCACGGGTCACCTGTACGTCGGTGCAGGCGCTTTCCGTTGCCTTCCAGAGGTGATGCGCGCCCTGGAAGCTGACGATCGTCGTCGGTCCGCCTGCGATGTCGCAGTGGATGGTGTTGCGTGGCTCCGGCGTCAGCGCGTTGAACAGCGTGATGAGCCGGGTCGCGCCCGCGCCCCTGCGAGGCGGGCGTGCGCAGCTCCCGAACCGTTCTCGTACATCACCTCGGCGGTGTGAAGCGACGTGGGCACGTGCTCGGCTGCCGGACGGTTCGTGGCACCTGCCGCGGCACCGGCTGGCGTGGCGGCGATACCTCCGGCAGTGGTCAACATGCCGACCGCTGCGATCGCCGTAACGGTTGCTCGTGCAGTGTTCATCTCGCTCCACCTCATGGTCGTGAGACGTCCGTACCCGCCAGCAGGTTCCCGTACGCTCGATCCACGATGGCGACCGAGCGTCTCGAGCTGGCTGACGCCACGCTCCGCGAGTGGCAAGCCGTCGTGCTGCGCGCAGACGACGAGGGCATCGTCCTCGACCGGTCGGCGTTCTATCCCGGTGGCGGCGGACAGCCACCGGATGACGGAGTCCTGCTGTGGGGCGGCGTCCAGACTCGCATCGCCGGAGCCCGCAAGACCGGCGACGACGTCTACCTGATCCCGGCTGATGGCGACCCGGTGCCGACGGTGGGCACGGCCGTCGATGGTGCACTCGACGACGACCGACGCACGGCCCTGATGCGCACGCATTCCGCGCTTCATCTACTGGCCGGCGTGGTGTTCCGCGACCACGGAGCGCTGGTGACCGGCGGCAACATGGTGCCGCTCGAGGCGCGGATGGACTTCAACCTTCCCGAGGTACCGGAGGGCTTCAAGGACTCGATCGCCGAGTCCTGCGCGACTGAGATCGCGGCCGACCGGCGGATCGACGTGAAGGTGCTGCCGTACGACGAGGCCTTTGCGATCCCGGACATCATTCGCACCGCCACCAACTTGCTCCCACCTGGTCTCACCGAGGTTCGGATCGTCGACATCGTCGGGCTGGACACCCAAGCCGACGGCGGTACCCATGTCGCGTCGACCAAGCAGATCGGCGGCATCGAGGTCGTCAAGATCGAGAACAAGGGCAAGGGCTTCCGTCGGCTAAGGGTGCGGCTGCCGCAGTGACCGAGACCCCGCTGACCGCCGGCCGGGCGCCGATGCCGGTGCCGCGCTACGGGGACGGCTCGCTCTCCGACGTCATGCCATCCGTGCTGGCTGCTCTCGGCGTCGGCGACGACAACCGGCTCGGCCTACCCGAAACGGCTCGCGCCGTTGTCGTACTCATCGACGGCATGGGACTGGTCGGGCTTCGCGCACGCGCCGAGGCCGCGCCTTTTCTGTCGTCGTTGGCCTGCCGAGAGCTGACCGCCGGTTTCCCTTCGACGACGGTCACGTCGCTCGCATCGCTGTCGACCGGGCTCCCCGCCGGCGAGCACGGCATGACCGGCTACTCGTCGTACGTCGCGGAGATCGGCGAGCCGGTCAACTGGCTGTCCTGGCGTCAGGTCTCCGGAAAGGACGACCTGCGCGAGATCCTCGAGCCCGAGGGGATCCAGTCGCACACGACGGTGTGGCAGCAGGCGGCGGATGCCGGCGTCTCGGTGACCGTCGCCAGCTCTCGCGATTTCGAGGGCACCGGCCTGACCCGTGCAGTCTTTCGCGGTGGCCGCTTTCGCGGCGTGACGACGAGCGGCGACATGATTGCCCACGCTGCTGACGCGGCCGACCATGGCCATCGCTCACTGGTCTACACCTACGCCTCCGAGCTGGACTTCGTCGGCCATGTGCGCGGCCCGTGGAGCGACTCCTGGACCGCTCAGCTGTCGATGATCGACCGTCAGGTCGAGCTGCTCGCCCAGCGGCTGCCGGCGGGTACGGCCTTGTACGTCACCGCTGACCACGGCATGACGGACATGCCACAGGACGAGACCGTCGATGCGGACGAGGTGGGCTCGCCGCTGCGCGAGGGCGTGATCGCGATCGCCGGCGAACCTCGGATGCGCCATGTCCACGCCAGACCTGGCGCGGCCGCTGATGTCCTGACGACGTGGCGATCGGTGTTGGGAGATCGCGCCTGGGTGCTCGACGCCGACAGTGCGATTGGAGCGGGTCTGTTCGGCTCGATCGTCACGCCGGCTGCCAGGGCCCGGATCGGTGATGTCGTAGCGATCGCACAAGGCGGCTTGGGCATCGTCCAGCGCAAACGCGAGTCGCGAATGTCCGCCCTGCCCGGACATCACGGCGCACTCACCGACGACGAGCTACTCGTACCCCTGCTCTCGTCGATGGTGTGACGCCGCAGCTCACTCTCGTCCTCGGCGACATCGTCGAGCAACATGTCGACGCTGTCGTCAATGCTGCGAACAGCGGTCTCATGGGTGGCGGCGGCGTGGACGGCGCAATCCTTAGGGCCGGCGGCGGTGAGGCACAGCTCGTCGCGCGCCGGGCGCTGCGAGATCGAATCGGCTCGCTGCCTGCGGGACAAGCCGCGGCGACGGATGCAGGCGACATGGACTGCCGATGGGTGATCCACGTGGTCGGCCCGGTCTTCAGCCGCATGGAGGACCGGTCAGACCTGTTGGTGTCCTGCTACCGCGAGGCGTTGCGGGTGGCCGACGAGCTCGGGGTTGAAAGCGTTGCGTTTCCCGCTGTGTCGGCCGGGATTTACGGCTGGCCGATGCAGTCTGCGGCCGACATCGCGATCGCCACGGTCCGGGCGACGCCGACCCGCGTAAGCGACGTGCGGTTCGTGCTCTTCAGCCCGGACGCCTACGAAACCTTCGTTCGAGCGGATGGCACATAGGCATTGCTAGCGCGATACGCATGGCACATAGGTACTGCCATAGCTATACGCATGTGCCATCCGCATGCCGTTAGGCGGCCTCGCCGCGCAACAAGCGGACGCCCGCGGGCAGGCCCTCTCCGGCGTGCTGGCGGTAGCAGGCTTCGACGTCTCGGAGCACCCGATCGGGCTCCGTGCGGATCTGCCGCGGCGAGCTGTGAAGCACAACCAGCCCCGCCGCCGTCATGGCGTCGTGCCTTGCTTGCATGTTGTCAAATCGATCATCCGCGGCGTGGGCGCTGCTGCCGTTCGTCTCGTGAACCAGCCCGGCGTCTTCGAACAATGCGTCCGGACTGACTCGCTGGCCGGTGGGCAACTCGATCAGAGCGTTGACCAGCGGAATCGGCAGAACACTCGAGCGCTGGCACAGGCCCAGGAAGTCCGCTTCCGGCGCCGACATTGCTCCCGCAGCGATCCACTTGGCTGCGCGGTGGGCGATACGAGCGCCGCGGCCGGTTACGTGACTCAGCTCTTCAAGCACTGTTGCTCGTTCGGCGATGCGTCGTTGGATCGCGTCGGCGATCGCCGCTGTTGCAACCCGCTCCTCGCCAATGCGTGACGCGAGGTCAGCAAGGGCACGTTCAGGTGGGCTGTATGGCAATCCGGCGATGGTGCGCGGTCTCGGTAGCCGGTGCGTGCGCCGAATCACGACGCCGTCCCGGTTGACGCGTCGCTCGGATGCCGGCAGCAGGAGTCGCACTGTGGCATCAGTCGGCAGGTATCGGACGCCGTAGGCCGCGAGTGCAGTTGAGTCCGCGAGTTGGGCGGCGGTTCCGCCGTAGAGGAGCGCGGCGCGCAGTCGCTGACGGCCGGTCGGCGTTCCCGTCGACGCAACGTAGACGCCTGGTAGGGCGATTTGCCAATGCCGCCCGAGGCGGTGTTGCAGGGCACCCGCGGTCAGTGATTCGAGCGCTTGTGCTCGCGTGATGACGCCGTCCTGGTTCTGCAGGATCTGATCGATGTCCATGCGGTTACGTTTGGCTCGCAGGGAAGCTCATCAGCCGGCAAGCTGCAAATCTGTGGATCGCTGTGCGAATGGCACATGCGTACAGCCATAGGGATACCGATGGCACATCACTACTGCCCGAGCGATACCTATGTGCCATTCGCTCAGCTAGAAGTTGAGGGCGGTCGTCCACATGTCGAGAAGTGACTCGTCGCCGGCGAGGTCGAGCGAGCTCCACGGGATTCGGCCGTACGCCGCGAGCAGCAACGCGCTGTCCGTCCCGGTCGCGGTTATCTGCGGCACCTCGATCAGGTCCACCCGACGTACGCCGCCGGGCTCCAGCTCGAGCAACCACTGATTGCCGTCGAGCGACCGCAACGCGATGGTGCCGGTCGGCCCTTCGACCTGGTCGCGTCCGTACACCCGCGGCACGATGAGGTCGATCAGCTCGTCGATGCCATCCGCGGCCAGCTCGGCATCGATCGGTTGCCGGATGCCTTGCGCGTTCTGCGCATCGAAGCGGTGTACGGCGGACTCGTGCGCCATCCGTCGCGCCCAGAAGATCGCGCCCTCGGGGGCGTCGAAGACCCAAGTCCAGATCGGGGTGTCGGCCTCGGCCTCTTCCAGCGCAACGACCAGCTCGTCCAGCTGCCTGGCGAGCAGGTCGATCGGGTCACCTTCGGGCATCGTCGGCATCTGCTCCGGGCGTGACGTCGCTCGCGACGAGACGAAGAGTGTGACGTTCGCGTAGACCTGCCAGACGTGACGAGCGAGGTCCGCGATCGTCCAGTCACCACAGGTCGGAACGGCAGCGTCGGCCCCCATGCGTGCGGCGGCGACCAGCGCCTCGCCCTCGGTCCGGACCGCGCCGACCAGCTCGCGGTACCCGGGCGTCGTCATTGTTCGATCCCCGCGGTCAAGTCGAGGTCGTTTGGCGGCGTGTCCGGAGTGACCCAGTGCAACCAGGGCTTCTTCCAGACGTCGTGGTAGTGGTTCGCGCGGTCGATGAACTTCTCGTACGCCGCGTCGAAGGCGTCCTGGTCGCGGTTGCGCAGCGCCTCTCGCACCGGCGCGCAGTCCTCGTCGAGGTAGGCCGCCATGTCCTCGGCGTACTTGGGACGGCTCGTCGCGCACAACCGAAGCTGCTTGTACGTCGAGGTGTAGAAGTACTCCGCAAGCTTCCAGTTGCCGGCTTTTGCTGCGTAGTAGAGCCGATGGGTTCGGTAGCCGACCTCGGCCATCAGCCGGTCCATGCCCGGCTGCATCATGGCGAGCTCGTCGATGGTCAGCTCGCGCTTGCCGTTGTGCACGGCGTGGGTGTGGTCCGTGGCGATCGGAGTTGGTTCGGTCACGTCGTCGTCTCCCGGTAGAGCTTTTGTTGTGCGGCCTGGGCGCGGGGGCGCACCACGAGGAGGTCGACGTTGACGTTCCACGGCCGGGTAGCGGCCCACGCGATGCAGTCGGCGACGTCATCGGCGGACAGCGGTCCGGGGACTCCGGCGTAGACAGCATCCGCCTTGGCGCGGTCCCCTCCCAACCGATTTAGCGAGAACTCGCCCGTCGCGACCATTCCCGGTGCTACCTCGACTACCCGGATCGGCCGACCCAACAACTCCAGACGCAGTGTGTCGGAGATCGCGTGCTCGGCATGTTTGGCGGCGGCGTACCCCGCGCCGCCTTCGTAGGAGGCGTGTCCGGCGGTTGAGGTCACCGTGACGATCACGCCGTCGCCACTGCGCTCCAACGCCGGGAGCAGGGCGCGAGTGACACGCATCATCCCGAGAACGTTGATCTCCCACATCTGTCGCCAGGCGTCCTCATCAGCGTTCGCCACTGGTTCGAGACCGAATGCACCGCCTGCGTTGTTGACCAGGAGATGGCACGAGTCGAGCGAGTTGGAGAGGGCTTGCACAGAGCTCTCGTCGGTGACGTCGACTACGAACGGGCGTACGCCGCATTCGGCCGCGAGCTCCTCGAGTCGGTCGAGCCGTCGAGCCGCAGCGATCACGTCGTACCCCTCGGCGACCAGTCGTCGGGCGGTCGCGGCGCCGATCCCGCTGCTCGCCCCTGTCACCACCGCGATCCGCTGATCTCGCACGGTTGGAGCCTACGGAAGGGATGTTTTTGACCGCTTCGGGCAGGATTGATGGCATGGGACTGCCACGGCGGGTTGCGACGCTGTCGGTTCACACGTCCCCGCTGGAGCAGCCGGGCTGCGGTGACGCGGGTGGCATGAACGTCTATGTCACCGAGGTCAGCCGACGTCTCGCCGAGCACGGGATCGACGTCGAGATCTTCACCCGAGCCACCAGTAGCGAGCTCCCCGCCACGGTCGAGCTCGCGCCGGGAGTCCTCGTGCGGCACGTGACGGCTGGTCCGTACGAAGGCCTGGACAAGAACGACCTTCCGGCGCAGCTGTGCGCGTTCACCAGCGCCGTGCTGCGCGAGGAGGCCGCCCACGAGCCGGGCTGGTACGACCTCGTGCACTCGCACTACTGGCTGTCGGGTCAGGTCGGCTGGCTGGCGAAGGAACGATGGGGCGTCCCGCTCGTCCACACGATGCACACGATGGCCAAGGTCAAGAACTCGCTGCTCGCCGACGGCGACTCTCCCGAGCCGGCGATGCGCGCGATCGGCGAAGCCCAGGTCGTCGAGGCCGCTGACCGGCTGATCGCATCCACCGCCGACGAGGCACGTCAGCTGGTCGAGCTGTACGACGCCGACCCCGCGAAGGTCGAGGTCATCGCGCCCGGCGTCGACCTGGTGACCTTCGCTCCGGGCGACCAGGCCCAGGCACGGCGCCGCATGGGCCTCCCGTCGGACGCGGTGGTGTTGCTGTTCGTCGGCAGGATCCAACCGCTCAAGGCACCCGACGTCTTGCTTCGCGCGGCGGCGGCGATGGTCGAGGCCGAGCCGGTGTTGCGGGATCGGTTGATCGTGCTGGTTGTCGGTGGCCCTTCGGGCAGCGGCCTCGAGCGACCCGAGGAGCTTTCCAAGCTCGCGGTGTCCTTGGGCATCGCGGACCTGGTTCGCTTCGAGCGCCCAGCACCGCGCGAGGTGCTCGCGGACTACTACCGCGCCGCTGACCTCACCGTCGTCCCGTCGTACTCGGAGTCCTTCGGGCTCGTGGCTCTCGAGTCCCAGGCGTGCGGTACCCCTGTGGTCGCCGCGCGGGTCGGCGGGCTGGCAACCGCGGTCCAGGACGGCATGTCCGGCTTGTTGATCGACGGACACGATCCACTCGACTACTCGGCGGCAATGCGCTCGCTGTTGCGGGAGCCGGCGCGGCGTTCGGAGCTGTCGACCGGCGCCGTCCGTCACGCCGAGCGATTCGGTTGGGGCGCGACGGTCGAGCGCATCCTCGAGCTCTATCGCGCACTGTGAGCGATCGCGACACGCGCGCATCGGTGCTGCGCGATGCCCTCGTCGAGCGCGAGCTGGAGTTCACCGAGCCCAACCCCGGCGCGTTCTTCGTCAAGCTGCCCGGCTCTCACAAGCTGGCAACCATGACCTGGCTGGTCGTCGGCGATCATTCGCTGCACGTCGAGGCGTTCTTCTGCCGCAAGCCGGATGAGAACGAGGAACGGTTCTGGCGCTGGCTGCTGGAGCGCAACGCGAAGCTCTACGCAGTCGCGTTCTCGGTGGACCTGCTCGGCGACGTCTACATCGTCGGTCGGTTGCCGCTGACGTCGATCGTTTCCGACGAGATCGATCAGGTGTTGGGCGCGGTGCTCAGCGCATCGGACGACCTGTTCGACACAGCGCTGGAGATCGGCTTCCGCACTTCGATCGAGCGGGAGTGGGACTGGCGGGTCAAGCGCGGCGAGTCGTTGGCAAATCTGGCGGCATTCGCGCGCTTCGCCGATCCCGACAACCGACCCACCAAGCCCGCCGACCAGAATGCTTCGTCATGACGGGTCGACTGGTGTTGCTTCGCCATGGCGAGAGCGAGTGGAACTCCAAGAACCTCTTCACCGGTTGGGTCGATGTCGGCCTGACCGACAAGGGGTTCGCCGAAGCGGTCCGCGCCGGCGAGCTGCTCGCTGAGCACGACCTGCTTCCCGACGTGCTGCACACGTCGGTCCTCAAGCGCGCGATCATCACAGCAGGCAACGCGCTGGTGGCCTGCGACCGCCAGTGGATCCCAGTGCGCCGGAGCTGGCGCCTCAACGAGCGCCACTACGGAGCGTTGCAAGGCAAGAACAAGGCGCAGGTACTGGAGGAGTTCGGCGAGGACCAGTTCAAGATCTGGCGCCGGTCGTTCGACACGCCGCCTCCGGTGCTCGCAGCGGACGACGAGTTCTCGCAGGTCGGCGACCCGCGCTACGCATCGTTGGCGCCCGAGGTGGTGCCTCGCACCGAGTGCCTCGCCGACGTGATCGTCCGGATGCTGCCGTACTGGTATGACGCGATCGTGCCGGACCTTCGCGACGGCAAGACGGTGCTCGTCGTGGCACATGGCAACTCACTCCGCGCGTTGGTGAAGCATCTCGACGGGGTCAGCGACGAGGCGATCGTCGAGCTGAACATCCCCACCGGCATCCCGTTGGTCTACGAGCTGAACGCAGACCTAGAGCCGGTGCTCGCCAGCGGCACCTACCTCGACGTCGAGGCCGCAAAGGCGGCCGCGGACAAGGTCGCCAACCAGGGCCGCTAAGCCGCGGGCAATGTGACATTGCCCCGGGAAACTGGGGCGGGCGAGACCGAAAGCCACGGGCAATGTGACATTGCCCGCAGGCGCTAGACGATCGGAGTCGCGACCGTCGCTTGCGTGGTGGGGATGACCTGGTCCGGCGTCAGAGTCTCGCCCGAGTCGACGACCGGCAGGTCGATCTCGCCGGTGGTGCCGGCCGTGGCGAAGGTGAACGCGGCCTGTGCCGTCGTACCGACCGTCGGCGCGGGGCCCGACACGACGACCGTTGCGGCGCCCGGATCGATCAGCGGGTCGCTGACCTCGCGCACGAAGCCCGGCGGGAGGGTGACCGCACCGGACAGGGTCGCCGCGCCAAGGGAGGTCGTGACGCCCGTGAGGAAGTCAGCGGTCTTGCCGTCGTTGACCAGCGTCACAACGAGGTACGTCGTGCCCGGCGTGACCGAGTCGGTCGAGGTCGGCGGGACGGTCGTGAGGAATGCATTTCGGATCTTGATGGCACCGATGTGGTTGCTTGCAGCCTGGATCTCGGTGTGTTCCTTACTCGTCTCGTCCTTCGCCTCCATGCCGCAGCCCGTAAGGACAGGCAGGGCGAGCGCGAGTGCGCCCGCGGCGACAGTGCGCTTAGTGGCGCGGCGCGCGATCACTGACACTCCTCGACTCTTCCGGACAGGGCGTGCCTACTGCGTAAGCGCGGCCAGCCTACTGAGCCGTCGTGGAGTCACCGGAGGCGGACCCGGTCCCCGTGTTCGACGGAACCAGCATGCTTTGCAGCACGGCGTCGAGTGAGGAGTCGGACGCGTCGGTCACGTTGGTGACGATGTCGTAGATCGTCCCGTCACGGTTGACGACGACGACGGTCGCCGCATCACCGGCGGTGACACTCGGCACCGAACCCGTCACGGCGCGCGTGAGCGTTGCGGATGGGTCGAGATAGAGCGACACGCCTCGGTCGAGTGAGCTGACGACTGCGGCGGTGGCGGGGTCGCTCGACGCCGGTACGACGACGGCCAGCGGCAGGCGCTCGCTGAAGGCTGCGCCGCCGAGCCCGTCGAGCAGCGCCTTGCAGGCACAGCCGGCCGGCACGAGCGCGAACACCGCGGGGCGAAGCGTCGCCGCGCGGGAGTCCAGCGCGCCGTTCGGCCCGGTGAGGACCGCGTCCGGAAGCAGGCCGCCGGTCTTCCCATCAGGGATCGCCGGCGTTGCGAGGGGCGCAGCGGCTTGGGGTCGCTCGACCGAGTGTGGCCCCATGACGGTGAACATCAAGGCGACCAAACCGGCCAGCGCCGCGGCGATGGTCAGCGCGAAGACGGGTCCGGTCGCTCGGCCGTTGCGAAACCTTCGCGTGATGCGCGTCCGGCGGTCCTGACGAAGCTCCCGCCGGTACGCCGCGATGTCGGCGGCAAGCTCGGAGATGTCATCGGGTACGACGAGGTCTGCCCAGCTCTCATCGGGCGCTCGCTGAGCGTCGCCCGGTCGGTCCTCGTCATCGCGCATCGTGGTTGAGTATGCGCTCGTTGTCGTCCCTGCGACATACCCTGAACGGACCAGATCAGGGTCGTCCACAGGCCTGTGCATATCCACGCAAAAGGGTCGCGCGAATGCGCGTCGAGGTAGTGGGCACATGCACGTGGTGGACGTCCTGTCAAGACCTGGATTTGCGTAGAACAGGCCTCTGACCTGCGGTTTTGCTGATTCTCGCCCGGTCGGCGGCCCGGTTTTGCGTGATATCCTGGAGGTCAGCGAAGGGATCAACGCGCATGACGTTCACGGTCGGCGAGACTGTCGTTTACCCGCATCACGGGGCGGCACTTATCGAGGCAATCGAGACCAGGACCATCAAGGGCGAGGAGAAGACCTACCTCGTGCTGAAGGTCGCCCAGGGCGACCTGACGGTCCGGGTTCCCGCCGACAACGCTGAGTACGTCGGAGTCCGCGACGTCGTCGGACAGGACGGCCTCGAGCGGGTCTTCGAGATCCTCAAGGCCCCGCACACCGAGGAGCCGACCAACTGGTCGCGTCGGTACAAGGCGAACGTCGAGAAGATCGCCTCGGGCGACGTCAACAAGGTCGCCGAGGTGGTTCGTGACCTGTGGCGCCGCGACCGCGAGCGTGGCCTGTCGGCGGGCGAGAAGCGGATGCTCGCCAAGGCCCGCCAGATCCTGGTCAGCGAGCTCGCGCTCGCTGAGGGCACCAACGAGGACAAGGCCGAGGCGATCCTGGACGAGGTTCTGTCCTCCTAGCTCGAAATGCTCTTGATTAGCCCTTACGGGTGAAGTCGGGCGGCTTTCTCGCCGAGAATCGCTAGGTGAGCCGGACCCGAGGGCCGAGCCGCAGCACGCCCAGTTCGCTGGTCGAGGTGCTGCGGCTGCTGACGGTCGTCTTCTTCATCGGCCTCGGGGTCGAGGTCGGCCAGGTCAGCTCACATCACGTACACAACGTCGCGATCGGCCCGTTCCGTGGTGCCGGCCTCGGAATCGTCGTCGGCTCGGGAATCGGATACGTCGTAGGTGGCGTGCTCGGCCGTACCGCGCGGACGACGGCGGACCGCACCGAGGCAGTGCTTCGTGAGGTGTCGGCTGACACGCTGGTAGCCGGAAGCTTTGGCGGCGTCGTCGGCGCGCTGATCGGGCTCGTCACCGGCTGGCCGCTGTTCTTCATCCCGGGCCTGGCGCTTGCGGTCTCGCTGTTCAGCATCGTCGTCGTACTGCTCGCTTACGTCGGCTTCAGGGTCGGCGCCGCGAAGCGCGACGAGGTGCTCGGTGTGATCGGGTTCCGCACGGGCGTGATGCCGCGCCGGGCGTCGGGCTCGACGCTCGTGAAGCTGATCGACACCTCGGTCGCGATCGACGGTCGCATCGTCGACGTGGTGCGTGCCGGGTTCGTGCACGGCCGATTCGTCGTGATCCAGCCAGTGCTCGATGAGCTCGATCGCCTCGCGAAGACCCCGGACCCACTGCGCCGGGCGCGAGGCCGCCGTGGCATCGAGGTGCTGGAAACTCTGCGCCGCGAGCCGTTCATCGACCTCGACGTCATCCCCGACCCGCAACCCGAGGTCGACGAGGTCGACGAGAAGCTGATGCGGACCAGCCTCGACCACGAGTACGCCCTGCTCACCCTGGACTCCAACCTGGCAAAGCAGGCCGCGATCTCCGGCGTCACGGTGCTCAACTTCCATGCACTGTCACTCGCGCTGCGTCCGCCGGTAGTTGTCGGCGAGGACGTGACCGTGCAGGTCACGAAGCCGGGGCGGGAGGCAGGGCAGGGCGTCGGCTACCTCGACGACGGGACGATGGTCGTTGTCGAGCGCGGCCGTTCGCTGGTCGGTAAGGATGTGACGGTGCGGATCAGCAGCGTCGTCGTCACCGCGAACGGTCGGCTGGTCTTCGCCGACGTAACCGGCCCCGCCCCGACTGCGAAGGCTGGCGTGTGACCGGAGTGCCGCGGATCGGCATCGGGGTAGACGTACATCCCTTCGTCGATGGGCGCGACCTGGCGTTGGCAGGACTGGCCTGGCCGGGTGAGCGAGGACTCGCCGGGCACTCCGACGGCGACGTCGTCGCGCACGCCGCGTGCGACGCGCTGCTGTCGGCGGCCCGGATGGGCGACCTGGGTACGCAGTTCGGCACCGCCGACCCGCGGTGGGCAGGCGCTTCGGGGGTCACCTTGTTGGCAGAGACCGCTCGCCGGGTGAAGGCCGAGGGCTGGACGATCGGCAACGTAGCGGTGCAGCTGATCGGCGAGTCACCGAAGCTGGGACCACGTCGAGGTGATGCGGAGGCTGCGCTGTCCGCCGCGATCGGCGCGCCGGTCTCGGTAGCGGCCACGACGACCGACGGGCTCGGGCTCACGGGCCGAGGAGAGGGCCTCGCCGCAATCGCCACGGCCCTCCTCGTCGCCCCCTAACCGCCGAGCCCTACGTACGTGGCCGAACTTCGCCGGCGGATTCAGCCGGTCGTCGCAACAGTCTCGTTTTCGTCGGGGAACAGTAGCGCTCGCATTCGCTCGTTGGGGGTGTCCCAGCCGAGGGTTTCGCGGGGTCGGTCGTTGAGCTGGGCGGCGACGTAGTCGAGGTATTCCTCGGGGTAGATCGAGAGGTCGGTGCCTTTGGGGAAGTACTGGCGCAGCAGCCCGTTGGTGTTCTCATTCGAGCCGCGTTGCCAGGGGCTGGCGGGGTCGCAGAAGTAGATCGGGAGGTCGGCTTCGAAGGTGATCTCGGCGTGTCTGGCCAGCTCCTTGCCCTGGTCCCAGGTCAGCGATCGGCGCAGC
>DATAVE010000074.1:0-6779 GCA_036267875.1 Mycobacteriales bacterium
CGCGCCGCAATCGGCGCTACGGTCTGCTCGGAGGTCCCGGCACCCTGCCCTGCGGGAGCGCTTAGCTCGCCGCCGGTCACGGACGCACCGGATCAACTGCATTGACATGCACGCCCGGCTGTCGCCAGGCACAAGCGAATATCTTAGCCGAGCGTCAACACGCCGGTCAAAACCACGAGTTTGGCCGTCCGAACGCGTTCTCACCGGTCCATACGGCCAATGTTCAGGCTACCTGAACGCTATCGGGCCTGACGTCAGATCAACACCGGCTGAAAGCAAGGGTAAGGGTGCCGCTCTCGGCGCTTTGATCTCACCTGTTGCGTTCCGCTGTCCGACTCCTTCGCGAGGGCGGGCTAGCGGTCAATCTATGACCACATATATCCGCCCTCGCGAGGAAAACGCGCCAAACCGAACCGGGCAGCGAAAAGCGCCCAAAAGCGGCAGCCACCCCCTGGTTGTTGCGGGTTTGATTTTCTGTACAGGTGCCGACGCGCGACGAGCTCGAGGCGGCGTACGGCGCCACGATCCCGGACGTTGGTGGGCGGGGCACCCGGATCCTGCTGGTCGGGATCAACCCATCGCTTTGGTCGGGCTGGTCCGGGCACCATTTCGCGAGGCCGGGCAACCGGCTCTGGCGCACGCTTCATCTCTCCGGGCTCACCCCGGAGCTCCTCGACCCGGCTGATGTGCCAGGGATCCGGGCTTCGGGCCTCGGGATCACCAACCTGGTGGCGCGCGCCACCGCGCGGGCGGACGAGCTCGACAACGACGAAGTACGCGCCGGCCTTGGCCCGCTGCGCGACCTCATTCGGACGTGGCGGCCGGCGTTCGTGGCCTTTCTCGGCATTTCGACCTACCGGATCGCGTTCGACGCCCCCAAAGCCGGCGTCGGTGAGCAGACGGACTCGTTCGAAGGCGCCCGGGTGTGGGTGCTTCCCAACCCGAGCGGCCTCAACGCCCACTACCAGCAGCCCGCGCTCACCGCGGCGTACGCCGAACTGCAGCGGGCCGCTGGTCGGCGGTGATGCCCATCGGCGCGGGGGTCAGGACCGGGTCAGACGGAGACGCCGTTTCCGACGCCGGTCGAGTGGGTCGTCACAAGGCCGATCACGGCGATGACGTCGATCAGCAGGACGACGCTGCCGATCACGATCCCGGCAATCGCCATGCCGCGACCTGACTCTCCGAGTCGTGCCGTCTGCCTGAGCCCGACGATGCCGAACACGACGGCAAGCACCGGGCCGAAGAAGGCGATCAGGATTCCGACGATCGAGCAGACCAGCGACGCGATCGCGAAACCGTTGCTGTTGCGGGGCTGCGCGTACCCGTAGGGCTGCGGGTAGCCATACGACTGCGGAGGCAGTGGCGGCTGCCAACCCGGCGCGGCGGCGTAAGGCGGGGGCGGGGGCTGCCATGGCGGCGGCGGCTGCCATTGCGGCGGCGGCGGGGGCGTCGTGGCCTCGGGCTGCTGCTCGCTCACCCCACCAGTGTGCCGTCAAAAGGAAACGGCCGCCCGGTTGCCCGGGCGGCCGTTTCGCATGTGCTGAGCTGACTACCGGTAGTCGTTGCCGTAGCCGCCGGGACGCTGGCCGAAGCTGAAGTCCTCCAGCGGCACTGCCTCGCCGGTACCCGTTCCGAACTCGTAGCCCGCATCGTCGTACGGCATCATCGTGTAGACGGCGGCCTTGGCCTCCTCCGTCGGCTCCACCCGGACGTTGCGGTAGCGGCTGATGCCGGTACCCGCCGGGATGAGCTTGCCGATGATGACGTTCTCCTTGAGGCCGAGCAGCGAGTCCGACCGGGCGTGGATCGCCGCGTCGGTGAGCACTCGGGTGGTCTCCTGGAACGACGCCGCGGACAGCCACGACTCGGTGGCGAGCGATGCCTTGGTGATACCCATGAGCACCGGACGGCCGGCAGCAGGAGTGCCGCCTTCCGCCACGACTCGACGGTTCTCCTCCTCGAACTTCGGGCGCTCTGCGAGCTCGCCCGGAAGCAGGTCGGTCTCCCCCGACTCGAGGATGTTCACCCGCTTGAGCATCTGGCGAATGATGATCTCGATGTGCTTGTCGTGGATCGTCACACCCTGCGAGCGGTAGACCTCCTGCACCTCCTTGACGAGGTGCAGCTGGACCGCGCGTGGGCCGAGGATTCGCAGCACCTCGTGCGGGTCGACGGCGCCGGCGTGAAGCTGGTCCCCGACCTCGACGTGCTGACCTTCCTCGACGCGCCACTGGCCACGAGCGCGCTCTGACTCCGCGTCGTACCAGCGCCACGACAGCATCCGCTTGGACAGGACGTACTCGACTGCCTCGCCGCCGTCGTCCGGCGTGACGACGAACATCGCCGTCTTGTCGGTCTCCTGGACGCTGACCCGGCCCGCGACCTCGCTGATCGGCGCACGGCCCTTGGGCTGACGTGCCTCGAACAGCTCGACCACACGCGGCAGACCGTGGGTGATGTCCTCACCCGCGACACCACCGGTGTGGAAGGTACGCATCGTCAGCTGCGTGCCGGGCTCACCGATCGACTGGGCGGCGATGATGCCGACCGCCTCGCCGACGTCGACCGTCTTGCCGGTCGCGAGCGAACGTCCGTAACACAGGCCGCAGATGCCGACCTTGGAGTCGCAGGTGAGCACGCTGCGTACACGTACCTCCGCGATGCCCTGCTCGACAAGCTCCGCGATGAGCACGTCGCCGAGGTCGCTGCCCGCAGAAGCGAGCACCTTCTTGCCGACGGTGACGTCCTCAGCGAGGGTCCGCGTGTAGACGCGGGTCTCGATGTTGTCGCGGTCGAGCACGATCTTGCCGTCGGTCTCGATGGCGATCGGAACGACGATCCCGCGCTCGGTGCCGCAGTCGGCCTCACGGACGATGACGTCCTGGCTGACGTCAACCAACCGCCGGGTCAGGTAGCCCGAGTCCGCCGTCCGCAGCGCGGTGTCGGCGAGACCCTTACGAGCACCGTGCGTGGAGATGAAGTACTCCAGCACGGTCAGGCCTTCGCGGAAGTTGGTCTTGATCGGCCGCGGGATGATCTCGCCCTTGGGGTTGGCCACCAGACCACGCATACCGGCGATCTGCTGGACCTGAAGCATGTTTCCTCGGGCGCCCGAGCCGACCATCATCTGGATCGGGTTGTCCTTCGGGAAGTTCTCCCGCATCTTCGCGGCAACCTCGGTGGTCGCGCGGGTCCAGATCTCGATGAGCTCCTGACGACGCTCGTCATCGGTGATCACACCGCGCTCGTACTGCTTCTGGACCTTCTCCGCCTGCTCCTCGTAACGACCGAGGATCTCGGCCTTGGCCGGCGGAGTGACGACGTCGGAGATCGCGATCGTCACGCCCGCGCGGGTGGCCCAGTGGAAGCCGGCCTCCTTGAGCGCGTCGAGGGTGGCGGCAACCTGGACCTTGGGATAGCGCTCCGCCAGGTCGTTGACGATCTCGCCGAGCTGCGCCTTGCGTACCTCGTAGTCGACGAACGGGTAGTCGATCGGCAGCGCCTCGTTGAACAGCGCGCGACCGAGAGTCGTCTCGACCAGCACCGGCTGACCGAGCTCCCAACCCTCGGGAGCGACGTACGGCCGGGTGTCGGCGTCGACGCCCCGCAGCACCTCAGGCCCGGTCGAGCCCTCGGAACGCGACATCGGCAGGTCTTCGACGCGGATCCTGACCTTCGCCTGCAGACCGAGCTCGCCGGTGTCGTAAGCCATGATCGCCTCGGCCACCGAGCCGAAGGTCCGGCCCTCGCCCGGCTCACCATCACGCAACAGCGTGAGGTAGTAGATGCCAAGGACCATGTCCTGGGTCGGCGACGTGATCGGTCGACCATGTGCCGGCGACAGGATGTTGTTCGACGACAGCATGAGGATCCGGGCCTCGGCCTGGGCCTCGGCCGACAGCGGCAGGTGCACCGCCATCTGGTCGCCGTCGAAGTCGGCGTTGAACGCGGTGCAGACCAGCGGGTGAATCTGGATGGCCTTGCCCTCGACCAACTGCGGCTCGAAAGCCTGGATGCCCAGACGGTGAAGCGTCGGCGCGCGGTTGAGCAGCACGGGGTGTTCGGTGATGACCTCCTCGAGGACGTCCCACACCATCGCGTAACGCGCCGTACCGCCGGTCGCCCGCTCCACCATGCGCTTGGCAGACTTGATGTTCTGCGCGTGGTTGAGGTCGACCAGCCGCTTCATGACGAACGGCTTGAACAGCTCCAGCGCCATCTGCTTCGGCAGGCCGCACTGGTGCAGCCGCAGCTGCGGACCGACGACGATGACCGAACGGCCCGAGTAGTCGACGCGCTTGCCGAGCAGGTTCTGCCGGAAGCGTCCCTGCTTGCCCTTGAGCATGTCGGACAGCGACTTCAACGGCCGGTTGCCCGGGCCGGTGACAGGACGCCCGCGGCGACCGTTGTCGAACAGTGCGTCGACGGCCTCCTGCAGCATCCGCTTCTCGTTGTTGACGATGATCTCGGGCGCGCCGAGGTCGAGCAGTCGCTTCAACCGGTTGTTGCGGTTGATGACGCGGCGGTAGAGGTCGTTGAGGTCGCTCGTCGCGAACCGGCCACCGTCGAGCTGCACCATCGGGCGCAGGTCCGGCGGGATGACCGGGACGCAGTCGAGCACCATGCCCATCGGCGAGTTGCGCGTGTTGAGGAACGCGCTGACGACCTTGAGCCGCTTGAGCGCACGAGCCTTCTTCTGGCCCTTGCCGGTGCGGATCGTCTCGCGCAGGCTCTCGGCCTCGGCCTCGAGGTCGAAGGACTCGAGCAGCTTCTTCAGCGACTCGGCGCCCATGCCGGCCTCGAAGTACTCGCCCAACGTGCCGGGCACGACGCGCCAGGTGCCGTCCTCGGCCTTGGAGCCCTTCGCGAAGCGGTCACGAAGCTCGCGGAAGACCCGCTCGTCGGTGATCAGCTGCTTCACGGCAAGGCTCTTGAACGCGTCCAGTACGGCGTCGAGCTCGTCGACGGCACGCTCGGCACGGGTCCGGATCTGCTTGACCTCGCGGTCGGCGGAGTCGCGCACCTTGCGGCGGGCGTCGGCCTTCGCGCCCTCGGCCTCGAGCTGCGCGATGTCGCCTTCTTGCTTCTTCATCCGCGTGTCGATGTCGGAGTTCATCTTGTCGGTGATGCGCGACTTCTCGACCGAGAACTGCGCCTCGACGCTCGCGAGGTCACGGTGACGCGCGTCGGCGTCGACCTGGGTGACCAGGTAGCCCGCGAAGTAGATGATCTTCTCGAGATCCTTCGGGGCGAGGTCGAGCAGGTAACCGAGCCGGCTCGGGACACCCTTGAAGTACCAGATGTGGGTGACCGGAGCGGCGAGCTCGATGTGGCCCATCCGCTCACGACGCACCTTGGCGCGAGTGACCTCGACGCCGCAGCGCTCACAGATGATGCCCTTGAAGCGCACCCGCTTGTACTTGCCGCAGTAGCACTCCCAGTCCCGCGTAGGACCGAAGATCTTCTCGCAGAACAAGCCATCCTTCTCCGGCTTGAGCGTGCGGTAGTTGATCGTCTCGGGCTTCTTGACCTCACCGTGCGACCACAACCGGATGTCGTCGGCGGTGGCCAGACCGATGCGTAGCTCGTCGAAGAAGTTGACGTCGAGCAAGGTGTTCCTTCTCTCTACTGAAAAACGGCTAGGGACGTTGACGCGCGGGCGTCCCTAGACCTCCTCGACAGAGCTCGGCTCGCGCCGGCTCAGGTCGATACCCAGCTCCTCCGCCGCCCGGAAGACGTCCTCGTCGGTCTCGCGCATCTCGATCTGCATGCCGTCGCTGGAGAGCACCTCGACGTTGAGGCACAGCGACTGCATCTCCTTGATGAGCACCTTGAACGACTCGGGGATTCCGGGCTCGGGGATGTTCTCGCCCTTGACGATCGCCTCGTAGACCTTGACCCGGCCCAGGACGTCGTCAGACTTGATGGTGAGCAGCTCCTGCAACGCGTACGCCGCGCCGTAGGCCTCGAGTGCCCAGACCTCCATCTCACCGAAGCGCTGGCCACCGAACTGCGCCTTACCACCCAGCGGCTGCTGCGTGATCATGGAGTACGGGCCGGTCGAGCGGGCGTGGATCTTGTCGTCGACCAGGTGCAGCAGCTTCAGGATGTAGATGTAGCCGACCGAGATGTGCTGGCGGATCGGCTCACCGGTGCGGCCGTCGAACAGCTGCGCCTTGCCGTCGCCGCCGACCATCCGGTCGCCGTCGCGGTTGACCAGCGTCGAGGCGAGCAGCCCCGAGATCTCGTCCTCGTGTGCGCCGTCGAAGACCGGCGTCGCGAGGTTGGTGCCGGGCTCCGAGGAGTCCGCACCGATCTCGGCGAGCCGCTTCTGCCACGGCTCCTTGGTGCCGTCGATCTGCCAGCCGGTCTTCGCGATCCACCCGAGGTGGGTCTCGAGCACCTGGCCGACGTTCATCCGGCCGGGCACACCGAGCGGGTTCAGCACGATGTCGACGGGCGTGCCGTCCTCGAGGAACGGCATGTCCTCGACCGGCAGGATCTTGGAGATGACGCCCTTGTTGCCGTGACGGCCCGCGAGCTTGTCACCATCGGTGATCTTGCGCTTCTGGGCGACGTACACCCGGACCAGCTCGTTGACACCCGGCGGCAGCTCGTCGCCGTCCTCGCGGTTGAACACGCGGACGCCGATGACCTTGCCGGACTCGCCGTGCGGGACCTTGAGCGAGGTGTCACGCACTTCGCGCGCCTTCTCACCGAAGATCGCGCGGAGCAGTCGCTCCTCAGGGGTGAGCTCGGTCTCGCCCTTGGGCGTG
>DATAVE010000075.1:0-10566 GCA_036267875.1 Mycobacteriales bacterium
CGCTCGTTCCTCGCGTCGTCGGCCGACCACTGGCTGAGGACCTACCACGCCGACGGACTGCGCGTGGACGCCGTGGCGTCGATGCTCTATCGCGACTACTCGCGGCAACCCGGCGAGTGGCTGCCGAACAAGTTCGGCGGCCGGGAGAACCTCGAGGCAGTCGACTTCCTCAAGGCGCTGAACACCGGCGTCTACGCCGACCACCCCGACGTACAGATGATCGCCGAGGAGTCGACTGCCTGGCCGTCGGTGTCACGGCCGGTCGACGCGGGCGGGCTCGGGTTCGGCATGAAGTGGGACATGGGCTGGATGCACGACACGCTGGAGTACCTCGAGCGTGACCCGATCCACCGCCGTCACCATCACGGGCAGCTCACGTTCCGGGCGGTCTACGCGTTCACCGAGAACTACACACTGCCGCTTTCCCATGACGAGGTCACGCATGGCAAGGGCTCGCTCCTCACGAAGATGCCGGGGGACGAGTGGCAGCGCTTCGCCAACCTGCGGCTGTTGCTCGGCTACCAGTTCACCGACCCGGGCAAAAAGCTGCTGTTCATGGGCGGAGAGTTCGGGCAGGTGCGCGAGTGGGCTCATGAGAGCTCGCTCGACTGGAACCTGCTCGCCGAGCCCGCTCATGCCGGAATGCTGCGCTGGGTCAGTGACCTGAACCGGCTCTACCGAGCCGAGCCTGCACTGCACGAGCTGGACTGTGAGGCCGAAGGATTCCGCTGGCTGCGTCACGACGACGCCGACAACAGCACAGCCAGCTACCTGCGATTCTCGCGCTCAGGTGACGCCGTTCTCGTCGCACTCAACCTGACGCCGATCCCCCGCGAGCACTACACCCTCGGCGTACCGAGCGGTGGTTCTTGGCAGGAGCTGCTGAACAGCGACGCCGAGTCCTACGGTGGAAGCGGCGTCGGCAACCTCGGCCAGGTCACCGCGGTCGAGGAAGAGTGGGGTGGCCTGCCGTTCCGCGTCGAGGTCACACTGCCGCCACTCGGCATCGTCGCCTTCAAGGCGTCTGGGTGACCCCGGCTGACGACACGGAGTGCTGCTTTCCTTTAGGCGCGGTCCGCGTCGGCGACGACGAGTGGCGCTTCACGGTGTGGGCTCCGCTGAGCAAGCACGTGACCGTCCGGATCGAGGACCCCGACGACGGGCGCGAGGACGGCCTGGATGCCAGCCCTCGCGGCTATCACTCCGGTGTCGTCCGCGGTTTGGGCAGCGAGCCTCGCTACCGCTTCGTGCTCGACGACGGTCAGGCGCTCGCCGACCCTGCTTCGCGCCGCCAGCCCGATGGAGTGCACGGTCCCTCGCAAGGCTTCGATCCCAGCGCTCACGTGTGGCAGGACGGCGGCTTCGTCGCGGTGCCGGCGCGCGACCTCGTCATCTATGAGCTCCACATCGGCACGTACACCGAGCTTGGAACCTTCGATGCCGCGATCGCGCATCTCGACGATCTGGCGGGCCTCGGGATCAACGCGGTCGAGCCGATGCCGATCGCCTCGTTTCCTGGCACTCGTAACTGGGGGTACGACGGGGTCTTCCCGTACGCCGCCCAGGAAAGCTACGGCGGTCCCGCCGGCTTCCAGCGCTTCGTCGACGTCTGTCATCAGCGCGGCCTCTCGGTCATCCTCGACGTCGTCTACAACCACCTGGGGCCCGAGGGCGCGGTGCACTCCGACCTCGGGCCATACCTGACCGAGACCTACGCCACGCCGTGGGGCGCGGCGATGAACTTCTCCGAGACAGGCTCGGATGAGGTACGCCGCTACTTCCGTGACAATGCGCTGATGTGGCTACGCGACTTCCACGTCGACGGCCTGCGATTCGATGCGATCCACGGCATCGTCGACCCGACCGCATCGCCGTTCCTGCGGGAGACGACGACGGCGATTGCTGAGCTGTCGATGCAGCTCGGCAGACAACTCGTGCCGATCGCCGAGAGTGGTGACAACAACCCATTCGTCGTGACTACTGCCGCGAAGGGCGGACTGGGCTTCCGTCAGCAATGGAGCGACGACTTCCACCATGCGCTGCACACCGTGCTGACCGGCGAACGCGACGGCTACTACCGCGACTACGGCCCCCTCGACCAACTCGCCGCGGCGTACGTGCACGGCTTCGTCTTCCGCGGCCAGCACTCGGCGTTCCGCGGCCGACGTCACGGCACGGCGAGTCCGGAGGTGTCCGCGGATCGGCTCGTGGTCTTCTCGCAGAACCACGACCAGATCGGCAACCGCGCTGACGCCGCACGTCTGGGCAGCCTGCTCGATCCGGCCGCCTGTCGGCTTGCTGTGGCAGCCATGCTGCTCTCCCCCAACATCCCGCTGCTGTTCATGGGCGAGGAGTACGCCGCAACAACGCCGTTCCCGTATTTCGTCGACCACGGTGACCCGGCCTTGCTCGATGCGGTTCGAAAGGGCCGCGCTGCGGAGTTCGGCCGCGACGCCGACCAGCTCGACCCCGCTGCCGAGTCGACCTATCTCGCCGCGAAGCTCGACCGCAAGGGGCGCGAGACCGCCGACGGTAGGGAGATGCTGGCGCTGGTGCGCCGACTCATCGAGCTTCGTCGAACGCTGCCGTTGCTCCGCGACCCAGCGGCCGAGGTCGTCACGGAGATTGCTGGCGATGTCCTCACCATCCGTCGCGTGCGCGGCGACGAGGAGGTCACGGTGACGCTCAGCTTCACGCCACCCTTCGACTTCTCCGTTCATACCTTGGACGGGGTCGCGGCATGATGCGGACCTGGCCTGGATCGCCGTACCCGCTCGGTGCGACTTGGGACGGCGAGGGTGTGAACTTCGCGCTGTTCTCGGAGCACGCGACGCGCGTCGAGCTGTGCTTGTACGACCGAGCTGACACAGCCGAGGCATCCGAGGTCATCGTGCTACCGGAGGCCACCGACGACGTCTGGCACGTCTACCTTCCGGACGCGCGCCCCGGCACGATGTACGGCTACCGGGTTCACGGGCCGTACGAGCCGGAAGAAGGCCATCGCTTCAACCCCGCCAAGCTGCTGATCGATCCCTACGCCAAGGCGGTCACCGACAACATCACCTGGAGCGACGACCTCTTCGGCTACACGATCGGTGACCCGCACGCGGACCTCTCGCGCGACGATCGCGACTCTGCCGGCGCCATGCCGAAGTGCGTCGTGATCGACCAGTCGTTCTCCTGGGGCGACGACCAGCGACCTCGCACTCCCTGGCACCGAACCGTGATCTACGAATGCCACGTCAAGGCAATGACGATGCGCCACCCGCAGGTGCCCGACGAGCTTCGCGGCACCTATCTCGGGATGGCGTACGACCCGGTCATCGACCACCTCACCAACCTTGGTGTCACCGCCGTCGAGCTGATGCCGGTCCACCAGTTCCTCTCCGAGCGGGACCTGATCGACAAGGGCCTGACGAACTTCTGGGGCTACAACTCGATCGGCTTTCTGGCACCGCACGTCGGCTACGCGACCGCCGGCGGCGCTGGACAGCAGGTCAACGAGTTCAAGTCGATGGTCAAGACGCTGCACCGCGCCGGACTCGAGGTGATCCTCGACGTCGTCTACAACCACACTGCCGAAGGCAGCCAGCTCGGCCCGACGCTGTCACTGCGCGGCATCGACAACGCGGCGTATTACCGGCTCACGCCGGATGATCGCCGCTACATGTTGGACTTCACCGGCACTGGAAACAGCCTCAATCTGGTGCACCCGCGAACCATGGGCTTGATCATGGACAGCCTGCGGTACTGGGTCACCGACATGCACGTCGACGGCTTCCGCTTCGACCTCGCGCCGGTGCTGGCCCGCGGTGACGAGGACGGCGCCCCGAGCGCCTTCTTCGAGATCGTGAAGCAGGACCCGATCCTCTCGACCGTCAAGCTGATCGCCGAGCCATGGGACGTCGGGCCCGACGGCTACCAGCTCGGCAAGTTCCCGCAGGGCTGGTCTGAGTGGAACGGCCAGTACCGCGACAGCATTCGCAAGTTCTGGAGGGGCGACGCGGGGATGGTCCCCGAAGTCGCGTCGCGACTGGCCGGCTCGAGCGACATCTTCGCTCCGAGTCGCCGACCGACGTACGCGAGCGTCAACTTCGTCACCTGCCATGACGGCTTCACGCTGACCGACCTCGTCACCTACGCGGATCGGCACAACGAGGCGAACGGCGAGGAGAACAAGGACGGCACCGCCGAGAACTTCAGCTCGAACTGGGGCGTCGAGGGTGAGACGGAGTCGGTCGGCATCAAGGATCTGCGCGAGCGGATGAAGCGCAACCTGCTTGCGACGGTCATGTTCTCCCAAGGCGTGCGGATGATCCTCGGCGGCGACGAGATCGGCCGCAGCCAGTTCGGCAACAACAACGCCTACTGCCAGGACAACGAGACGAGCTATCTCAACTGGGAGATCGATGAGCCGGCTCAGGCACTGTTCGACTTCACCCGCGAGCTGATCGCGATCCTGAAGCGCTACCCCGCACTTCGGCGGCGCCACTTCTTCGCGGGGTCCGAGGGCGGAACCAACGGCGACCCCGACGTCGTCTGGATCCGCCCGGACGGCCAGGAGATGACCGAGGCCCAGTGGGGTGACCAGCAGAACCGCACGCTGGCGATGCTGATGCCCGGCCGGGCCGGCGACGAGGTCGACGACCGCGGCCGGGCGCTCGTCGGCGAGACGTTGTTCTGGCTGCTCAACGCCGGGCCTTCGCCGCGCAAGTACACGCTGCCGAAGCTCGAACGACCCGGCGTCTGGGAAGAGCTGTTCAGCACTGCGCGACCGGGCCGGCGCGTCGTACGCACTGCCGCCGTGAACCTCGCAGGCCACTCGACGATGCTGTTGCGCCATGACGAGAACCCGGTCGCCTGAGGCCAGTGAACATGTCCGCGAGCCCCCCACGAGCGCTCGGATCGACGTACCGCTTACAGCTGAACGGCGTCGGATTCGCGGGCGCCTCGGCGACGGTTCCGTTCCTTGCCGATCTCGGCATCGAGACGCTCTACGTGTCGCCGATCACTCGCGCGCGCGCTGGCAGCACGCATGGGTACGACGTCGTCGACCCGACGATCGTCGACCCTGCACTCGGCGGAGCCGAGGGCCTGGCCGGACTGCTGCAGACGCTCGACGCGCACTCGATGCGGCTGCTCATCGACATCGTGCCGAACCACATGGCGGCAACGGTCGAGAACTCGATGTTCGCCGACGTACTGCGACACGGCCGCCGGTCTCGGTACGGCTCATTCTTCGACGTCGCGTGGGAGAGCGCGGACAACACGATCGTCCTGCCGCTCCTGGATACCTCGCTGGCTGACGCGCTCGACGCAGACGCGATCCGGCTTCGGCGCGACTCCGGCGCGGAGTATGTGTTGGCCTACCGGGACCAGGTGTTGCCGATCGATCCGAGTGGCAACGAGGACATCGTCGCCGAGCTTGCCGCGAGCAGGAGTGCCCTCGATCCGGCAGGGCGTCGTCAGCTCGAGCTGGTGCTCGCGGGGCAGCACTACCGGCTGGTCAACTGGCGCGACGCATCGCGACTGGTCAACTACCGCCGGTTCTTCGACATCAACGACCTGATCGGCGTCCGGCAGGAGGACGCGCGGGTCTTCGCCGCCACTCACTCGCTGGTCTTCGAGCTCGCCCGGGATCCGCGAGTTGCGGGGTTCCGGGTCGACCACGTGGACGGGCTGCGCGATCCCTCGGCGTACCTGTCGTCGCTTCGCGCCGGACTGACCGCCGCAGCCGAGGGATGGTCGGGACAGCCCGCGATCGTTGTCGAGAAGATCCTCGAGCGCGATGAGCCCCTCCCGCGTTGGCCGGTGAACGGAACGACGGGCTATGAGTTCGCCACGACGATCACCGGACTGTTCGTCGACCCATCCGGTGCCGAGCAGATCACCACAGAGATCGCAAAGGCGACGGGCGACGAGAGGTCCTTCGCCGAACGCTCGGTCGACAACAAGCACCTCGCGCTGGAGACGCTCTTCCATGCCTCGCTCGGGGTCGTGACCCGGCGGCTCAACCGGGCGATCGAACCGCCGCGACCGTCGCTCGCCGAGACATCGGTCGCAGTCGAGGAGCTCACCACCAATGTCGGGGTCTATCGCACGTATCGGCGTCCCGGCGACCAGCTGTCGAAGGCGGACCGTCATCGCCTCGCTGAGGCTGCGGCAGCCGCCGTGCCGTTTCTCGAGCCGACCGAGCAGAGCACGCTCGACCGGGTGCTCGAGGTGTTGCGCGGACCGATCAATCCAGGTTCGGCCGGTTGGGATGCGGTCGGCTCGTGGCAGCAACTGACGGCGCCGGTCGTAGCGAAGGGGGTGGAGGACACCTCGCTGTACGCCGCGGGCACGGCACTCGTCGGCGTCGACGTCGGCACCGATCCTGACCGACCTGCTACCTCCGTTGCCGAGTTGCATCACTTTCTCGATGATCGTGCTCGCCACTGGCCAGGCGGGTTGAGTGCCGCGTCGACGCACGACAGCAAGCGCAGCCAGGACGTGCGCTGCCGGCTCGCCGTCCTCACCGAGATCGCTCCCCAGTGGCTGACCGCCGTTGGCGAGCTCGAGAGCCTGCTGTCCGCGGAAGGCGGCAGGCTTCCGGATGCCGCCGACCGTCGGTACGCGTACGAGACAACCGTCGGCCTCTGGCCGACCGCTGGTGTGACGGACACGGACTTCGCGCGGCGAATCAGCGAGCATCTGGTGAAGGCCGCGCGCGAGGCGAAGCGTCACACCAACTGGATCGAACCGGACCCGGTGTACGAGCAGTCACTCACGGAGTTCGCCACCCGGCTCCTCACCGATGACGCAGCCCGCGCCGTTCTCACCGAGATAGTCGACGACATCGCAACTGCGGCAGCCGCTAACTCGCTATCCGCCGCGTTGTTGCGGATCGCAGCGCCTGGGGTGCCCGACGTCTACCAGGGCGATGACCTCTGGCAGCTCGCTCTCGTCGATCCGGACAACCGGCGGCCGCTCGACCTGAGCCTGCATCGCGACGCCCGCGCCTCGATCGGTGGGATGCCGATCGCTGACCTGCTTGCCACCTGGCCGGACGGACGGGTCAAGCAAACGGCGATGCGGGAGGCGTTGCATGCCCGCCGGGAGCACCCCGAGGTCTTTGGGATGGGCGAGTATCTGGCGCTCGAAACGACCGGACCTGCTGCTGATCACGTCGTCGCCTTCGCACGGCTCCACACCGCCGGGACAGCGGTCGTGGTCGTGCCGCGACTCAACCGCACTCTGGTCGAGCCTGGCCGGTTTCCGGTCGGAACGGCGACATGGAGTGGGACCGCGATCCGGATTCCGGCGCCCGACCGCCCGGTGCTCGTCGACGTACTCACCGGCAAGCGACATGAGCATCGAGGCGAGCTACTAGTTGGCGACGTCCTTGCCGACCTTCCGGTCGCACTATTGCTGGACCAATCAGAGTCGTAGTTGGGCCAAGATGGGCGGCATGACTGACGAACAGCTGGTAGTCGTCGATGAGCCGGTCGAGGGGATCCGCCGGATCACCCTGAACCGACCCGAGAAGCGCAACGCGCTGTCCAACTCACTGCGCCGCCAGCTGCTCGACGCGCTCTACGAAGGTGACTCCGACCCCGCCGTACGAGTCATGATCATTCGCGGCGCGGGCCCGGCATTCTCGGCAGGCTACGACCTCACCCCGAAGAAGGGCGACCCCTTCCCGTGGCACACCGCCGGCGGTGACGGGCAATGGCCGCGCAACGTCGTCGCGGGCTGGTTCGAGATCTGGGACCTCGCGAAGCCAGTCATCGCACAGGTCCACGGCTATTGCCTGGCCGGTGGCAGCGAGCTCGCGACCGGATGTGACGTCGTCTACGTCGCGGAGGACGCGACGATCGGCTACCCGGCGATCCGCACGATGAGCACCTCGGACATGCAGTACCACCCGTGGCTCATGGGCATGCGCGCCGCTATGGAGCAGATGCTGACCGGCGACTCGATGACCGGCACCGAGGCCGCGCAGCTCGGCTGGGCGACCCGCGCCTTTCCCGCTGACGAGCTCGAGACCAAGACCCTCGAGATGGCACAGCGGATGGCGAAGATCCCGGCTGACCTGCTCCAGATCAACAAGCGCACCGTGCACCGCGCAATGGACGTCATGGGCATGCGCACAGCGATCCGCTACGGCTCCGAGCTCACCGCGCTCGGCCTGCACCAGCGATCCTCGAAGGAATACTTGCGCGCGATGGTCGAAGGCAAGCTGTCGGACTCTCTCAAGGAGCGCGACAAGCCGTTCAACGACTACGGCCAGGCCGGGAAGAAGTCCGACAACCCCTACAGCTCGTCCGACTAGCGGTTGCGCACCTGGAAGCCGGGCTTCCCGATCTCGGTCGGGTTGACGCTGGGCGTGCTGCAACACGGTGCCGGTGATCCCTGTCATCGGCGCGATGTCGACGGCGCGGTCTGGCGAACCAGCCGCCTCGACAGCGGACCGGTCACATACCGGATCCGTCAGGACACCGTTCGGCAGGTCACGGCGCAGGCGTGGGGCCCGGGCGCCGACGAGCTGCTCGCCCACCTGCCCGAGCTGCTCGGCAGCGGTGATGACCCCGAGTCGTTCGACCCGAGGGTCGAGATCGCGCAACGGGCACACGCCCGGCTTCGCGGATTGCGGATCCCTCGTACCGGTCGGGTGCTCGAGTCGCTCGTGCCCGCCGTGCTCGAACAGCGAATCGTCGGCCTCGACGCGTTCGCGGCCTGGCGCCGGATCGTCACCAAGTTCGGCGACGTTCCACCCGGACCAGCGCCTGCCGGCATGCGCCTCGCACCAACTCCGGAGATCTGGCAGGAGATCCCGACCTGGGACTGGCACCAAGCCGGGATCGAACAGCGAAAGGCGAGCACGATCGCGCTCGCCGCGTCGTACGCCGGAAGGCTCGAAACCGCCGCCCGCACATCCGAGCCCGCCGAGGTCTATCGAATGCTCACAGCGCTGCCGGGCGTCGGAGTGTGGACTGCTGCCGAGGTCGGACACAGTGCACTCGGTGACGCCGATGCCCCACCCATCGGCGACTACCACCTACCGGCACTGCTCGGCGAAGCGCTCGGCGACGGCACACCTGTCCCCCACGAGGAATGTGAAGCATTCCTCGAACCGTGGCGACCACATCGGTATCGCTTGGTGAGGTTGCTGGAACTGACGCCCGGGGCACGTCGTGAACGCCGCGGGCCGCGAATGTCGCGCCTCGACTACCGCGCTATCTAACGGGCTTTCTTCTTCGGCGCCGCACAAGCGGCTGGCGGAAGCTGAGTCACGCCGTCAACCGGGAACCGCAGCTCCTCACCTACCTGCACGCCGGGGGTATTCGATCCAACTCGCACACACTCTGCGGCCGTACCGATGGATTTCTCGAAACAGACCGCCCACCGCCCATATGGCGTGTCAGCCGAGTCGCCGTAGATGCTGGCGCCAGCGAAGCCCGCGGCCCGCAAACAGTTGTCATGACCAGCAATCACCCGGCCGCTTGCCGGTCCCACAAACTCACCGGCGTTGTCGACTGTCTTGCTGACGCAGCCGCAGGCGAGGACCAGCAGGGCGACCGACAGATAGCGCGAGGAACGCATCCTCCCAGGATGCACGCCTGTGGATAATTTTTCCTTGTATTGCAACGGTTTTTCGCTTGATCTTGTCGTGCCGCGGCGGTACTATTCGAACATACGTTCGATCTAGGAGTGCAGGTGCTCGACCACGCGACGCAAGTCATCGTTGAGGACGTGGTGGAGCTGGTCGCCCAGGACCCGCACTCGCTGCCGGACTCGCTGCTCGTCGCGTCCACCGAGGCGCTGCTGACACTGCGCCGCCGGGTCGACGGGGTGCTCGCCCGTCGCCTGCAAGTCATGGACACCCGCGACGCCACCACCTCAGAGTGCGGCCGCTCCACCCGGGCGTGGCTGGTCGAGGACCAGCAGCTCTCCCAAGCCGAAGCCGCCGGGCGGATGCAGGTCGCGCGCAGCTACCCGACCCGCCCCGCGATCGTGGAGGCGATGCTCGCCGGAGCGGCGACCCAGGACCAGGCGAAGCTGATCGTCGGGTTCCTGCCGAAGCTGCGCACCGCGGAAGCGCGCGACACCGCGGAGAAGGAGCTCCTCGACCTCGCCCGCTACGCCGACCCCACGCTGATGGCCCGCGGGCTGCGTGAGCTCACCGACCGGCTGTGCCTGAACGAGACCGCCGAGGAACGCGCAGTACGCCGCCGCGAAGGCCGCTACCTCAACTTCACCGACACCATCGATGAGATGGTCCGCGTCGACGGGATGCTCGACCGGGTCGGCGCCGCGATCCTGCGCAAAGCCCTCTACCCGCTCGCGCTCAAGGCAGGCGAGGTGGATGAGCGCACCCCACCGAAGCGCAACGCCGACGCACTCGTCGAGCTCGCCACCCTCGCCATGAACGCCGGGCAGCTGCCCGAAACCGCCGGCGAACCCACCCAGGTCACGGTCCTCACGCACCTGTCCGACCTGATCGCACAGCTGGAAGCCGGCGACACCTGCTACGCCTTCCTCGAAGGTGTGGCCGTCACCCCGAACACGGCCCGGATGCTCGCC
>DATAVE010000076.1:0-9747 GCA_036267875.1 Mycobacteriales bacterium
TTTGAGTCCGACTCACGAGTCGGGCTAATCTGTTCGCGTGGCTTCCGTCTGTGATGTGTGCGGCAAGGGTCCCGGGTTCGGCATGAATGTGTCGCACTCGCACCGGCGTACCCGTCGTCGTTTCAACCCCAACATCCAGCACGTGCGTGCCCTGGTGAGCGGTTCCCGCAAGCGCATGAACGTATGCACATCCTGCCTGAAGGCCGGGAAGGTCGCGCGCTAGCTCGCGCTACAGCTTCTTCGCGAAGCTGATCGACCCGGGCGCGCAGGCGTAGTGCCCGAAACCCGGGATTCGCTCGTAACCGGATGATGCGTAGAGGCTGATTGCCTCCGGCTGAAGATTGCCCGTCTCGAGCACGACGCGCGAGGCACCGGCGAGCCGTGCTCGGTGCTCGAGCGCGGCCAACATCACCCGCGACAGGCCCTTTCCACGCGCCTCGGGTACGACGTACATCCGCTTGATCTCGACGGCGTTCTCGGCGTGGCGGCGGAATGCGCCGGTCGCAACGGCGATGCCGTCGAGATAGCCGACGAGAAACAAGCCGTTCGGCGGCACGAACTCGGTCGGGTCGACCGGCGTCTCGTCCGGATCTCCATAGCGAACGACGTACTCCGCCTGGACGCCCGCGATCAGCTCCTGCGCCACGGGCGAGTCATATGAGTCCTCACGGAGCTCGAGCGTCGTCACCGGTATTGCCAGCCATGGTCGACCGGGCCGATCCCGGCACCGAGTGGGAAGCCAGCCGCGATTGCGCCGGTCACGTATGCCTTCGCGGCAGCTACCGCTGACGGGACGTCGCGACCGAGCGCCAGGTAGGAGGCGATCGCCGAGGCAAGCGTGCAGCCGGTCCCATGGGTGTGCACTGTGTCCAGCCGCTCGGTGGAGAGCTCCAGCGTCGTGTCGCCGTCGGTGAGCAGATCGACGGCGTCGCCCCCAGGCAGATGGCCGCCCTTGATCAGCACCCAGGTTGACCCGAGCGAGAGCAGGGCGTCCGCGGCGCGACGCTGACCGTCGCGATCCTCGACCACCAGGCCGGTGAGCCGCTCGACCTCCGGGAGATTCGGCGTCACGACGGTGGCGAGCGGCAGCAGCAGGCTGACTATGGCCGCGACAGCCGGCTCCACCAAGAGGGCATCGCCGTGCTTCGACACACAGACCGGGTCGACCACGAGCGGTGCGGCGACATCGTGCAACCGCTCGGCGGTCACCTCGACGAGCGCTGCAGACGCGAGCATCCCGGTCTTGACGGCGTCGACCCCGATGTCCCCGATGACCGCGTCGAGCTGGGCGCGGACCGCCTCGACCGGTAGCTCCCAGTAGCCGTGCACACCGGTGGAGTCCTGCGCGGTCACCGCCGTCACTACTGACATCCCATATACCCCAAGGGCGAGCATGGTCTTGAGATCGGCCTGGATTCCCGCGCCGCCGCCGGAGTCCGATCCAGCGATCGCCAGCACACGAGGCGGAGCGGAAGGCACGTCGTGAGATTAGGAGAAGTGCTCGTGGCCGCCGCGCTCTGGTGTTGCGCGATCGGTGAACACGACTCCCGAATCGCCTGCAGAGACGGTGCCGATCACCAGCGCACCGGCAGGACATCCGTCGCGCACCGTTGCGACGAGGGCGTGATCGTCACCGCCAGTCGTCACCCACTCGAGCGGGTCGGTGCCCAGTGCCGCTGCGGCGTCGGCAACCTCTGATGCCAGCGGGAGCGCCGAGGCGGTCAGCTCGATCCGCACGCCAGAAGCTGCCGCAACATGGCCAAGATCGGCGACCAGTCCGTCGGAGATGTCGATCAGCGAAGTAAGCAGCCCCGAACGTGCGGCGGCGAGCGTCTCGTCATAGGCGACACGTGGCCGCCGATGAGCGTCGGCAAGCGGATGGTCGAGCCGGCCGACCTCGAGCATCGCCAACCCGGCAGCGGCCCAGCCGAGTCGGCCGAAAACGACGACCCGGTGACCAGCCACCGCGCCTGCCCGGGTGACGGGGGTACGGCCCTCCAGGTCACCGAGGGCGGTAACCGCCACCGCCACGGCGTCAGCTGCGCTGACGTCGCCACCGACGATCGATGCACCGACGCGGTCCGCCTCGTCCTGCAGGCCGTCGGCGAGCGCCTCGGCCCACTCCGCGTCGAGGTCAGCAGGCGCCGACAGCGCGACCACGAGCGCGGTCGGCCGTGCGCCCATCGCGACGATGTCAGCGAGGCTCGCGGCCGCTGCGCGCCGGCCGACGTCGTACCCGCTCGACCAATCGCGCCGGAAGTGCCGGCCCTCTACCAGGACATCCACCGTCGTCACGATGCGACCGTCGGGCGCTGCCACCACTGCCGCGTCATCTCCCGGACCGAGCAGCACGCCGGAGCCTTGGCGCAGCCGCTGGACGACCCGATCGATCAGACCGAACTCGCCCGCACTGCCGACCGAGCCGGTAGGTGTGCCGGAAACCGAGATGACGACTCCCCTTTCAGGTCGGGTACGGTCGTGCCGTGACTGTCCAGGCGTACATCCTCATCCAGACCGAGGTCGGCAAGGCTGCCGCGGTCGCCGCGGAGATCGCGAAGATCGGGGGCGTCACCCAGTCGGAAGACGTCACGGGACCGTACGACGTGATCGTTCGCAGTGAGGCCGGCGACATGGACGAGCTCGGCAAGCTGGTCGTCGCGAAGGTGCAGGCGGTGCCGGGCATCACCCGCACGCTCACCTGCCCCGTCGTCCACTTGTAGGGCCCGACTCCTGAGAGCGCGTCAGCTCGCGGCCTGCGCCGCCGTCGTGCTCGGTGCGAGCGCGTGCAACGCGGCGGCGGTCTCGATCGATCCGCCGTCTCCGAGCGGCCTCGTCGTCGAGAGCTGCGATCGACTCGGCACCGCACTTCCGGACTCGCTCGGCGGGCTGAAGGTGCGCCCGACGAAGCCCCGATCATCCCTAACGCACGCCTGGGGCTCGCCTCCCGTGACGCTGAGCTGCGGGGTGGCGAAGCCATCCGGCTACAGCCCCGACTCGTCCTCCACGCTGTCGGTCGACAACGTGCAGTGGTATGAGCAAGTCGGCAAGGACGACGCCATCTGGACGGCCGTGCGGCCGACCCCGTTGTCGGCGAACCGCATCTACGTCGCGCTGATCGTCCCCAAGAGCTATCAGCAGGGCGCGGCCTTCCTGACCGCGCTGGCCAGTCCGTTGAAAACCACGCTCGACTAACGCAGGCCCGTACCCCGGCGGATCGCGTCGTCGATCAACCGGGCGACGAGCTCGGGATAGCTCACGCCGCTGGCCGCCCACATTCGCGGGAACATCGACACCGGCGTGAAGCCCGGCATCGTGTTGACCTCGTTGACGAGCAGCCGGTCTCCGTCGACGAGGAAGAAGTCGACACGCGCGAGACCTTCGCAGTCGAGCGCTTCGAAGGCCGCGACCGCGGCTCGCTGCACGTCGGCGATGACCGCGGTCGAGAGGTCCGGGGGAATATCGAAGTCGGTCCCGGAGTCCGGCATGTATTTCGCGTCGAAGTCGTAGAAGTCGACGCCGGCAGCGAGCCGGATCTCCGCCGGCAGGGAGGCATCCGGCGAGGCGCCGTCAACGCCTGCAAGGACGCCACACTCGATCTCTCGACCCGTGATGCCTGACTCGATGAGCACCTTGGGGTCGTGCCGGAATGACTCCGTAAGCGCGGCATCGAGTCCGGACGGGTCGGTGACACGGGAGATCCCGATGCTGGAGCCGCCCCGGGCCGGCTTGACGAAGACCGGCCAGTCCAGGTCGGCGACCTCCGCGGGGACAGATCGGCCCTCTCGCGCGATGACATATCCCGGCACCGGCAGTCCCGCGGCGCTCAGGAACCGCTTCATGTGCGCCTTGTCCATCGCCGCAGCCGAGGCGAAGACGCCAGACCCGACGTACGGGATTCCGGCGAGTTCGAGCAGGCCCTGCAGCGTGCCGTCCTCGCCGTACGGTCCGTGGAGCAGCGGAAAGGCCACGTCGATCTGCCCACCGAGTGCGTCAGGCAAGGCTGTGGGGTCACCCGGGATGGCGACCGACTGGCCATCCGCCGCGACCGAGGGCAGCTCGCGGCCCTGCATCTCCAAAGCGGAGGTATCCGCGATCACCCAGCGCCCGCCCGTCGTAATCCCTACCGGGACGACGTCGTAGCGCTCAGGGTCGAGCGCGCCGAGCACACTTCCGGCGGTCACACAGGACACTGCGTGCTCGCTGCTGCGTCCCCCGAAGATGACAGCTACCCGCAGGCGATGGCTCACTGCTGATAGGGCCGGATCGCGCCAATGAAGTCCGGGCGCGCGTCGCTCGTGATCTCGACGTTCTCGCCGGTTTCGGGCGCTTGCACCATCTCACCGTTGCCGATGTACATGCCCACATGATGGATGGTGTTGGGATCTGATGTGTTGTAGGCGAAGAACAGCAGGTCGCCTGGCCGCAGGTTGGCGACCGCGACGTGGGCGCCTTCTTCCCACTGGAAGCCGGTCCAGTGCTGAAGGTGAACGCCCACCTGGTCGTAGGACCACATGACGAGGCCCGAGCAGTCGAAGTTGTCCGGTCCGGCTCCGCCCCACACGTACGGCTTGCCGATCTGGGCTTCGGCCTCCTGCACAGCCGCGGCGCCCGTGGCAGCCGAGATCGTGTCGCTGAGGTCACCGGTCTCGCCGGCGTAGGGACTCGATCCGCTCGACGGGGGTGCTGACGCGGACGGCGCCGGCGGCGCGGCGAGCGCCGCCAATCGCTCGCTCTCGAGCTTCGACGCGGTTGCCTGCGCATCGGACAGCAGGGTAGCGAGATGTGCCTTCCTGCGATGAAGCGAGGTGAGCAGCTGCTGCTGAGCGGCCACCGACGTCTCGGCAGCCGTCTTGGCCTGTGCGGCGGCGGTGGCGGCCTGGCGGGCCTGGTCGGCCACACCCTCGGCCTGCCGGGCTACCACGCCTTGGTAGATCGACGCTGCGTCGAGACGCGACAGTGTGCGGTGCTGACTGAGCGAGATCGCGTCGAGAGCGGCCACTCGGCCGACGAGCGCCCGAGTGCCCCCCGGCGAGAGCACCGCTTCGATCGAAGAGAGTCCGCCGGACTCGTACGCCGCGCGGGCGAAGTGCGCGACCGACCGCTGACCCTTGGCGACCTGCGCGTCGGCGATTGCGAGCACGCCCTCGGCGGTGGTCGCGGCGCGCTGCGCGGTCGCCAGCTTCGCCTCGGCCTCGTCGTAGGCCTCGACGATCCCCTCGGCGGCATCGCTGAGCCGCTGGAACTTCGCCTGGCCGCGCTGGAGAGCGGCGGCGGCGTGCTCCACCTGCTGCTCGCGCTCGGCAACCGTCTCCTTGCTCGCCGCGACCTGGCCCGCGGAAGGCCCGCCACCGTGCGACACCCTGCCACCGGGTGAGGCGGATGCGGGCGCTGCGACGCCCGTCGCGCAGAGCGCGCCGATCAGCGCAGCGGCCACTGACGAGGCCCGCAGGGGAAGGCGAGTCACAGGAGTGACTCTAGAGCCGCGAGTGTCAGAAGTCCGGTTCCGACAAGCGACTGACCAGACGGGGATTCGTCAGCTCAAGGCCTGCTGGACGTCCGCAATCAGGTCCTCGGGGTCCTCCAGACCGATGGAGAACCGAACGGCGCCGGGTGCGATCCCTGCCGCGGCGAGAGCGGCGTCGTCGAACTGCCGATGGGTGGTGGAGGCCACGTGACTCACGACGGAATGCACCCCGCCGAGGCTGGTCGCGACCTGCGCGACCCGCAGTCGGTCAGCGAAATCGAAGCCGGCCTGGCGCCCACCCTTCGGCGTGATCGTGACGATCGCGCCGTAGCGCGTGCCGTCGGGACCCGACTCGAAGAGCTTGGTAGCGAGGTCGTGTTGCGGATGCATGGGCAGACCCGGGTAGTCGACGCGCTCGACGCCGGCGTGGTCAGCGATCGCGGCTGCGACGGCGGCCGCCGTCGCGCAGTGCCTGACAACCCGAAGTGGCAGCGTCGCGAGACCGCGGTGCAACAGGAAGGCCTCATCCGGCGCGAGGCTGCCGCCGAGATCGATTCGAGCCCTGCGTACTGCAGCAACCCGCTCGACATCGCCGACGACAACACCACCGGTCACGTCCGAGTGGCCGCCGATGTACTTCGTCGCTGAGTGGACGACCAGGTCCGCCCCCCAGGCAAGCGGCCGGCAGACCGGAGGCGGAGCAAACGTCGAGTCGACACACAACGGAATGCCGGCGTCGCGGCACACCGCGGCGAGAGCTGGCAGGTCCGCGACGGCAGTCGTCGGGTTGGCGATCGTCTCGGTCCACACCAGTGCGGTGGTGTCGCGAATCGCCGCGCCGACCGCACCGGTGTCGGTGACGTCGACGAATGTCGCGTCGACTCCGAATCGGCGCAAGAGGTGCTCGATCACGCCGTACGTCCCGCCGTAGACCGCCGCCGGCGCGACGACGTGCGACCCAGTGCTACACAACGCGAGCAGCACCGTCGAGATGGCAGCCATCCCGGAAGCGAACGGCTGGGTCGCTACCGGCCGGTCGAGACCGTGGGCTTCGAGGGCGGCGAAGCCGAGTGCGAATGCGTCAGCCGTGGGGTTGTCGATGCGGCTGTAGGTGTAGCCGGCGGCGCGATCGCTCAGGACGTCGGCGTAGTCCTGTGCGGTGTCGAACTCGAACGCAGTTGTCCGGTAGGTCGCAAGACCGAGCGCGCGCACCTGGCTGAAGTCGGGGCGCGGTGCATGAACGGCCCGCGTGCCTTCACTCCCGCCGCCGACTGCCGGCTGGAGGACTGGGAGGTTGTGCGGGACCTCAGACATCCGCGTCTTGTTCGTGCTTTGGGTCGCTGGCCAGCAGCGAGGTCAGCATGTCCAACACCGTCATGCCGTCGACGACGACCTTCACGACGTGCTCGGTGATCGGCGCTGCGACGCCGTGAGCCCGCGCCAGGTCGAGGATCGACTGGCAGGACTTCACGCCCTCTGCAGTCTGCTTCGTCTTCGCGACGACCTGCTCCACGGTGAAACCGCGACCGAGGTCCTCACCGAAGGTGCGATTGCGGGAAAGCGGTGACGAACACGTCGCCACCAAATCACCCATGCCCGCAAGACCGGCGAACGTCTGCGGCTCGGCGCCGAGCGCAACGCCGATTCTGGCCGTCTCCGCGAGCCCGCGGGTGATGAGCGAGGCGCGCGCGTTGTCTCCGAGCCCGAGACCGGCCGCCATGCCTACGGCCAGCGCGATGACGTTCTTGACCGCGCCACCAAGTTCACAGCCGATGACGTCGTGGTTGCGGTAAGGCCGGAAGTAGCCAGCGTTGCACGCCACCTGAACGTGGCGAGCGATCTCCAGGTCGGTGCACGCGACCACCGCGAGTGCTGGCTCGCGGCGGGCTATCTCCTTCGCGAGATTCGGTCCGGTTACGGCCACTACTCGGTCGTCCGGTACGCCGGCGACCTCGCGAATGACCTCGGTCATCCGCTTGTCGGTGCCGAGCTCGACGCCCTTCATCAAGCTGACCAGCGTCGCGTCGCGAGGCAGGAGGTCGACCAGGTCTACGAGATTCGCGCGCAGTGTCTGCGAGGGGACGGCAAGCACGACGATGTCTGCACCGCGGAGCGCCTCTTCCGGATCCGCAGTCGCTCGCAGCCCTGGCGAGAGCGCGATGCCGGGCAGATAGTCCGGGTTCTCGTGGCGATCGTTGATCGCATCGGCCAGCTCAGCGCGACGGCCGCAGACGATCGTGTCGGTTCCGGCGTCGATGAGGACCTGAGCGAATGCAGTGCCCCAAGAGCCGGCACCGATGACCGCGGCACGCGTCACGCTGCAGCGCCGGAGTCACGAGCGACCCGCGGGTCGAAGGTCTCGACAGGCGGAGTGCCACCACGTAACTCGACCAGCAGTTCGGTGATCCTTGCCATCACGAGCTCTGTCACCTCATGGAGTAGGTCGGCGTCGATCGGCTTCCCGAGGTAGGCCGACAAGTCGATCGGCTCACCCGAGAGCATCTGGACCCGCTTGCGCGGAGGCATGACGTTCGGCAGCTTCGCCTTGTAGCGCCAAAGCCGCTGGGGACCCCACTGGGCGACAGGGATCACCGGCACGCCGGTCTCCAACGCAAGGCGGGCAATCCCGGTGCGAGCCTTCATCGGCCAACAGCCAGGATCGCGGGTCGCGCTGCCCTCGGGGTAGATCAGCAGGCACTCGCCGTCGTTGACCGCGTCGATCGCGGCACGCAGCGCATTCGCGGCGTCCGCGGTACCTCGATAGACGGGGATCTGGTTCGCGCCGATGAAGATCCGCTTCGTCAGCGGGTGCTCGAACAGGGAGGACTTCGCGAGGAACTTCGGTACCCGACCGGCCTCGAGAACATAGAGACCGAGAGCGAATGGATCGACGTAGCTGACGTGGTTCGCCGCGATGATGACGCCGCCGGTTTGCGGGATGCGTTCCGCGCCGAGCCAGTCCCAGGTCGTGGTCACGCGAAGCAGGGGGCGCGCGACGACAACGACCAGGCGGTACCAGAACCCGAGGCGCCCATACCGCATCCTGCGAGGATGCCAGACATGACCCAGCATGCGGACCGCTGGTCGCTGATCATCCCCGTCAAACGCGTGGAGATCGCGAAGACGCGACTGGCCTTGGAGGTCGATGCTCGATCGACCCTTGCCATCGCGATGGCGCTCGACACCATCGCCGCCGCGATCGGCAGCGAGCTCGTTGCCGCGGTGGTGGTCGTGACCGATGATCAGCGAGCGCGTACCGCACTACGTGAGCTCGAGGTGACGATCGTCGCCGACGTTCCGGACGCGGGCCTCAACGCGGCACTGACCCATGGCGCCGCGAGTGCGCTGACGTCGCGCGTAGCCGCCATGTCCTCAGACCTGCCAGCGCTACGGGCAGAGGATCTTTCGTTAGTGCTCGCCGAGGCCCAAGGACATGCGACGGCGGTCGTCGCGGATGTGCAGGGCAGTGGCACGACGTTGTTGTGCGCGCAGTCGCGTGCAGCGTTCGCGCCACAGTTCGGGGTGTCGTCATTGGCCGCGCATGTCGCTGCTGGAGCCTTCGACCTGACCCCAGTCGCACCGGAGTCGGTACGCCGCGACGTCGACACGGTCGACGACCTGCGAGCGGCGGTCGCCCTGGGAGTCGGACTGCGGACCCGACAGGCGCTCGAGTCGCTGTCGGTGGAGCTGGACCGATGAAGGTGCAGGCGACCGTACGCGTCTACGACGAGACGACCCGCAGTGGCGACGTGCTGCTGGATGACGGCACCGCGATCGAGTTCGACGCCACCGCGTTCGATCTTTCGGGACTGCGCTTGCTGCGGTTCGGACAGCGGGTGCGGCTCGACCTAGACGACGCGGGCCGGGTCAGGTCGCTGACGATCGCGACCTTCCCCGACCCGGCGTAACGCTTGGTCGTGCTGAGGGCTTAGCGCTTCTTGGCAGGTGCCTTCTTCGCCGGAGCCTTCTTGGCAGGTGCCTTGGCAGGTGCCTTGGCAGCCTTCTTGGCGGCCGTCTTCGCAGCGGCCGCTGCCTTGCGCGGTGCGGTCGAAGCGGTCTTGGCGGCGCTGCGCGCCGTCGACGCTGTCGACTTCGCGGCAGCCTTGGTCGCTGCGTCGGTGACCTTACCGAGCTTCACCGCGCCGCTGACGACGCCCTTGAACTGCGTTCCGGGACGGAACTTCGGCACTGCGGTCGCCTTGACCTTGACGGTTGCACCGGTGCGCGGGTTACGGCCGGTGCGTGCTGCGCGCTCGACCTTCTCGAACACACCGAAGCCGGTG
>DATAVE010000077.1:0-3620 GCA_036267875.1 Mycobacteriales bacterium
CGACGCGAGCTGCTCGACGTCTACGAGCCGCAGGAGCCGGGACGCGGCCGGCCCGTGCTGCTGCAGATTCACGGTGGCGGCTGGGTGATCGGCAAGAAGGACGAGCAGGGTCTGCCTTTGATGACTCATCTCGCCGCGCGCGGCTGGGTGTGTGTCGCACCGAACTACCCGTTGTCGCCGAAGGCGACTTGGCCCGAGCACTTGATCGCCATAAAGAAGGCGATCAAGTGGATCCGGGACAACATCGAGGAGTACGGCGGCGACCCGTCGTTCATCGCGGTGACGGGTGGCTCCGCCGGCGGCCACCTCGCGGCGATGGTCGCGCTGACTCCGAACGAGCCGCAGTACCAACCCGGCTTCGAGGACGTGGACACGTCGGTCCGCGCATGTGTGCCGTTCTATGGCGCGTACGACCTGGCGAACGTGCTCGGCACGAAGAGCGGCGAACGGGAGTACCGCCACTTCCTGGCCAAGACCATCTTCAAGAGTCTCGACCGTGACCTCGCCCGTTCGGCATCTCCGCTGACGCTCGCCCGGCCGGATGCGCCGCCGTTCTTCGTCATCCACGGCACCCACGACTCGCTCGTCAACGTCAACGAGGCACGCGAGCTCGTCCGCCGGCTACGCGAGCGCTCGAACTCGGTCGTCGCCTACGCCGAGCTGCCCGGCGCACAGCATGCCTTCGACGTGTTCGCCTCGATCCGCAGTGCACATGTGATCCGCGGCGCCGAGCGCTTCTTGCGCGTTGTGCAGTGGGAGATCAACCGGTCGAGCATGCTCGCCGACGTCCCCATCGGCTAGTTCGCCCCATCGGAGGTGACGCATCCCGTCACCAGGTGACCCGGATATCGCTGCGGGCCGCGGGCAGGAACGCGACTGTTCGAAGGCCGTACTTGCGGGGGTCCGAAGGAGGCAGCTATGTCGATCTCGAGTCGCATCAACAAGACCACCGCCGTGGGCGCGATCGCCGCTTGTGCGGTGATCGGAGCAACGAGCCCGGTGTGGGCGGACAACGGACCGAGCGGATCGTCGGACACGTCTGACGCGACGACTCAGGCCGCGACGACGACCGCCCAGGACGACGCGATCATCGCCACGCTTCGCGCAGAGCTCGCCAAGCTGCAGTCGCGGCTGAGCGCCGAGGACATTGCGCTGCACGATGCCACCCAGGCCGCTGCCCAGGAGTCGCAGGCGCTCGCCGCGGCGCGTGCCGACGCAGTGCACTGGAAGGCCGTAGCCGCGGCGGAGAGCGGCTCGGCGACGCCTGCCAGCGTGCCCGCGGTCGATACGACCGTGCCGCCGGCCGCCCACGGGTTCGACCCGGCTGATTTCAAGCACGACTGCCACCACGGCGAGCACGGCGACCACGGCGACGACCACCACGGTCGCTTCGACCACTAACCAGATCCGTCGAGCCCAACGTAGGTTGCGTAACTCGCGGCCCTTTTACCGCCACTTACGTTGGGCTCGACGGGCTCTTGTCATGCGCTAGCGCATGACAAGAGCGATGGTCTCTTCTAGGTCTTCCAGGACTTGTGAGACGGTCATTCGTCCGGACAGGAACGTCACCACGTCGATCAGCCAGACCTTGCCGATGATGTGTGCGTTCAGGGTGTCTCGGTCGGAGGCGACCTCACCTGGCGCGTGGGTGGCTGCTGCAAGGAACCCGACGAGCACATCATCGACGGCTTCGACGTCCTGCGCCGCGTCAGCCTCGGCGGTCATCAGCGCACGAACCATCGCACCCGACAACCTGCGGTTCTTCGCGAGGAACCGCGTGATGTGGGCGACCACGCGGTAGACGCGCTCTTCCGGCGTCCCGGTGTTGCCGGCCGCCTGCGCCGAGTCCTGGAGCTGACTGAAGGTCCGGCCGAGCGAGGAGATCAGCAGATGCGTCTTGGACGGGAAGTAGCGATACAGCGTGCCGAGTGCGACCTCTGCGCGTTCGGCCACCTCGCGCATCTGGACCGCGTCGTACCCGCCGGCGGAAGCAAGCTCGACGGCGGCGTCGAGGATTCGCTCCCGCCGCGCAACCTGAGCGGCGGGAGTCTCACGCCCACTGTCGGCCTGCACCGCGGATGACATCGGAGTCAGCTCGTGGGCGTCGCGGCGAGAAGCTCCTTGGCGGTCGCTGCCGCCCAGGGGTAGTCAGCCTTGCCGCTGGGTGAGCGACGAATCTCCGGTACGACGAAGATCAAGCGCGGCACCTTGTAACGAGACACCCGGGTCGAGCAGTGCTCGGCGATCTCCTCCAGCGTGGGTGCCGCCATGTCCGGGCGCAGCTGCAGGAGTCCGGTCACCTTGTTGCCGAACCGCTCGTCCGGCACACCGGTCACGACCACGTCGTAGACCGCCGGGTGCGCCTTCAACGCAGCCTCGACCTCTTCGGGGTAGACCTTCTCGCCACCGGTGTTGATGCAGACGGAGTGGCGACCGAGCACGGCGATCGTCCCGTCCTCCTCGATCGTTGCCGCGTCACCAAGCAGCACATGACGCACGCCGTCGATCGTGACGAAGCTCTCTTTCGTCTTGATTTCGTCCTTGTAATAGCCAAGCGGTACATGGCCTCGCTGGGCGACTCGTCCGATGGTGCCCGACCCCGGGACGATCGGCTTGAGGTCGTCGTCGAGGACGGTGGTGCGGTCGTTGACGGTGAACCGCAATCCCTTGTCGGGGCTCGAGCCTTCCTTGCCGGTCCCCTGGAAGCCCGTCTCGGAGGCGCCGAAGTTGTCCATCAGGGCAACGTTCGGAAGGTGCAGCGCGAGCATGTCCTTGACGGTCTGGGAGAAAATCGCGCCGGCCGAGCTGAGCACGAACAGGGCCGGCAGCTCGGTGCCCTTGAGCGGACCCGCGAGTGCCTCGGCCATCGGTCGTGCCATCGCGTCACCGACGATCGACAGCGAGTTCACGCCTTCGCGCTTCGCCGTCTCGATCACGTCGATCGCGTCGAACTTCTTGACCAGGACCACCTTCGAGGCCTGCAGGAACGCGATCCAGGTCGCGAGCTGCGCGGCACCGTGCATCAGCGGCGCCACCGGGAACATCACGAGCGAGCCGCGACTCGGCGCGCGCTCGGCGACCTCCTCGGGGCGCGACGCCGGGGTGCCCACCGGGTCGCCGCCACCCATGCCGGCGTAGAAGATGTCGTGCTGGCGCCACATGACGCCCTTCGGCATGCCGGTCGTGCCACCCGTGTAGATGATGTAGAGGTCGTCCGAGGACCGCGGGCCGAAGCCCTCGCGTGCCGGGCTCTGCGCGGCGAGCGCCTCGTTCCAGTCGACAGCGCCTTCGGGTGCCTCGCCGACACCGACCGAGATGAAGCTCTTCAGCTTCGGTGCTCGATCCTTCACCGCGTTGATCCGCGCCGTGAACTCGACGTCATGCACGAGTGCGACGAGGTCCGCGTCGTTGAAGAGGTAGAGCAGCTCCTCCTCGACGTAGCGGTAGTTCACGTTGACCGGTACGGCCCGCACCTTGAAGCAGGCGACCATCGTCGCGACGTACTCCACGCAGTTGTAGAGCTGTACGCCGATGTGGTCGCCGGGCTGCACACCGACCGACAGAAGGTGGTGAGCGAGCCGGTTCGCCACTGCCTCGAGGTCGGCGAAGGTCAGCCGCTG
>DATAVE010000078.1:0-6652 GCA_036267875.1 Mycobacteriales bacterium
CATCAAGGTCGGCATCACCGACCCCGTGCTCGATCCGAAGGGCAAGCTCACTGCTGCCGCACTCACTGCGGCGCAGCAGACCTACCACCTGCCGACCGGCTTTGCGAAGTCGGTACGGGCCAACGCTGCTGTCTTCCCCGAACAGGAGCTGCTCGGCCGTCTCGAGTCCGGCCAGCTCGACGTCGGCTTCTTCTATGAAGACGAAGCCATGCCCGCACACATCCCGACCGTAGGCCTCGGCAAGGTGCACGAAAGTGCGACCTACACCGTGACGGTCCTCAACCACGCGCCCGACGCCGACGCCGGTGCGGCGTTCGTGGAGTACCTGCTGACAACCGCGCGCGCCACGTTGGAGGCGGATGGGATGCAGCTCGTCGCGCCTTCCGTGCAGGGTGACACCGCGGCGGTGCCGGAGTCGTTACTCGGCGTTCTCGGTTGACCCCGTCCGGCCAGTGGTGGCGCGGCCCACTGCCGTGGCTGGGTGGCTTGCTGGTTGTCTACCTGCTGAGTCCCATCGGCGCGTTCGTCGGTCGGTTGACCACTACCCGGCACCTGGCGAGCCCCGGAACGGGCCGTGCCCTGCTGGTGTCCGCGGAGACCGCGACGATCGCGACGGCGGTGATCGCTGTCCTCGGCGTACCGCTCGCCTACTTGCTGGCGCGAGGACGCAGCCGGCGCTCCACCGTGGTCGGTGTCGCACTTCAGCTGCCGATCGCCCTCCCGCCGCTGATGAGCGGCATCCTGCTGCTCTACCTCGTCGGTCCCTACACGACGCTCGGCCGGCTCTTCGGTGGCCGCCTGACCGACGACCGCATCGGCATCGTGCTCGCGCAAGTGTTCGTCGCCGCACCGTTCTTGGTGGTGGCGGCGCGGGCAGCTTTCATTCAGGTCGACCCGTCGCTCGACGAGGTCGCCGCGACTCTCGGTCACCAGCGCTGGTCGCGGTTCATCAGGGTCGCAGTGCCTGCCGCCATGCCCGGCATCACGGCCGGGCTGACGCTCGCGTGGTTGCGGGCGTTCGGCGAGTTCGGCGCGACCGTGATCCTCGCGTATCACCCATACTCGCTGCCGGTCTTCACCTACGTGCAGTTCGGCTCGAGTGGCCTGACGACAACGATGCTGCCGGTAGCGGCAGCCCTCGGCGCCTCCCTGGTCGTGCTCGGGGTGAGCGCGACCGTTGCCGGTCGTCGATCACGGCCCCGACATCGACTCGCCACGGCCACGGCGCGCGCACCCGCGCCGACACCGGCCCTCCCGCTGACCTTCGATGTCTCAGGTGCGGCCGGCTCGTTCGGAGTTGCGGCGCGCGGTGGACCCGCGAACAGCGTCGCGATCATCGGCGAGACCGGAGCGGGGAAGACGCTGACCCTGCGAATGCTGGCCGGCCTGCTCGGCCCTGATCGTGGATCGGTCCGGCTGGGCGACCGCGAGTTCGGGAATCTCCCGCCCGAGGTGAGGGAGGTCGGGTATGTGCCGCAGGACTCGACGCTGCTCGCTCATCTTCCGCTGTGGCGACAGGTGGGGTTCGGCGTCGACACCGACCCGGAGGTGGCGGCGTACTGGATCGAGTGGCTCGGACTGACGGCCCTTGCAGATCGCGTGCCGGCCGAGCTGTCAGGTGGCCAACGACGCAAGACCGCGATCGCGCGGGCGCTCGCCCGACGGCCTCGCCTGTTGCTGCTCGACGAGCCGTTCGCTGGACTGGACACCACATCCCGGGCAGACCTGCGCAACGACCTTCGGCGGCTCCGTCACCAGGCGCCGGTCACCACTGTCCTCGTCACCCACGATCCCGACGACGTCGCGTTGCTCGCCGACGACGTCCTCGTGCTCGACCACGGGTCGGCCCTGCAGTACGGACGCCTGGATGACGTGTACGACGCCCCGGCGAACCCGGCCGTCGCGAGGCTGCTCGGCATCCCGAACTGCGTCGAGGTTCGCGTCATCGATGACCAAACGGTCCGCAGCGCCGGCGGCGCCGACCTGCCGGCCGACGCCCGAGGGCTTCGTCCCGGCACGACGGCGACTGCGGTGATCACGGCGGTCGAGATCGTCCCCGGTGGCGGCGTTGCAGCCAAGGTCACCGACGTCGTCCGTCGGCCCGACCACCACGAAGTCGCGGTGTCCGTAGGTCCCTCGACGCCGCTTCTGGTCGAGCTACGCCGGGGTAACGCGTTGCCCCGGATCGGCGCCACGGTCAATCTTGCAATCGATCCGACGGCGGTGCGTGTGGTGCCGGTCATCGACTAGATCGTGTCGGGCAGGTCATCAGGCAGGTCGACGTCGCGGGGGTCTCCCGTACCATCACACGCGACAGCGACGACCTGGTCAGGGTTCGCCCGTAGCCACGCCCTCGCGCCGACATCACCGACGGCCGAGGCGGCAACCTCCTCCCACGTCGCGCGGACGAGAAGCACCGGATTGCGGGGCCGGCCGTCGTACGTCGCGACCGCGGCGGCCGCACCTGCCTCTCCTGCCTCGCGCAGCCGGCGCACCGCTTCGGCGCCCACCCAGGGCTGGTCGACGAGCGCGACTATCACCGCGTCCGCATCCGTCGCTGCGACGTCTGCGAGCCCTGCTCTCAGCGACGCGCCCTGGCCGTCTTCCCAGTGCTTCGCGATGACCGACCGCGCTCCTATGAGGTGCGCGCGGATGAGCACATCTGCGGCCGACGCGCCGAGGACGACCACGACCTCGGCGCACCCGCCAGTCGTGAGCAACCGCACCGCGCGATCGACAAGCAGCTCGCCATCGATCTCGGCCAGCGCCTTGGGCCCACCGAACCGCCGGCCGGCGCCCGCGGCCAGGACCAGCCCGACCATCTTCATGCCAACGGGATACCACTGATCGCCGGACCGAGTACGGTCGGCGGTGCAGGCCAACCGGAAGGCGAGATCGAGATGACGACCACCCTCCCGCCCAGCACGCCGACCGGAACCTCGCGCCGCCGGTTCCTCGGATATCTCGTGGCCGGTCCGACTCTGGTCGCGGCGAGCCAGATCGTCGGCGAGACCGCGAATCCGACCGAGGCCGCGGCCTCCGTTCCCTCGCCCCCGGAGCCTTCCGACCTCTACGACCTGGGCGACCTGCAGGTCCTCGGCGCGATGCCCACGTCGAACCAGATCACGGTCGAGGTTCACAAGGACAGCACCGTGAGCTTCTCGCTGCCACGCGCGGAGGTCGGCCAAGGCATCACCACGTCGTTCGCGATGCTGATCGCGGACGAGATGGACATCCCGCTGCACCACGTACGCGTCTCGTTGTCCAAGGCCCGCCCCGAGCTGATGTTCAACCAGCTGACCGGAGGGTCGAACTCGACACGCTCGCTTTACACGCCCGTACGCCGCGCCGCCGCGACTGCCCGTAAGCGTCTCGTGGACACCGCTGCCGACCAGTGGGGCGTGGACGCCGCAACACTGTCCGTCGTCGACGGGGTCATCCACTCGCGGAAGGGCCACAAGGCGACGTACGGCTCGTTGACCGAGGCTGCCTCCTCGTCGAGGCCGCTGCCAATGATGGCGGAGCTCAAGCCCGCGACCAAGTTCAAGATCGTCGGCAAGCCGACGAACCGGATCGACGCCCACGACATCGTGACCGGGCGCAAGAAGTTCGCGATGGACCACGACGTCCGCGGCGCGCTGCCGACGATGGTGTGCCGGCCTCCCACGATCAAAGGCACCGTGAAGCAGGTCCGCAATCGCGCGGCCGTGCTCAAGATGCCCGGGATCACCGACGTCGTGACCATCTCGACCGGGGTCGCAGTGCGCGGCCGGACCTTCGGGCAGTGCATCGACGCCGTCCGCGCCCTCAAGGTGACGTGGGCCGACGGACCGATCGGGCGCAAGTCCGACAAGGACATCCTCGCTGAGCTGCGCAACAACGAGATCCCACTGATCGTCCCTGACCTCAACCCGCTCGCGAAGACCATCGATACCGACTTCGCATTCATGTTCGCGAGCAACTCTCCTCTCGAGACCGGCACCGCGATCGCGGACGTCCGGAAGGACAGCGCCCAGCTGTGGGCTTGCCTGAAGGCTCCGATCGTCGCCCAGCAGGCAATCGCTGACCTGTTGAAGCTGCCGCTGGACGCGGTGACGGTCAACGTGGTGCAAGGCGGCGGATCGTTCGGTCGCCATCTGTTCCACGACACCGCGATCGAGGCCGCCGAGATCTCGAAGAAGATGGGCAAACCGGTCAAGCTGATGTGGCACCGGACTGATGACTTCCGGCAGGGCCGGGTCCACCCGATGTCGACCGCTCGGATCCGCGCGACCTATTCGGGCAACGATGTCTTCTCGTTCGAGCAGCGACACACCAGCGTCTCGACGGCATTCGGCCACGGCTTCGGTGACCTGATCACGTCGTACGCCGGCACGCTGCCCGGCTTCAACTTCCTCGGCCTCGCCGAGACCGTGTTCGAGCTCACAGCGAACGTTCCCTACGAGTACGGCGGCACGACCCAGCTGCTCAACGAAGTCGACATGGACTTCGTCACCGGCAGCATGCGCAACATCTACTCCCCCGACGTCTGCACTGCGTTGGAGCTGACCACTGACCGCCTGGCCGAGGCCATGGGTCTGGACCCGTACCAGTTCCGCAAGCAGTTCCTCAAGGACGACCGTTCAGTGGCGGTGCTCGAGAAGGCGGCCAAGGTCGGCAACTGGGGCAAGAAGATGCCCCACGGCACCGCGCAGGGCATTGCCTTCCACTCCGAGTACAAGGGCGTCTGCGCCTGCCTGGTCGAGATCGACTGCCGACCCCAGACCGTCAAGCGCAAGATCGACAACGCCGCCACAGGGCCACGGGTGACGAAGGTGGTCTTCGTGGTCGACGTGGGCCTGCCGATCAACCCGACGGGGTTGAAGGCGCAGATGATGGGCGGGATCATGGACGGCATCGCGACGACGCTGACCGCCAGCCTGCACCTGCGCGACGGGCACTTCCTCGAGGGCAGCTGGGACGACTACTTCTACACGCGGCAGTGGAACGTCCCGCCGAAGCTCACCGTGATCGTCATGCCGCCGACGAGCAACGAGCCAGGGGGCGCCGGCGAGTTCGGCGTCGCGGCCGCGAAGGCTGCGGTCGCATGCGCCTACGCCCGCGCGACCGGCAAGATGCCGACGAAGTTCCCGATCAACCACGACGACCCTCTGGGATTCGCGCCTCTGCCGACCACCCCGTCGATCCCGCAGTCACCCACCAACGGTCTGCACAAGAAGTTCTGACCGGCGTAGAAGGAGCCTCGTGCCGAAACACACCTTCGTCCTCAACGGCAAGCGCGTGCATGTCGACTGTCCCGGCGACGTCCGGATGCTCTGGGTGATCCGCGACATCCTCGGGGTCCACGGCCCGAAGTACGGGTGCGGTCTCGACGTCTGCAAGGCATGCACGTCGCACATCAACGGCAAGGCGTTCAACCCTTGCTCGGTGAAGGTGTCGGACATCAAGCCGGATGACGAGATCACCACGATCGAGGGCCTCGCCGACACCGTGAAGGGCGACCTGCACCCGATGCAGGAGGCGTGGCTCGAGATGGACGTCGCGCAGTGCGGCTACTGCCAGCCCGGCCAGATCATGGCGGCGGTGGCCAAGGTCAAAGAAGCGCAGGCCTCAGGGCGCAAGATCGGCGACAAGGACTTCGACGAGATTCGCAACATCTGCCGCTGCGGCACGTACCACCGGATCCGTGAGGCCATCACGGCCGGCGCGAAGAAGATGTGACGGGCTGCAGCCTTAGCGCCGTCACCCGACCGTGAGAGAGCTCCTCGCCAGCCGCGACCGATGGGATGCGGAGGGCAAGCGGTCCGCCATCGCAAGAGTGGTCGACGTTGCCGGATCCGGGCCGCGTGGCCCCGGCGCCGCGATGGCGGTCGCCGAGGACGGCGAGATAGTGGGCTCGGTGTCCGGCGGTTGCGTCGAGGGAGCCGTGGTCGAAGCGGCACAGCACGTGCTCGCCGCCAACGAGGGCGCCCTGCTCAGCTTCGGCTACTCCGACGATGACGCCTTCGCCGTCGGCCTGACGTGCGGCGGCACGATCCAGCTGTACGTCGAGCCATTCACCTGGGACGCGGAAATCAACGACGCGTTGGCGGCGGCGCTGCACAGCGGACAGCCCGTGGCTCTGGCCACCGTCATCGCGGGCCCGCACTCCGGCGCGAAGCTGCTCCAGCCCGACCTCGGCGCCGCGGTCGGCAGCCTCGGCAGCAGTGCACTCGATGAGGTCGTGTCCCGCGATCTCGGCGGCGAGCTCGCGGCAGGGACTTCGAGAGTCCGCCACTATGGCGCCCACGGCGAGACCGCGCGCGAGGACGTGACGATATTCGTCGAGTCCTTCGTCCCTCCGCCACGCATGATCATCTTCGGCGCGATCGACTTCAGTGCCGCACTGGTGCAGGTCGCTCGCGTACTGGGATTCCGGGTCACCGTCTGCGACGCCCGCCCCGCGTTCGCCACGCACGCACGGTTCCCGCTCGCCGATGAGGTCGTCGTCGACTGGCCGCAGCGACATCTCGCGGGCGTGGAACGCACCCTGACGACACGTGACGTGATCTGCGTGCTGACACACGATCCAAAGTTCGACGTACCAGCCATCGTCGCCGCGCTGGAGACCGCCGTCGGCTACATCGGAGTCATGGGCAGTCGCCGAACCCAT
>DATAVE010000079.1:0-4484 GCA_036267875.1 Mycobacteriales bacterium
GATCGACGGGTTCTCGCTCTTGCGGGCGATCTTGTCGATCTCGTCGATGTAGATGATCCCGGTCTCGGCCTTCTTGACGTCGTAGTCGGCCGACTGGATCAGCTTGAGCAGGATGTTCTCGACGTCCTCGCCGACGTACCCGGCCTCGGTGAGGGCGGTGGCATCCGCGATCGCGAACGGCACGTTGAGCATCTTCGCGAGCGTCTGGGCGAGCAGCGTCTTGCCACACCCGGTCGGCCCGAGCAGCATGATGTTGGACTTCGCGAGCTCGACCGGCTCCTTGTCCGTCCCGCCGGCCTGCACCCGCTTGTAGTGGTTGTAGACCGCGACGGACAGCGTCTTCTTGGCGTTGTCCTGCCCGATCACGTAGCCGTCGAGGAACTCGTAGATCTCACGCGGCTTGGGCAGCGAGTCGAAGGAGACGTCGGAGGACTCGGTGAGCTCCTCTTCGATGATCTCGTTGCAGAGGTCGATGCATTCGTCGCAGATGTAGACGCCAGGACCTGCGATGAGCTTTTTGACCTGCTTCTGGCTCTTGCCACAGAAAGAGCACTTGAGCAGGTCGCCACCGTCACCGATGCGTGCCACCTGATCTCCTCCGGACAGTGCTCTGGGTCGGAGTGCCGGCAGGCTGCCGACGCCTTCGTACGACCGTACCTCGCCGGACGGTCATCTGTGGCCTCTCCCAGTGATGTCGCTGCGTGACCTCGAGCGTGTCGAGGGCGGTTGTAAGGGTCATCGGCGGGGACGCTGGGCCACATGAGTGAAGAACGCCTGGAGATCGCGATCGCCGACCTCGACGTCAGGTCGGCGTACTCGCTGATGACGACCTGCCTGATCCCGCGCCCGATCGCCTGGGTCTCGAGCCTGGCGGCCAGCGGCGTCGACAACCTGGCGCCGCACTCCTTCACGACCGTGGCCGGCATTGACCCGCTGACCGTGTGTTTCGTGTCGATCGGGACCAAGGACACGCTGCGTAACGTGCGCGAGACCGGCGAGTTCGTGCTCAACATCGGCACCGAGCGGCAGGCCCGGGTCATGAACGACTGCGCCACCGACTTCGACGGGCAGGTCAGCGAGTTCGACGCGGCGGGGCTGGAGCGTGAGCCGAGCCTGTCCGTTCGCCCGCCCCGGGTCGCCGGCGCCCCGATCTCGATGGAGTGCCGGGCGGCTGGTGAGCACGTGATCGCCGGATCCGTGATGGTCTTCGGCCAGGTGCTGCGGATCGGGATCGCCCGGGCGTGTCTGGCCGCCGACGGCAGGCCGGACCCACGGTTGGTCGCGCCACTGGCCCGGCTGGGCCGGAATCAGTGGGCGACGCTGGGCGAGGTGTTCGCCCTGGACCGGATCAAGGCGGCGGACTGGGACGGCGGCGAGCGCAGCCCCGAGCCCGGCCTGGCCTAGGCGTCCGGTCAGTTCTTGGTCGGTACGGCGGCGAGCTTGCGGCTGCGGATCACCTCGTCGACCAGGCCGTACTCCACGGCCTCGTCGGCGGTGAGGATCTTGTCGCGCTCGATGTCGGTCTTGACCTGCTCCGGGCTGCGGCCGGTGTGGTGGGCGATCATCGACTCGAGCAGGGCCCGCATCCGCAGGATCTCGCGGGCCTGGATCTCGATGTCGCTGCCCTGGCCGCCGCCCTCGCTGTAGGGCTGGTGGATGAGGATCCGGGAGTTCGGCAGCGCGAGGCGCTTGCCCGCCGTACCCGCGCCGAGCAGGACCGCCGCGGCGGACGCCGCCTGGCCCAGGCAGACGGTCTGGATCTCGGGCCGCACGAACTGCATGCAGTCATAGATCGCCGTCAGCGCGGTGAACGACCCGCCGGGCGAGTTGATGTAGATCGAGATGTCGCGGTCGGGGTCCATCGACTCCAGGCACAGCAGCTGCGCCATCACGTCGTCGGCGGACGCGTCGTCGATCTGCACGCCGAGGAAGATGATCCGCTCCTCGAACAGCTTGGTGTACGGCGACAGCTCCTTGAAGCCGTAGCTGGTGCGCTCGGTGAAGCTCGGCAGGATGTAGCGGCTCTGCGGCGCCATCGGGTTGCTCATTGCGGTCTCCCTGGAAGTCTTCATGCGGTCAGGAGACCGCGCCGTCACTCGGCACCTGTGCGGCTCGTGACACCACGTGGTCGACGAACCCGTACTCGAGCGCCTCGTCGGCGGTGAACCAGCGGTCCCGGTCGGAGTCCTTCTCGATCTGCTCGACCGTCTGACCGGTGTGGAAGGCGATCTGCTCCTGCATCGTCTTCTTCGTGTAGAGCATCTGCTCGGCCTGGATCGCGATGTCGCTGGCGGTGCCCCCGAGGCCACCGGAGGGCTGGTGCATCATGATCCGCGCGTGGGGCGTGGCGTACCGCTTGCCCTTCTGCCCAGCGCAGAGCAGGAACTGCCCCATGCTAGCCGCCAGCCCGATCCCGACGGTCGCGACGTCGTTCGCGATGAACTCCATCGTGTCGTAGATCGCCATCCCGGCGCTGATCGAGCCGCCCGGCGAGTTGATGTAGAGAAAGATGTCGCGCTCGGGATCCTCGGCCGACAGCAACAGCAACTGGGCACAGATCTGGTTCGCGATCGGGTCGTCCACCTGGCTGCCGAGGAAGACGATCCGCTCCCGCAGCAGCCGCTCGTAGACCGAGTCATTGAGGTTGAGCCCGGAGCCGTTGCTCCGCATGGCCGGGCCACCCGACAGTGCATCACTCATGCTCACGACACTAGCCCGCAGGTACGCCGGGACCGGCCGCAACGGAGCCGGTGTTCGCTCAGGGCGCGACGGTGTCCGCCGGCGGTGAATCCCCTGCCTCAGCCGATGAGGCGGGGTCGGCGCTCTCCGATGAGCCGGCGTCAGCGTCGTCGGGGAAAGCAACCTCCACCGGCTCGGCGTCATCCGCCTCCTCGGCGTCCCGCTCGTCGAGCTCCTCGGGCGTGGGGTTGATCGCGTCCAGATCGACCGGACGCCCCGAGGCGTCGGTGATCGTGGCCCGCTCCATGAGCAGGGCGAGCGCCTTACCGCGCAGCACCTCTCCCATCAGCGCCGGGAGCTGCCCCTGCGAGACGATCTGCTGCGCATAGGCGTCGGGACGCATGCCGGACTGCTGGGCGCGGCGGACGATCTGGTCGGTGAGCTCTGCCTCGGCAACGCCCAGCTCTTCCTTGCGGGCGATCGCGTCGAGCACGAACTGCGACTTGATCGCCATCTGCGAACTCGTTGCGACCTCGGCGTCGAGCTCCTCGACCGACTTGCCTTCCGATTCGGCGTACACCGCCTTCTCGAGGCCCGCCGACGCCAGCTGTTGGTCGAGCTGCTGGTTGCGGAAGGCCACCTCATCACCGAGGACGTGCTCCGGGACCGGAACCTCGATCCGGTCCAGCAGCACCTCGATGACCTTGTCGCGGGCCTGCATGCCCTGCTCGAGCAGCCTCATCCGCTCCAGCCGCGACCGCACGTCGGACTTGAGCTCCTCGATCGTGTCGAACTCACTCGCGGTCTGGGCGAAGTCGTCGTCGAGTTCGGGGACGTGCTTCTCCTTGACGCCGCGGATGGTGACCGTGGCGACGGCGGACTCGCCGCCGTGGTCGCCACTGCGCAGCTGGGTCGGGAACTCCTTGGACTCCCCCACCGAGAGCCCGACGATCGCGTCGTCCAGGCCCTGGACAAGTGAGTCGCTGCCGACCTCGTAGGACAGGCTGTCGGCCGTGGCGTCCTCGACCGGCTCGCCGTCGATCGTCGCCGAGAGGTCGATCGAGACGTAGTCACCGCTGGCGGCGGCCCGCTCGACGCCGGCCAGCGTCGCGAACCGGTCGCGCAGCCCGCCGAGCTGCTCCTCGACGGCCTCGTCGCTCACCTCGGCGTCGTCGACGCTGATCGGCAGGGCGTCGTAGTCCGGCAGGTCCAGCGTCGGCCGGACATCGACCTCCGCCGAAAAGATCAGCTCGTCGCCGTCGGTGAACTGCGTGACCTCGATCTCGGGGTGGCCGAGCGTGTCGAGCTCCTGCTCCCGCACGGCGTTGCCGTACAGACCCGGCAGCGCTTCGTTCACCGCCTCCTCGAGCACCGTGCCACGCCCGACGTACTGGTCCACGATGCGCGGCGGCACCTTCCCCGGCCGAAAGCCCTTCACCCGGACCTGCTGGGCCACCTTGCGGTACGCAGCGTCGACGGCAGGCTTGAGGTCGTCGAAGGGCACCTCGACGGTCAGTTTGACGCGGGTGGGACCGAGAGTCTCGACGGCGCTTTTCATCGGGGGACTGCAACTCTCCTGGTGCTGGGATCGCCGGGGGCTCGGCTGCCGTCCGGTCTCGTCGGGGCGGGGAGACTCGAACTCCCGATCTCCTGCTCCCAAAGCAGGCGCGCTAGCCACTACGCTACGCCCCGAGGCGCAGCTTGGATCCTACGGTCCTCGCTGCTGACGCCACGCGGGCGTAGCTCAATGGCAGAGCCCCAGCCTTCCAAGCTGGCCATGCCGGTTCGATCCCGGTCGCCCGCTC
>DATAVE010000080.1:0-9019 GCA_036267875.1 Mycobacteriales bacterium
CGCGAGCGTCCCGGCAGCGGCGAGCGTCAGCGGGCACACAGTGCAGGTCGTGCCCGCGGTGCGGCCGCTTCCGATCCAGACCCTTCGGGTACCGCGCCGAGCGGTCGTGACGTTCACGGTGAAGACGAAGCAGCCACCGGCGCCGGGCTTTCCCTACCTCCCCAAGGGCGTCGGCAGCTATTTCGCCGTCTATTTCCCCGCCATCAAGCAGGGGTGGGTCAACCTGAGCGACCCAGGATCGACGATCGGCTGGTCGGCGCAGTTCCCGCTGTTCGGCAGCTCACACTTCCCGAGCTTGTTGCCAGATCACCGCTACCGGATGCTGGTCGCCGTACAGCGCGCCGGCCAGATCGCGCTGCCACTGCCGATGCACGTCTTGGGCATACAGCCCGTCCACTTTCGCGTCGCTGCGCTGACGCACGAGATTCCTCATCTGACGCCTAGCAGCACCGCGACGATCGGCGCGACCCGCGACTCGCTCACCGACCTGCCGATCGAGTCCACCGGCATCGTGCTGGATTGGGCGGCAGACGACTCACTCACCGAATCCGTGCAGGGCGACGCTTGCCCTACACCGCTACCGGTAGGAGGGATCCTCTGCCCGAAGGGCAACGTCGGCACCTTCGTGATCACCCAGACCGGCTTCGGGCGCGGAACGCCGCTGCAGATCAGCATCGGTGAATCCTTCGATCACCCAGTGAACGCGTCGTACATCAGCACGTACGCCGCGAACCTCCCGACGCCGTTCAACGAGGCAACGATCCTCGCCTTCGGCCTCGACCCGCAACTGCACGCGGGCGAATCAGATCAGCCGGTGTAACCCATGGGCATGAGGATGGACTTGAGCTCGCAGAACGCGGCGAGGCCCTCAGGGCCGTCTTCGCGGCCGATACCCGAGCACTTGTAGCCACCAAATGGCGAGCCCATGTCGAAGGCGTACCAGTTGATGCCGTAAGTGCCGGTCCGCACCTTCGTCGCGATCTCGTAACCGTGGTCGACGTCCGCGGTCCACACCGAGCCGGCGAGACCGAAGTCGCTGTCGTTGGCGATCGCGAGCGCTTCTTCCTCGGTGTCGTACGGCAGCAACGAGAGCACCGGCCCGAAGATCTCCTCCTGCGCGATCGTCATCTTGTTGTCGACGTCAGCGAACACGGTCGGTGCGACGTACCAGCCCTTGTCGAGTCCGGCCGGTCGCATGCCGTCGAGGACCAGGCGAGCGCCCTCGGCCTTGCCCTTCTCGATGTAGCCCTCGACGCGGTCGCGCTGGCGCTCCGCCACCAGCGGCCCTAGCTGCGTCGCCGGGTCGGACGGGTCGCCGATCGTGAACATCTTGGCGGCCTCGACGACCGCCTCGGTGATCTCGTCGTAGCGCGAGCGCGGCGCGAGGATGCGGGTCTGTGCAACGCACGCCTGGCCACTGTTCATCAGGCCCGAGAACGCGATCATGAACGCGCTCGAGGCGAGGTCGACGTCGTCGAGCACGATCGCTGCCGACTTGCCGCCGAGCTCGAGTGAGATCCGCTTGAGGCGCTCGGTTGCCAGCGCGCCGACCTTGCGGCCGGCGGCCGTCGAGCCGGTGAACGAGACCTTGTCGACCCCGGGGTGCGTGACGAGGTACTCACTGACCTCGCGGTCGGCCGGTACGACGGACATGACGCCCTCGGGAAGGCCCGCCTCCATGAGGAGACCGCCGAGCATCAAGGAGTCGATCGGGGTCTCGGGCGCGGGCTTCAGCACGACGGTGCAGCCGGCGAGCAGCGCCGGGATGACCTTGTTGACCGCGATGAAGAGCGGCACGTTCCACGGGATGATCGCGGCGACGACGCCGACCGGCTCACGACGGACCTTGGTCATGCCGAACGCGCCGTGCCGGGTCTCTTCCCACGGGAAGGTGTCCGCGAGGTTGTTGAACACATCGAGGGCGCCCTTGGCAGGCGTGTACATCATCATCTCGACGGTCGACAGCGGCGCGCCCATCTCCGAGGAGATGACCGACTTGTAGTCCTCGAGCCGCTCTGCCAGCAACTCGGTGAAGCGGGCGATGATCTTCGCGCGCTCCGACGGTGGCGTCGTCGGCCACGGGCCGTGGTCGAACGCGCGACGTGCTGCGGCGACCGCGGCGTCGATGTCAGCCTCGACGCCCTCGGGCACCGATCCGACGACCTCCAGCGTCGCTGGCGAGCGGACCTCGAAACGCCGATCGCTCGCGGGCTTGACCCACTCGCCACCGATCAGCAGCTGGTCGAACGACGTCATTAGGAACCCCTTTGTCGCGAGCGCGCTGTTCTTGCTTGGACGATATGTGACGACCCGTCAGATTCGCTACCTGGGCTCTCGGCGGGCCAGCCCACGAGTGGCCAGAGAATGATCATTCTGGGCCAGATACAAGCGAATGCCGCAGTTCTACCGTCGGTCGTATGAGACCAGTTGCCCCAGCTCTCGGACTTGCCGCTCTGATCGCCCTCGCAGGCTGCGGATCCAGCGGCAGCGGCAGCACAGCAGCGCCCGCTCCGTCTACCCCGTCGACCGCGGCGAGCCAGACCCAGGCCATTGCCACCATCACCACTGCCTGGACGACCTTCTTCCACACCGGGACCAAGCCAGCGGCGGCCGAGCAGCTGCTGCAGAACGGCGACAAGATGGGCGTGGCGATCAAGGTCGCGGCCAAGGTCGAGAAGCAGTCGAAGATCACCGAGGACGCGAAGGTCTCAAAGGTGACGTTCACGAGCCCGACGACTGCCACCGTGACCTATGACCTGCTCAGCCACGGTCACGTTCTGCTGCCTGGAGCAACCGGCCAGGCGGTGCTCGAGGACGGCCAGTGGAAGGTCTCCACATCGACCTTCTGCACGCTCGTCGGGCTTGCTGCAGCCGGGAAGAAGATCCCAGGCTGCTGACGGTATGGTCCGAAGGCCCTGTCTATCCGGAGGACCTTCGTGGCTGGCTTCAACCTCGCCGATCTATTCGAGCGAGTAGCAGACGCCGTCCCTGACCGCGAGGTCATTGTCTCGCCCGCGCGGCGGCTCACCTTCTCCCAGCTCGACGAGCGAGCGAACCGGCTAGCCAACGTGCTGACCGGACTCGGCATCAAAGCCGGCGACCACGTCGGGCTGCAGCTGCTCAACGGTTCGGAGTACATCGAGGGGATGCTGGCGGCCTTCAAGCTGTCGGCGGTCCCGGTCAACATCAACTTCCGGTACGTCGAAGGCGAGCTGCGCCACCTCTACGACGACGCAGACCTGGTTGCGGTGATCCACCACCAGCAGTTCTCCCCGCGCGTCGGCGCAGTTGCCCCTGACGCAACCAAGGTCGAGCACCTGATCGTCGTCGCCGATGCCTCAGCCGCTGAGATCGCCGCCAACGCGATCGACTACGAAGCGGCGCTCTCGGGATCGTCGGCCGACCGACCCGATGGCAGCGACCGCACCGGCGATGACCACTACATCGCCTACACCGGCGGCACGACCGGCCTCCCGAAGGGCGTCGTGTGGCGCCAGGAGGACATCTTCTTCGCCGCCATGGGTGGCGGCGACGTCTTCCAGTCGGGCAACTTCATCGCTACACCGGACGAGCTGCTCGAGCGGCTACCAGAACTCGGTGGCACGATCCTGACCACGCCGCCACTCATGCACGTCAGCGCGCAATGGGGCGTCTTCCATTCATTGTTTGCCGGTGGCCGGGTCGTCTTCCCGCCGCAAGGCGCGTTCGACGCCGCTGCAATCTGGAGCCTGGTGGCGGCCGAGGGCGTCAACATCCTCACGATCGTCGGGGACGCGATGGCCCGACCGCTCGCCGAGGCCTTCGAAACAGCAGCCAAGGCCGGGACGCCGTACGACGCCTCGTCGCTGTTCGTCGTCGGATCCGGCGGCGCGGTGCTCTCGACGCAGGCGAAGGCGAAGCTCACCGAGCTGCTGCCCTCGCTGATGGTCGTCGACGGTTTCGGCTCGTCTGAGACCGGCATCGTCGGCAGCAAGATGCACGTCACCGGCGACACAACCACCGCACCGAAGTTCACGGTAAACGCGCAGACGCAGGTGCTTGGTGACGACGGCAAGCCGGTCGAGCCGGGCTCGAGCCAGGTCGGGCGGCTGGCCCGGAAGGGCTTCGTCCCACTCGGGTATTACAAGGACGAGAAGAAGACCAAGGCGACCTTCCTCGAGGTCGACGGTGAGCGCTGGGTGCTGCCGGGCGACAACGCGACCGTCGAGGCCGACGGCACCGTCGTACTTCTCGGACGCGGATCGACGTCGATCAACACCGGCGGAGAGAAGGTCTATCCCGAGGAGGTCGAGACCGCGCTGATGACCCACGAGTCGGTCGCGGACGTGATCGTCGTCGGCGTGCCGGACGACCGGTTCGGCGAACGGGTCGTCGCAGTCGTCTCGGCAGCTGCAGGAGCGACGCCATCGATCGAGGCACTGCAGGATCACGCCCGCAGCTCACTTGCGGGCTACAAGATCCCTCGCGCGATGGTTCTCGTCGACGCGGTCGAGCGCACGCCAGCCGGTAAGCCGGACTACGCGTGGGCGAAACGAGTAGCAACGGAGGGGAACCCGCAATGAGCACACCCGACCTGCAGGCGGTCGTCGACCGGCTCGAGATTCAGGACCTGATCAGCCGCTACCCGGTATTCGTCGACGACAAGCAACTCGACAGCCTCGACGGGCTCTTCACTGCGGACGCACGTCTGGACTTCACGAGCTTTGGCGGACCCCAAGCCGGACTTGGCGAGGTCAAGGAGTTCCTCACCGCGTCGCTCGGGATGTTCGCGAGCACCCAGCACATGATGGGTCTGCCGATGATCACGCTGAACGGCGACACGGCGACAGCGAAGACCTCGTGCCACAACCCGATGGTGATGGAGGGTCCCGATGGCAAGCGGCAAGCCTGGCTGATCGGGCTCTGGTACGACGATGAGTTCGCCAAGAGCGCAGACGGCTGGCGCATCGCTTCACGGACGGCAACACGTTGTTACGCAGTGCTCAATCTCAACGACACCAATCTCACCGCGTAGTGGAGACACCCGACTTCGACAGGTTTGGCGACTTCGTCCGCGTCGATCGGCCGAGACCGGGCGTCGTGCTGGTCACTCTCAACCGGCCCAGGCGCATGAACGCGATGGCGTTCGACGTGATGGTGCCGTTACGCGAGCTGCTCGAGCAGATCAGCGTCGACAACGACGTACGCGTGGTCGTCCTGACCGGCGCCGGTGGCGCGTTCTGCTCGGGCGCGGACCTGGAGAACCCAGGCATGGTCCCCAACATCGACGGCCTGACGCTCTCGACGATCGCGATGCGCTCGATGGAGCTCCTCGAGCGGGTGATCACCGCGATCCGCTCGATGCACCAACCGGTGATCGCCGCGGTCAATGGGCCAGCGATCGGCGGCGGGTTCTGTCTGGCGCTCGCGTGCGACATCGCCGTTGCCGGATCGTCCGCGTACTTCCGCGCCGCCGGGATCAACAACGGCCTCACCGCGAGTGAGCTCGGACTCTCCTATCTGTTGCCGCGTGCGATCGGCTCATCGCGGGCAGCTGAGGTCATGCTCACCGGCCGCGACGTCGATGCCGAGGAGGCCAGCCGGATCGGATTGGTCTCTCGTCATGTTCCCGACGCCGAGCTCCTCGACGCGAGCTACGAGATCGCCGAGCGGATCGCGTCGCTCAGCCGACCGGGCATCGAACTGACCAAGCGGACTCTGGCCGCGAGCCTCGACGGCGGCAGCCTCTTGGCCCATATGCGGACCGAAGGGCTCTCCCAGCTCTACGTCCGGCTGACTACCCGTAACTTCGAAGAGGCGATCACGGCGCGCAAACAGAAGCGCCCGCCGGAGTTCAAGGACTAGACCTCATGTCAGATCCAGGGCTGGACGACTCGCGCGCAGCGTCACAACGGCTTGCCGATGCGATGCGGCGGATCATCGCGCGGCTGGTGGTGGTGCGCCCACCGGCCGAGCAACTCGACCGGGCAGCGGACGCGGCGAACCAGTTCGCCGACACCCTCGAGCATCTGCCGGAGCGCTCGAAGTCGTGGGAGATCAGCGAGGCCGGGCTACAGCCACGCGACTTCGTGAACCACAGTCCGCTGTCGGGCCTGGCCAATCCGATCGCGCCGCCGGTGAAGATGACGATCATCGACGACGGTGACGGCGACTACCACATGGAAGGCACCGTCAACTTCGGTCCGGCGTACGAGGGCCCGCCTGGCCATTGTCACGGTGGCTTCGTCGCGGCGATGTTCGACGAGCTGCTCGGCTTCGTCCAGCTCGCGCCGGGATTCACGGCGTTCCTGCACGTGGACTACCGCCGACCGACCCCGCTGAACAGGGAGCTCCAGCTGCGCGGTTGGATCGAGTCCGTCGAAGGACGCAAGCGAACCATCCGCGGGACGTGCCACTTCGATGGCGTACTGCTGAGCGAGGCGCACGGCCTGTTCATCGCACCACGCGAAGGCAAGGACTATCTCGGCCTCTTCGGAGAGCCGACGGGAGGGCTCTCCGAATGACAAGTCGTTTTGAAGACCGCGTTGCGCTCGTTACGGGCGCGGGCTCGGGGATCGGGCGCGCGACTGCGCTGCGTCTCGCGACCGAGGGCGCGAAGGTCTTCGCCCTCGACATCAACGAGCCGGCCCTCAAAGAGACCGCCGACCTCGGCGGTGAGTCGATCTTCGCCCGACCGACGGACGTCACCGTCGTGGCCGAGTGCAAGGCCGCGGTCGCCGAGGCGGTCGCGCACTACGGCAAGCTCGACCTTCTCGGCAACATCGCGGGCCTCGCCGGCAACTCACACGTCACCGACGTGACCGAGGCCGACTATCGCCGAATGTTCGGCGTCAACGTCGACGCCTACTTCTTTCTCGCCCAGGCCGCGATCCCGCACCTGCTCGAGACCAATGGCGTGATCATCAACATCGCGTCCAACGCGGGCCTGATGGGTCAGGCGTACTCCGTGCTCTACACGATGACGAAGGGCGCGGTCGTCCAGCTGACCCGCTCACTCGCGATGGAGTACATGAAGCGCCCGTTGCGGGTCCTCGCGATCGCACCTGGCGGCGTCGACACCGCGTTGGTCCGCAACTTCTCCATGCCGGAGGACGTCGACTGGGATCTGGTCGGCCGCTACAGCAGCCCGCGCGGCTTCGCCAAGCCCGAAGACATCGCCGCGCTGTTCTGCTTCCTCGCATCTGATGAGGCCAAGAACGTCCACGGCGCGATCGTGTCCAGCGACAACGGCATCACGGCGGGCTAGAGCGCGGCGGCTCGACCGGGCAGCAGCGGGAAGGATCTGTCTGGACGCGCCGGCATGACGTAGTTCGCTCGCCGGCGGACCTTGATGAAGGCGTTGATGCCGTTGTTCTTGGTCGCCGTGACCTTCTTGTTGATGTTGTGGGCGCCAGTCGCATTCATCGCGTTTCGGGTGACGACGAAGTCCTGAATGGTGCGGTGCACCGACACGAAGTGCAGGCCGGCGTAGTCGTCGTCGATCGTGTTGAAGTCGCGTCGGATGATCAGCGGGCTGCCATGCTTGCGAGCCTGAGCCGTCGCCTGGGAGTGCCCGACCATGCCATAGCTCTTGATCGCTTCGGCGATCTGCTTGGTGTCGGCGCTGGCGTCGGTCTTGTCCTCGATGATCCGCTGCTCGCCGGCGGCGTCCGTCTCGGGCGAGTACATCAACGATCGGCGGTCTTGCTCGGAGAGCTTTCGATACCAGTCGGCCAACGTTTCGCGCATGTAGCTGACGTGCATCGTGGTGCCGTCGGCGAAGGGGCCACTCTCGATCGTGACCGAGTCCTCGCTGGCCTGGTTCTTACGCATTCCGGACTTGAAGCCCATGAACAGTGGCGAGTCGGCCGGCACTGGATCCCCGGAGGGAATGCCCTTGACGTTCTGGTGCCGGGCCGGGATTCCTGCGCCGGTGAAGCCGGTGCGGGTCTCACGCCAGGTGAGCGCGGACCTGAGCGACAGGGAGCCGGCGACACCGGCCAGCTTGTGACCGCGGACCAGGGCGGCCTCGATCTGTTCGAGCCGCTTGTCATCATCGCTCGCGAGATGAATGCACAGGTCGAAGTTGTCGATCTCGGGCTGCTCGAAGCTCGAGAGCTTGGTCGCCTTGGGAATCGGCGAGTCGATCCCCAGCAGCCGGAAGTAGCTCGGCCCCCAGCTGACAGTGAACAGCAGGCCCTTGTGGCTCCAGGGAAAGTGGCGCTCCAGCGTCCGCAGCCGCGACTCGAGCAGACGTGCGTGAGCAACGGTCGGGATTCCCCGCACGTCGAAGAACAGCAACCGGTCGAACTTTGGTGCCGTCCCGTTGCCATAGGCATCCTTGGCGACGTGGTCACCCCAGGCGTGCTGCCGTTTGGGCAGGCCATCCGGCTGGTCACCAAGCGCGACCGACTTCAGCCGCGGGCTCGCGAAAGCGCGCTTCGCTCCGCGCCCTAGCGCGACTCCGCCTGCCGCGAGCGCAGACGCGCCGACGACAAATCGGCGGCGGGTCAGGTCACTGCCCTGCGCTTCTCCATGCTCCTGCACGGCGGCACCATACACGAACAGCTTTTGATGGATACCCTGCCGACGAGCACGCAAACATCGAAGGGTAGGAGGCGGTCTTGAAGCGCATGGTTCCACTAGCGCTGATCACAATGGTCATCCTCGGGGTCGCTCCCGCGTTCGCCGCCACCTCCGCCACGACCGGCGTCAAGCCGACTGTGAAGATCGCGAGAACCTACGTCGGCCAGCTGCTGGTCGACAAGTCCGGCTACACGGTCTACATGTTCGTGCGCGACAAGCGGAACAAGGACGTGTGTCTGACGATCAAGGGCTGCGAGAAGGACTGGCCGGCCGTCACAACCATGGGCAAAGCGATCGCCGGCCCCGGCGTGAAGAAGTCGCTCCTCGGCACGATTCCCTACAAGGGCAAGCTGCGGGAGGTCACCTACAAGGGGCACCCGCTCCACACGTACATCCACGACAACAGCAAGGGCGACGTGCTCAACATCGGAAACCGTCAGTTCCACGGCTCTTG
>DATAVE010000081.1:0-23222 GCA_036267875.1 Mycobacteriales bacterium
GCTTCGCCTTCTGCTGCGCCTCACGCATCTCGGTGAGCCGCTCGGAGGAGCACCAGCAGTGATACGCATGCCCGCTCGCGAGCAACGCCTCGACGACCGGCTTGTAGGACTCCAGCCGCTCTGACTGCCGGTACGGCGCGAACGGCCCGCCGATGTCCGGCCCCTCGTCCCAGCCAAGCCCTAACCAGTGCAACGTGTCGTAGACCTGCTGCTCGCTGGTCGCGTCGAAGCGAGCCCGGTCGGTGTCCTCGATCCGCAGAATGAACGCGCCGCCCTGCTGTCTCGCGAACGCAAGGTTGAACAGCGACATGTACGCCGTACCGACGTGCGGATCGCCGGTCGGTGACGGTGCAACCCGAAGCCGGACGCTCATCGCGCGGCCACGGGGTTGGTCAGCGTGCCGACGCCTTCGATCTCGACCTCGACGGTGTCGCCGATCTGCATCGGCCCGATCCCGTCCGGCGTACCCGTGAGAATCACGTCTCCCGGCAGCAGGGTCATGCACGACGTGATGTAGGCGATCAGCGTCGGGATCTTGTGCACGATCATCGACGTCCGCGAGTCCTGCTTCACCTCGCCGTTGAGCCGCGTCGTGATCTGCAGATCCGCGGGATCGACGTCGGTCTCGATCCACGGCCCGAGTGGGCAGAACGTGTCGTAGCCCTTGGCGCGTGACCACTGACCATCCGTCTTCTGGTGGTCACGCGCGGTGACGTCGTTGGCACAGGTGTAGCCGAGCACGACCTCCATCGCCCGCTCGACCGGCACGTCCCGACAAAGTCGGCCGACGACGACGGCCAGCTCGCCCTCGTAATCGACGCGCTCGGACGACGGCGGTGACGCGATCGCATCACCACTAGCGACGACCGACGTAGACGGCTTCAGGAAGATCAACGGCTGGTCGGGAACCTCGCCGCCCATCTCGGCAGCATGTGACGCGTAGTTCTTTCCGATCGCCACGACCTTGCTCGGCAGCACCGGCGCGAGCAGCTTCACGGCTGACAGAGCCGCCCGCCCACCCGTGAACTCGATCGGCCCGAATGGATGAGCCGTGATCTGGGCGACGGTGTCGTCCTCGATCACGCCAAAGGAGACAGCACCTTCATGGGAGAACCTGGCGATGCGCACTCAGCGCAGTTTATCGAGCGCCGCAAGATCGTCCCGGCTGGGCACCCAGGCACCGGCAGCGACATTGGCCCTGATCTGCTCTGGTTTGGTCGCGCCTGCGATGACCGAGGCCACCGCGTGCTGGGCGGCAAGACCACCGATCGCGACGTCCAGCAACGAGATGCCGCGCTCCTCGGCGTACGCCGAAAGCCCCTCGACCTGGTCGAACCGGGCATCGCTCAGCCAGTCCGCGCGGTCGGCCAGCCGCGTTCCAGCGGGCGCCTGCTCGCCGCGGCGGTATTTGCCGGACAGCAGCCCGTTGGCCAGCGGATAAAACGGCAGCACCCCGACGCCGTACTGTCGGCAGGCCGGAACCAGCTCGGCCTCGACGCCTCGCTCGATCAGGCTGTAGTGGTTCTGCGCGCTGATGAACCGCTCGAGACCCTTGGTACGAGCGGTCCACTCGGCATCCGCGAGCTGCCACCCGCTGAAGTTCGAACAGCCGACGTAGCGGACCTTGCCCTCGACGACCAGCTCGTCGAGAGCAGCCAGTGTCTCCTCGATCGGAGTCGTGGGGTCGGGCGCGTGCATCTGATAGAGGTCGATCCAGTCCGTACGCAGCCGCCGCAGCGAGGACTCGACCGCCTTGTGGATGTAGCGCCGTGAGCCGCGGGCGCCCCAATCGGGCCCCAGCTTGCCGCCCATGTCCATCCCGAACTTGGTAGCCAGCACGATGTCGGCGCGCGCCGTACCGAGCACCTCACCAAGGAAGTCCTCGGACTCGCCATAGATGTCGGCCGTATCGAACAGCGTCACGCCCGCATCAAGCGCCGCGTGGACGACCGCACGGGTCGCCTCGAGGTCGATTCGGCGACCGAAGTTGTTGCAGCCGATGCCCACGACCGAGACGGTCAGTCCGGAGTCGCCCAACCTGCGAAAGCGCATGTCACCCATGCGTCTCAGCGTATGAGCACGGACGAGCACTGCCGAGATGACAACCGATCCGGCGCGCTGCACGTCTGATCGGCGGAAAGGATCGTCAATGACCCCGAATCGCAGGACCCAGCTCACTACTGCCGTAGCTGCCGCGGCAGCGGTCGTCGCAATCGCGGCACCCGCCTCAGCTAGCGGCTCAGGCGCTTTCCCCGCCACCATCCACGCGACGCGCATCAACGTGAAGCTCGCGAACGAGGGCGGCGGACTCCACCGCGGCAGCCCGGTCGCCGGCAAGGTCGTCGCGCAGCGGGTGAGCCTCGGCGGCAACGTCCGCGCCGGTCTCGCCGAAGGCGCTGGCGTCGAAGGCGCCGTCTATCCCGCGCTCTCCACCGACGGCGGACGGCACTGGCACATCGACGGCCCGCTGTTCTACCGCCCGGCCGCCGACGCACCGAACGTCACCAGCCGGCTCGCCGCGCTCGGCGACAACACCCTGATGGCGTGGGGACCCGGTGGCAACTTCGTCAAGACCTCCACCGACCGCGGCGCCAAGTGGTTCACCTCGAACTTCCCGGTCGGGGTGCACAGCGCGGCCGTCAGCAACGGCGAGCTGACCGTCGTCGCACTCGGAAACCCGACCAAGTCCGGTGACTTCCCCACCCGTCAGTACGCCTCGACCGACGGCGGACTGGTGTGGCAGCGCGGCGCGAAGCTCGGCCAGGTAACAAACTGACCGCTGTTGGTCAGCCTTTGTCGAGCAGACCGAACGTGTAGGCGTCGTCGAGCGCCTGCCACGACGCCGCAATGACGTTTTCGTCCACGCCAACGGTGTCCCAGGTCCGCTCACCGTTGGAGGTGCGCACGAGCACTCGGGTAACAGCCCCCGTGCCGTGCGCACCTTCGAGGATGCGCACCTTGTAGTCGACCAGCTCGAGCTTCCCGAGCTGCGGGTAGAACCGCTCCAGGGCCTTGCGTAGCGCCATGTCGAGGGCGTTGACCGGGCCGTTGCCCTCCCCGACTGCAACGACCCGCTCCTCGCCGACGTGCAGCTTCACCGTCGCCTCGGAGGACTCGTGCCCTTCGCCGCGACCATCGCTGATGACCCGGTACGACTCCAGCTGGAACGGTCGTGAGCGCTCACCATCGACCTCTTCGCGGAGCATCAGCTCGAAGGACGCCTCGGCGGCCTCGAACGAATAGCCCTCGGCCTCCATCGCCTTGACCCGCTCGATCACCCGGCCGACCACCTCGCGGTCGACTTCGATGTCGAGCTCGCGTGCCTTGAGCTCGACGCTCGCCCGGCCAGCCAGCTCTGACACAAGGATCCTCATGTCGTTGCCCACCGCGGCAGGGTCGATGTGCTGATAGAGGTCCGGGTCAACCTTGAGCGCCGACGCGTGCAGACCCGCCTTGTGAGCGAATGCACTCGCGCCAACCCACGGTTGGTGGTCATCAGGCGCGATGTTGGCTAGCTCCGCGATTGCGTGGCTGACCCGGACCAGCTCGGTGATTGCCCCTTCGGGCAGAACCGGGAGATCGAGCTTCAGCTCGAGTCCCGCAACGATGGAGAATAGGTCTGCGTTGCCGGCGCGCTCGCCATACCCGTTGGCCGTCCCCTGCACGTGAGTTGCACCGGCTTGTACGGCGGCGAGCGAGTTTGCGACGGCACATGATGTGTCGTCGTGCGCGTGGATTCCGATCCGCGTCTGCGGGTGCCCCATCCAGCCGACCACCTCGTGCACTACCTCGGCGAGCCGCGTCGGCAACATGCCGCCGTTGGTGTCACACAGCGCGACAACCTCAGCGCCCGCCTCGGCGGCGGTAGCCAGCACCTGTAGCGCGTAGTCGCGATTGAGGTGGTAGCCGTCGAAGAAGTGCTCGGCGTCGAGAAACACGCGTCTGCCCTCGCCGCACAGGAACGAGACGGTGTCGCGGACCATCGCGAGGTTCTCCTCGAGAGTCGTACGCAGCGCGCGCTCGACATGTCCGGTGTGGGACTTCGCGACTAACGTCACGACCGGCGTATGCGCGTCGACGAGCGCACGGACCTGTGGGTCGTCCGCCGCGACGAGGCCGGCCTTGCGAGTAGCGCCAAACGCCGCAAGCGTCGCGTTGCGCAGGGTGAGCTCGCCTGCTGCAGCCCGCCGGAAGAACGCCTCATCCTTCGGGTTCGCGCCCGGCCACCCGCCCTCGATGAAGCCCACGCCGAGCGAGTCGAGGTGCCCTGCGACAGCAAGCTTGTCGTCGACCGACAGCGAGAGGCTCTCTCGCTGCGATCCGTCGCGCAGCGTGGTGTCGTAGACGTGCAGGTCGGTGAGTGCCACCGGTTCGGTCCCTTCGACTTCGGTTCGATCCCGACAAAAAGCGCTCTGCCCACAAAAAAACCCCTCGTCCCAAATGGGCGTCGAGGGGTAGCGCGTCGGCAGTTCTAGCTAGCCGACGCGCCCGCAGATAATCGCGCGGACGTGCGTCACCTGTTCAATGTGCGCCACGACCACACAAAAGGTCAAGCCTTGACCACGGTCATCGCGCTCGCGGCCGCACGCGCCCGGGTCCGGGCATCGTCGATGTCGCTCCCGTCGGCGACCGCCACCGCCATCCGCCGACCGGGGTGAGCTGATGGCTTTCCGAACACCCGCACCTTGGTACCCGGCGCCACAAGAGCTGTCTCGACTCCGGCGATGGTCGGCGCTTCGATCTCGGTGTCGGCGAGCACAACCGCGCTGGCACACGGCCCGAGATTCGCAACATCGTCAGGTCGCACGGGTAGGCCCAGGATCGCGCGAACATGCAGCCCGAACTCGCTCGTGGCCTGGCTGAGTAGTGTCACTAGGCCGGTGTCGTGCGGACGGGGACTGACCTCGCTGAACAGCACTCGATCGTCGGCAGTGACGAAGAGCTCGACCCCAAATATGCCGCGCCCGCCGAGCTCGTCGGTGATCCGCACTGCGACGTCGGTCGCGCGTTCCAGCGCCAGCTGCGACATCGGTTGTGGCTGCCACGACTCGCGGTAGTCGCCGTCCTCCTGACGGTGTCCGATCGGCGGACAACACGTCGTACCCGCAGCGTGACGAACGGTCAGCATGGTGATCTCGTAGGCGAAGTCGACGAAGCCCTCGACGATGACCTGCTGCTCCGCGACCCGACCGGACGTTCGCGCATAGCGCCACGCCTCCAGTGGATCGTCGTCGATCCCCACCACCGACTGGCCCTTGCCGGACGAGCTCATCACCGGCTTCACCACGCAGGGTCTTCCCACCGCGGTGACCGCGGCGAGGAACTCGGCCTCGGTGGAAGCGAACGCATACGGCGACGTCGGCAGACCGAGAGTCTCAGCGGCGAGCCGCCGAATGCCCTCACGATCCATCGTGAGCCGTGCCGCGCGGGCTGTCGGAATGACGGTCCAGCCCTCGCTCTCGAGCTGCACGAGCGCGTCGGTCGCGATTGCTTCGACTTCGGGTATGACGAAATCCGGCCTGGTCTCCTCGACGAGAGCCCGAACTGCACCCGGGTCGAGCATGTCCACCACCCGGCGATGCGGGGTGACCTGCATGGCCGGCGCGTCGTCATACCGATCCGCCGCGACGACCTCGACACCGAGCGCGGCCGCCTCCAGCGCGACCTCCTTGCCGAGCTCGCCGGCACCGAGGAGAAGCAGTCGCGTCACGGAGCGCACGCTACTGACCCGCGTAGACGGTCGATGGACTGGCGCCTAGAGTGCCAGCCGTGCGGACGAAGGTGGCGTTGCTCAGCGGAGCGTTGGCCACGCCGGCATTCGTCACGGGCTTCACGGCTCTCGGTCGGCGACGAGCCGCCTATGACGCGCTGCGGCAGCCGATCAGCGAGCTTGCGCGCGGACCGCAAGGTTGGATGCAGTCGCTCAACTTCGTCACTTCCGGAGTGCTGTTCCTCACCGGCGCAGCAGGGATTCGCGACGCTGAGCTGCAGGAGGCACCGTCCCGACGCTCAGCAGTGCGCGCAGTCGTGGTTGTCGGTGCGGGGTTGATTGGAGCGGGACTGTTTCCAACCGACACTCTTGATGAGGTTCGAGATCGCGGACTCAGTCGCCGCGGGATTGCTCATGCTGTGTGCTCAACTCCGGCGTTCCTCGCGATGCCAATAGCCGCCCGCTCGTTCGCGGCCCGCAACACGGACTCCGCCGCCTCGACCGCATATCGCCTCGCAGGACGGATCACGGCCCTGTCGGCTGTCTTGATGTGTCTCGCCTTTCCATTGGATAACGCGATATCGCGACAAGCGGGAGCCATCCAACGCATGACGGTCGTGTCAGGCCTCGGAACGATCAGCGCCTTCTGCATGCAGCTGCTCACACGCAACGCATCGCACGCCAACGCGCGCTAACCGCAGTTGTAGGTCGCCTCGAGGAAACGCGTGTCACATGGGTGACGCTCGCCGGCACCAAGCCGAAGCAGTCGCGCCACGGCGCGCACGCTACGACGAGACCGAACGTCGGCAGACAAGCAGCCCACGATCGGTCAGGCATAGCGTCGCAGTGTGGCACCCGCGACCGCCTCCGGCGACGACAGCGACGTGCTCGAAGGCGGGTCAGAGCACCCGTTGTTCGGCCCGTCAGTGCGTGTGGGGCTCGGCGTCACGGCCGCCGCGCTGGTCGGAATGCTCATTGGGTATGCGGTCGGCAACCATCGGTCAACGACGGACACGACCCGATCGACTATGCCGTCGGCCTCCGTCTCGCCCCCGGATGGCTCTGCGGCGATCATCGGACCGGCATTTGCCCAAACCGGCGCGACCTGCTCGATACAGCAGGGCCATCGCCTGCAGCTGGGCATCCAGATCGTCAACCAGGCGCCCTCGGTCCTCCACATCACAAAGGTGGTCACGGTCGATCCGCTGCGCGGTCTGCGCCCGATCGCGGCGCAGGTAGGAGCGTGCGGTCAGGACAGGGGCACGCAGATCGCTTTCGATCCGTCTGCGGTCCCGGCGGGTGGCGCAACGTGGGTCAACGTCACCGTTCAGGTCCTCGTTAGGTGCCCGGCCCCGGATCCCGTCCAGTTCGTGATCCATTACGGCCAGGGCGAGCGCACGGGTGTTGCAGATCTCGCAGGCTTCGTCGATCTCAGCAACGTCCCCTACTCCGGCTGCGCGCGCTAGAAGACATCGCGCTGTGCGCGCTACTGGACGCGGTGCATCCAGCCGTTCGGATCCGCTGCCCTGCCGTACTGGAGGTCGACCAGCGCCGTACGAAGCGCGGTTGCAACTGGAGTCTCAACCGGAAGCGTGACGTCGCCGCCGTGCCACTTCAGTGTGCCCACCGATGCGATGACAGCCGCAGTGCCGCAAGCGAAGACCTCGGTGATCCGGCCCGTGTCGACGCCCTTGCGCCACTCGTCGATGTCGATCCGGCGCTCCTCGACCTCGTGTCCCAGCTCGGTCGCGAGCACCTTCAACGCGTCCCGCGTCCCGCCCTCGAGGATCGTGCCGGTGAGCTCCGGGGTGACCATCGTGCCGTCGTCCTGCACAAACCACAGGTTCATCCCGCCGAGCTCTTCGACCCACCGTCGCTCTACCGCGTCGAGGAACAGCACCTGCTCACAGCCGTTCGCGATGCCTTCCTGCTGGGCGACAAGGCTCGCTGCGTAGTTGCCACCGCACTTTGCGGCACCAGTCCCGCCGGGCGCAGCCCGGGTGTAGTCCTCGGACAGCCAGATGGTGACCTGCTTAGCGCCCGACGCGAAGTACGGGCCGGCGGGAGATGCGATGACGAGGAACGTCACATGCGAGGCCGGCTTCACGCCGAGACCCACCTCGGTCGCGATCATGAACGGCCGCAGGTAAAGGCTGGCGTCGTCGCTGCGTGGCACCCAGTCCGCGTCCTGCTTGACCAGCAGGTCCGATGCCGCGACGAAGTCTGCGGCCGCGATCTGAGGCAGTGCGAGCCGCTGCGCGGACCGATTGAACCGCTCCGCGTTGAAGGCGGGCCGGAAGGTCGCAATGCCGTCGTCGGGCTGGCGGTAGGCCTTGAAGCCCTCGAAGATCGACTGTCCGTAGTGGAAGATGTGGCTCGCCGGATCCATGCTCAGCGGGCCGTACGGGCATACCTGTGCGTCGTGCCAACCACCGTCGGACGTCCACTCGATCGTGACCATGTGATCGGTGAACGCTTTGCCGAACCCCGGCGCGGCGAGAATCTCCGCGAGTCGCTCAGGTGTAGTCGGACGCGGCGTCGGCTGGACGCGAAACTCAAGACCCATTAGTTCAGATTAGGTCAGCCTCGCAGCGATCGCATCTCCGATTTCCGAGGTACGCCGCTGGGCGCTGCCACGCTCGGCGAGGTCGGCGGCTGCTGCCGCCTCCACGCGCTTGGCGGCGCCGCCCAACCCGACCGAGTCGAGCAGCATCGCGACCGACAGCACAGTGGCCGTGGGGTCGGCGATGCCTTGGCCAGCGATGTCAGGTGCACTGCCGTGTACCGGCTCGAACATCGAAGGTGCTGTTCCGTCGACGTTGAGGTTGCCGCTCGCCGCAAGCCCGATGCCGCCGGCTATGGCAGCACCAAGATCGGTGACGATGTCACCGAACAGGTTGTCCGTCACGACAACGTCGAACCGCTCGGGCTGCGTGACCATGTAGAGACAGGCTGCGTCGACGTGCGCATAGTCGACCGTGACGTCAGGAAAGTCCGGCGCGACCTCGTCGACCGTGCGCTGCCACAGGTTCCCGGCGTGCACGAGGACGTTGGTCTTGTGCACCAGCGTGAGCTTCTTGCGCGGTCGCGCCGCCGCTCGCGCTAAGGCGTCCCGCACGACCCGCTCCACGCCGTACCGCGTGTTCACGCTCTCCTCGGTCGCGACCTCGTTGGCTGTCCCCTGACGCATCGAGCCGCCGACACCGACGTATGGACCTTCGGTGCCTTCGCGGACGACCACCATGTCGATCTCGGCCGGTCCCGAGCCCGCGAGTGGCGTGCTCACGCCCGGGTAGAGCTTCACTGGACGCAGGTTCACCGCGTGCTCGAAGGCAAACCGGATCTTCAGCAGTAGGCCGCGCTCGAGCACGCCGGGCGGAACAGTCGGGTCGCCAACCGCGCCCAGCAGAATCGCGTCGAACTGGCGTAGCTCTTCGAGCACGCTGTCCGGCAGTGTCTCGCCGGTGCGGTGGTAGCGAGCCGCACCGAGGTCGTAGTCGGTCGTTTCGATCTTGACGCCCTCAGGCTCGACGGCCGCGTGCAGCACCTTCAGCCCTTCGGCAACAACCTCGAGACCGATCCCATCGCCCGGGACCACTGCAATACGGAGGGATTTCGTCACGCCGGAATCGTATGTTGACCGCTATGACGCGACGTGGCGCGGTGCTCTTCGCTGCCATGTGCGTCATCTGGGGCCTTCCATACCTGCTGATCCGTATCGCGGTCCGTGACCTCAGTCCCGCCGACCTGGTCTTCGCGCGAACCGCGATCGGGGCGCTCCTGCTCCTCCCGATCGCAGCCTGGCGAGGCGTACTGCGCGGACTGCGCGGCCACTGGCGATGGGTGCTGCTCTACACCGCGGTCGAGCTCAGCATTCCGTGGCTGTTGCTCAGCAGCGCCGAAGAGCACCTGACCAGCTCGCTCGCCGGACTGCTCGTCGCCGCCGTACCGCTCGTCGGCATCGCGATCACGCGCATCCTCGGGCTGGCCGAGGAGATGACGGCACGCCGTTGGGCCGGGCTGCTCGTCGGGATCGCGGGCGTCGGATCGCTCGTCGGACTGCAGGTCGGCACAGTCGACATGACCGCCGTCGGTGAGATCGGAATCGTCGCGGTCGGCTACGCGCTCGGTCCGCTGGTCCTCTCGCACCGGCTCAGCGATGCGCCCGGCCTCGCAGTGGTCGCCGCGTCGCTGGGCGTGACGGCGACCGTCTATGCCCCATTTGCGATCGCCCGACCGCCCCATCACCTCAGCGGCGAGGTCATCTGGTCGGTGATCGGCCTGGCACTGATCTGTACGGCGCTTGCGTTCATCGTCTTCTTCTGGCTGATCGCTGAGATCGGCCCGACCAGAGCGACGGTCATCACCTACGTCAACCCAGCCGTAGCGATCCTCCTTGGGGTCACCGTCCTCAGTGAGCACCTCACGGTGGGCATGGTCGTCGGCTTCCCGCTCGTGCTCATCGGCTCATTCTTTGCCACAGCCCGACGAGTGGTCGGCGAGACCGAGCCAATCGATCCAGTGATCGACGAGCCGCTCGTCAGCCCGGGTTGAGCGCCTGCGCTTCGTAGCATGGAGGCGTGCGTACGAGGGAGCAGCTGCGTGTCCTCGTCGTAGACGACGACGCACCAACCCGCGACCTGGTCGAGGCCCTGCTCAGCGACGAGGGCTTTGCCGTCGAGTGCGTAGCGGACGCGCGTACGGCACTTACCGCGATCAGCGACCGCCGGCCGGACGTCGTGCTGCTCGACATCATGATGCCGGAGATCAGCGGCTTCGATCTGATGACCGAGATCCGTAAGCGCGACAACATGCCGATCATCTTCTTGTCGGCCCGAGGCGGCGAGACCGATCGGGTGCTCGGCCTGCGAATGGGCGCTGACGACTACGTCGTCAAACCGTTCAGCGGCGCCGAGCTCGTCGCCCGGATCTACGCGCTGATGCGTCGCCATGAAGGAACCGCGCCACCTGCCACCAAGCGGCTTCGGTACGGCGCACTGACGATCGACCTCGCGGCACGTGAGGTCGCGGTCGACGGGGCGGTGATCGACACGACGGCCAAGGAGTTCGACCTGCTGGCGCTGCTCGCCGAGTCACCACGGCTCGTTTTCACCCGCGAGCAGCTGCTCGACCAGGTCTGGGGCTCCTCGACCAAGTGGCAGGACCCTTCGACCGTCACCGAGCACATCCGGCGGCTGCGTACCAAGATCGAGGCAGACACCCGCAAGCCCCGATATTTGCAGACCGTACGAGGCGTGGGCTACCGCTTCGAGGGCTGATCTCTCGCTGCTTCAAACCCCAACAAACGGCGAACTTGAGTTTGCGGACCGAAGTTGTCCGAATGTTGTGAATGCGTCGCGTACCTGTTGCGGCTGTCCCAGCACCTTTGACCTCGGTGCCCCATATGGGGGCGCGCGAGGTGCCGAGAGCCGGCGCCTCGGGTGATTCCTCAAGGGGAGAAATCGACATGCGCAAGATCAACAACAAGAAGAAGGCCGCCGCAGTTCTCGGTGCGGGCGTGATCGCCCTGACCAGCGGCGGCGTGGCCCTCGCGTACTGGACCTCCTCAGGCTCGGGCGCCGGCACGGCCGCGACTGGCACCACTGCCAACGTGACCGTCAACGAGACCACCCCGACGACCACGCTCTACCCGGGCGGCAGCGTTCCGCTTGCCGGCACGTTCAACAACACCAACTCGAGCGCGATCAAGGTCGGCACCGTGACGGCGACCGTCGGCACGCTTCCCACCGGCTGTGTCGCAGCTGACTTCACCATCAGCGGCACCGCACCGGTCAACGCCGAGATCCCGACCGGCAGCAACGTCGGTACATGGGCCGGGCTCACCCTGACCATGAACGACACGTCCGCGAACCAGGACGCCTGCAAGAGCCAGACCATCCCCGTCACCTACAGCGTCTCTGCCGCCAGCTGACTTCCCCCTCGCCACGACGGAGGACGGCGATGACGAGCTACCCCCTGCCAGGAGAGATTCGCGATGACGAGCAAGCTGAGCGTCGGCGCGGAATGATCTGGCTGTGGTTGGCCGTCATCGCCGTCCTCGTCGCAGGTTTGATCACTCTGATTGCACGCCTCAACGGCTGCCAGGGCGACACCTGTGGAGTCGATGCCGCCGGCACCGCATCGGCCAGTGGCGGCTCGCAGTCCGTCCAGTCGACAAGCCCACACGGCGCAGGCTCAGCTGCTCTCTCGATCGCGGTATCCGGCAGCGAACGCGGAAGCCTCGCGCCAGGGGCCACCCGCCCGATAGCGGTGTCGATCGTCAACACCGGCGGCAAGCCGGCAAGGGTCACCTCGGCCAACGTGAGCGTCGGCAATCCGTCGAAGGCGTGTACCGCGGCAGCGAGCATCCGCGTCACGCGATACGACGCCTCATTGCCCGGCGCTTTGACCTATGACCTGGCGCCAGGCGCTACCGTCACGATCCCGCTGACGATCTCGATGCGGGATCTCCGCACCAACCAGAACGCCTGCAAGAACGCGTCGTTCCCCCTCACCTTCCACGCCACTGCCCAGCAGGGCTGACCCGGACTCATGCCGCCGTTCCGGCTTTCCCCGCGCAAGCAGCGGGGAGCGACCATCGCTCTGTTGTCCAGGCGCGGCCCGTTAGCCGCGATGGGCGCCGCGATCATCGCCGTCGCGTGCACCGGTACGGCCAAGGCCTATTGGTCCGGGCACGGCACCGGCGCCGGCACCGGCGCGACCGGGACGATCTCCCTTAACGCAAGCGTCACCGTGGTCTCCGGCCTCTACCCAGGCGCGACGGTTCCGGTCAGCGTCACGCTGAAGAACACCAGCGCCGCCGGCAACCTCACGATCACCGCCCTGTCTCAGTCGGGCGCGACCACCATCCAGACCGCCGGCAAGGGGTCGTGCAACCCGTCGGTCGTCACCTTCGCCGTCGGCGCCTTGCCCTCCGGGGCCCTTGCGCCCAACCAGACGGGGACCGCGACCGGGAGCGTCACCATGACGACCGCCGCGGCCGATGGCTGCCAGGGCACGACGTTCGCCATTCCCCTGATCGCCAACGGGAAGCTCGGATGAGCCGCCGGATCGTCGCAACCGTCGCCCTCGCGATCACCATCGTGCTTGGCTTCGCCTCCGCCGCGGTCGCCTACTTCACCATCAGTTCGACGGCCAGCCAGCTCGCCACGTCCAGCACGCTCGGCGCACCGACCGTCTCCTCTGCCACTGCAGCCGGCTCGACCAGCATCGCGGTCACTGTCACGACCGGCCCGTCTGCCCCGGCCGCAGCTGGCTACAAGGTCTACCCGCACGGCACGACCACCACCCCGGCCTGCACGATCAGCTCAACCACCGGCAGCTGCAGTGCAACCGGCCTGGCGCCCGGCAGGGCGTACTCCTTCGACGTGTACAGCACCCTTGCGAGCTGGATCTCGAGCGCATCATCGCTCGTCAGCGCTACGACGACGCCCGCAGCGCCATCCGCGGTGACTCTCCTCGGAGGCGGCACCGGCGGTGCCTACGTCGACGCAGCCAACAAGTCGAGCCTCGAGATCGACGTCACACTGCCCACCACCTCGACGACCGCCGACACCGTCCACCTGACAATCAGCGACGGCACGACGACGATCACGCCGACCGTCGCGGCGGGGACGAGCGGGACGGGCACGGTGGCCTTCACCGGAATCAATCTCTCGACGCTGAACGACGGACCGCTCACGATCACCGCCTGGTCAAGCGATGGCGGCGGCAGCTCGACGACGGTCACGGCCGCTCCCATGAAGGACACTGTGGGCCCGGCACCGACGCTGACGACCCCTGCGAATCACAGCTATGTGGCCTCGACCACGCCGACCATCTCGGGAGCCGCGGGTACCCAGTCGGCCGACTCCGGCCACAGTGCGGACTCCACGACGGTCACCGTGAAGATCTACGCCGGAGCAACACCAACGGGCACCGTGCTGCAGACCCTTGCCGGCACGGTCACCAGCGGCAGCTGGACCGTCACGCCTGCCGCGCTTGCCGGCACGGCGCAGTACACCGCACAGGTGACGCAGACCGACGCGGCCGGCAACTCGGCGACAGCAAACACGACCTTCATCGTCGACAACCAGGCCCCAACCGTCTCCGTGACCGCGCCAACCGCGGGCACGACCACGACCACGCTGACTCCGACCTTCACCGGCACCGCAGGCAGCCAAATCGGCGACTCGTCTCACAGCGCGGACTCCACGACGGTGACCGTGAAGGTCTACGCCGGCACGACGGTGACCGGTACGGCGGTGCAGACGCTGTCGACCAGCGAGACCAGCGGCGCATGGTCGGTCGCGGCAAGCGGCGCCCTGACGGCGGGCAGCCAGTACACCGTCCAAGCCAGTCAGACCGACGGCGTCGGCAACACCGGGACCAGCTCCCCGGTGACCTTCACCGCCGGTCCGCTGCCCCCGGTGGCGCTGAAGCTCATCAACCTCGGCGGGCTCATCCTTACCGAGACGGGCAACGTCGAGATGATCAACATCAACGGCCAAGCCGTCGCTAACACCACGGGCGCGACGATCACGGTGAGTGTGTCCGGCGGGCTGCTGGGTGGAACCTCCACCGTCCAGATCCTCGCCGGCCAGACGGTCTCCAGCGAGTTCTCACTCCTGCTCCCACTCGGCAACACGCTCTCCGCGAGCGCGACCGTCAACGGTCAAGTGCTGACCGGTCACAACTGACCAGGCGGTCAGGTGCGGTTGATCGCACTCACAAGCGCGTAGAGCGATGCGGTCGTGATGCTGGGCGAGACCCCGCAGCCCCAGAAGACCTGGCCGCCGACCGCGACCTCGAGATAGGCCGCGGCCTGCGCCTCTTCGCCAGCGCTGCGCGCGTGCTCGTGGTAGTCGAGCACCCGGGCATCAACGTCCACCTCGGCGAGCGCGTGCACGAGCGCCGCGATCGGTCCGTTGCCCTGGCCTGAGATCTCCCGCTCGACACCCTGGTGGATGACCTTCGCCTGCAGGCGGTCGACGTCACCGGATTCGATCGAGTAGCTGATCAGCTGGAGTGGCGCAGTCCGCTCGAGGTAGGTCTCGCGATACATCTGCCAGATCTTGTCGGCCGACACCTCGCCACCCTCGTTGTCGCACACCGTCTGCACGATCCGCGAGAACTCGATCTGCATCCGGCGCGGCACGTCGAACTGGTGATCGAACTTCATGACGTAGGCGACGCCGCCCTTGCCGGACTGCGAGTTGACCCGGATCACGGCCTCGTAGCTGCGACCGACATCCATCGGGTCGATCGGCAGGTAGGGCACGCCCCACGTGAAGTCCTCGACCGGTACGCCGGCCTCTGCCGCGTCGCGCTCGAGCGCCTCGAAGCCCTTCTTGATGGCGTCCTGGTGGGATCCGCTGAAGGCCGTGTAGACCAGGTCACCGCCGTACGGGTGGCGGGGGTGAACCGGCAGCTGGTTGCAGTACTCCACCGTTCGACGGATCTCGTCGATGTCGCTGAAGTCGATGCCCGGGTCCATGCCCTGACTGAACACGTTCAGGCCGAGGGTGACCAGGCAGACGTTGCCGGTGCGCTCGCCGTTGCCGAACAGGCAGCCCTCGACCCGGTCCGCACCGGCCTGGACGCCCAGCTCGGCGGCGGCCACCGCCGTACCGCGGTCGTTGTGCGGGTGCAGGCTCAGGATGATCGCGTCGCGACGGGCGACGTTGCGGCCGAACCACTCGATCGAGTCGGCGTAGACGTTCGGCGTCGCCATCTCGACGGTGGCCGGGAGGTTCAGCACGACCTTGCGGTCAGCACTCGGCTCCCAGACGTCCATCACGGCTTCGCAGACTCGGACGGCGTAGTCGAGCTCCGTGCCGGTGAAGGACTCGGGTGAGTACTGCCAGCGCACGTCGGTGCCGGACAGCAGCGACTCGGCGTACTTCTGGCACCACTGGGCACCGCGAACCGCGATGTCCTTGATGCCGTCCTTGTCCAACCCGAAGACGACGCGGCGCTGAAGCGTCGACGTCGAGTTGTAGAGGTGAATCAACGCGGTGCCCTTGAAGCCGACCAGCGACTCACAAGTGCGCTCGATCAGCTCCTCGCGAGCCTGCGTCAGCACCTGGATCGTGACGTTGTCCGGGACCGCGTCGCCTTCGACGAGACTGCGGATGAAGTCGAAGTCGGTCTGGCTTGCGGCCGGGAAGCCAACCTCGATCTCGTCGTACCCGATGCCAACCAGCAGGTCGAACATCCGGCGCTTGCGCTCGGAGTCCATCGGGTCGATCAGTGCCTGGTTGCCATCACGGAGATCGACGCTGCACCACTGCGGCGGTGCGGTGATGACCTTGCTCGGCCAGGTGCGGTCGGGCAGGTCGATGGGCGCGAACGGGGTGTAACGGGCGTGCTGCGCCATTCTCGGCGCCTTTGGCGATGCCATGCCAGTCATTGGGTTTGCTCCTTGTACATGAAGAAGGGTGGCAAACCGGCGCTTCAGGCTCTCGGTGGTTTTTGACCACGGCCAACTCCCGTAACGGGGGGCCGGTGGTCGACCCCGCTACGGGCGGGTAAGGAGGAGGTGCGCGTTCATCTCGATGATCACGGTACCAAACTTGGCCGGATCCGGCGCATGCCGAAATAGACGACCACGAGAAGCAACAACGCACCGACGCCGTCGAGCCAGTAATGGTTGGCGGTGATGACGATCACGTACGTCGTGACGATCGGGTAGAGCAACGCGAACCAGCGCCATCGCGTGTGCACGACGCCGATCACGATCGCCGCCACGATCACGGCCCACCCGACGTGCACCGACGGCATCGCCGACAGTTGATCAGTGATGCCCTTGCCGAGACCGTCGTAGACCGACTGGTGGTAGCGCGCCGCGAGATCGACCATCCCGAAGCTCGGGATCAGCCGGGGCGGCGCAACCGGCAGAAAGCCGATCAGCAGTGAGATGCCGGTGAATGCGACGACCAGGTTGCGCCACTTCGGATACACCTCGCGGTGCCGGAACATCAGCCAGAGCAGCACCGCGGCGAACACGAATATGTGCGCCCACGCGTAGTAGCCGTTCGCGATCCGGTCGAGCGTCGAGTGCCCGAGGATCGGGTGCTGCAAAGACGCTTCGCTCGGCAGGTGCAGCACCCGCTCGGCGTGCCAGAGCCACTTGCCACGGCCGGCAGCACCCGCCTTGTGGAACAGCGAGACCCGCCCAACGACCCGCCAGAGGACGAAGAGGATGTTGAGCAGCACGAACTCGCGGAGCAACCAACCCCAGCGCGCGAAGTCTCGGGTCGAAGAGGGCTCCGAGGCATCTGCCAATCCCTCGCCGAATGCGCGGCCACACGTCGTACAGACGTTCTCGGCCATGGGGACGCGGGCGCCGCACCCGATACAGACCCAGGTCGGGTCAGGAACTGCATCGGGCACCCGTTAGGTGTACATCAACGACCCGGGCGTGGTGAGCAGCTCGCCGGACTCGAGCCAGGTCTTGAGCCCGGACAGGATCATCGGCCAGCCGCCGTACAGCTGGTCGTTTGCACCGTCGCGCATCCGGTCGTGAATGACGGTGAGCCGGCAGGAGTCACCGACCGGCTCGACCTCCCACGTGATCCGCGAGCTGCCTTCGGCAGCAGCCTCGGCGCTGAAGTTGGCCTCGAGTGTCTGGACCAGGCGACGCGGCGGATCTACCTCGAGCACCTCAGACGTGCCAAGCGTGAAGTCCGCGTTGGCCGAGCGCATCTCCTGCTTCGCTCCCGGCGTCCAGTCGCCGTACATGCCGGCACCGAAGTTGTACTTCGCCCGGATCTCCGGGTTGGTGATCGCCTCCCACAGAACTTCAGGCGTGGTCTTGATGTAGATCTCGTAGACCTTCTCCATCGAGCTACTCCTCCTCCAGTTCATGCTTGAGCTCCACCAGACCAGCAGCCCAGGCTTGCGTGTACTTGCTCACCCAGCGGTCGTGGATGAGACGAATCGGGACCGGGTTGAGGAAGTGCAACTTCTCCCTCCCCCGCCGGCGGCTGACCACGAGGCCGGCCTCCTCGAGCTGCTTGAGGTGCTTCATCACACCGAAGCGCGTCATCGGCAGCCGGGCCTCGAGCGCAGACAACGTCTGGCCGTCCTCGCGGAACAGCTCGTCGAGAAGACTCCGACGAGTCGGGTCAGCAAGAGCCTTGAAGACCAGGTCATCTCCGTCACCCACGAAACATAATGTGACTATCTAGTCACCTATTGTCAAGCGTCGAGCGTAGAAAGAGGCCGTGAGCATCACGGTTTCCTGGCAGCCGTACCCGTCGGATGTGCCGCCCGATGAGCGCACGCAGTGTGCAGCCGAAGGCTGTGAGCGGCCAGGCGAGATCGTCGAAGTCCGCTCACCGAGCACCGTGCGGGTCGTCTCACTCACCCAGGAAACGACGACCACCGTCTGGTGCATCGACGATGCGAGGCGACAGGGCTACGAGGACGCGCCAGCGCCATTGCCGACCCGCCTCAACGGTTTCCAGCGGTGGGTCGTGCGCACTCTTGGCGGCACCCCGAAGTAGCACACAACTGGGGCTCGGCTGCCGCGAAATCTCCTGCTATGTCGGGCTTGGAGCTCGGACCCGGTGGTGGTTGTGTGCTACTTCGGGGAAATAGGGTCGCGGGGTGACGCGGCTGCCGATTGATGCGCATCTGGTTGCTCCGCTTGGCGAGGAGGACGTTGCGGCTCGTCGGCTGGCCGAGATCGGCTTCGACGGCGCCTTCACGTTCGAAGGGGCGCATGACGCGTTCTTCCCGCTCGTCACCGCGGCCCGCTCCGGCGCCGAGCTCGATCTGATGACCAACGTCGCGATCGCGTTCCCGCGCTCGCCACTCGCGCTCGCGTACTCCGCCTGGGATCTGCAGTCGCTGTCAGGCGGCCGGTTCAGGCTCGGGCTCGGCAGCCAGATCAAGACCCACATCGAACGTCGGTACGGCGCAACCTGGGGTTCGCCGGTCGCGCAGATGCGCGAATGGGTAGAGGCGATCCATGCGATCTTCGCGGCCTGGGAGACCGGCGAGAAGCCGGACTACCGAGGTACATACACGACACACACCCTGATGACGCCGACCTTCGACCCCGGACCCAATCCATACGGTCCGCCGCCGGTGCTGCTGGGTGCTCTCGGCCCGAAGATGACCCAGATGACAGCCGAGGTCGCAGACGGCCTGCTTACCCATCCGTTCAACAGCCGGCGCCACCTCGTCGAGCGAACGCTCCCCGCTCTCGACGCCGGACTGGCGGCAGCTGGCCGCCCTGCCCGCGGCAGGGATGCCGACACCTTCCAGCTGGTGACCGAAGCGATGGTGTGCTGCGGTCGCAACGACGAGGAGATTGCAGCCGCAGAAGCCGCGACGAAGTACCGCCTGGCCTTCTACGCCTCGACTCCGTCGTACCTGCCCGTGCTCGAGGTCGAAGGCTGGGCCGACCTGCAGCCCGAACTGAACCGGCTGTCGAAGCTCGGGCAATGGGCCGAGATGGGATCGCTCATCGACGACGACATGCTCTCGACGCTGGCGGTCCGCGGTACGCCGAAGGAGTGCGCGGCCGGTGTCATGGAGCGATTCGGCGACGTCTCGACTCGAGTCGCTCTGACGATCCCCTACAACGCCGACCCGACCGTCGCCGGCGAGTTGCTCAGCTCGATTCGTTGATGGTCAGTCGGAGAGGAAGCTGACGACCGCCTCGCGGAAGGCGTCCGGCGAGTCGATCCAGGGGTAGTGCGCGCAGTCCGCAAGCTCGACCACCTGCGCGTCGGGAAGCATTGCCGCGACGAAGTGGCCCGCCTTCACTCCGGTAATCCCGTCGAGGTGACCGACGACGACGAGCACCGGCGCCGTGACTGCCTGCAGCCTGCCCGGCAGGTCGAGCGACGCGCCGACCTCGGGAGACGGCGCGAACGCGGCCATCGCACGCATCGACATCTGCGAGTCGGTCGAGGCCGCGTGCTCCTGCGCGCGGTCGTCCCAGCGCGCGTAGCCGAAGACGCGAAGCGCTGGATCCATCCGGTGACGCATCCGCGCCGGCGCGAGCTCCAGCTCCTTCTCGATCGCGGCTGCCTCGGCGTACCAAGGCTCGTCGGAGCGGCCGGCGCGGATTGTCGCGATGTCGCTCTCGACGTCGCCGAACGGCCGAGCCGATGGCGTCACCAGAACCAGGCGGGCCACCCGGTCGGGGTGCGCCGCCGCATAGGCCAGCGCGACGAAGCAACCGGCCGAGTGCGCAAGCAGCTCGACAGTCTCCAAGCCGCGCTCCTCGCGCAGGTCCTCGATATCGTCGGCCAGCCGGTGGAACGCGAGAGAGTCCCGATCCTCAGGAAGTGGCGACATCCCCGTGCCGCGCAGATCGACCCGAAGCAGTGTCCGATACGCGGTCAGTCCGGCGAGGTCTTCCAGATACGCCGAGGCGCGCGCGGGTCCACCCGGCAGGCAGACGAGAGCCGATCCCTCACCGAGCACGTGTACGGCGATCGGTGTTCCGTCCGCACAGTTGATGCGGACCAGCGCGTCCTCAGCCACTAGTCGAGCGGGAGGTGCGCAGCACGCACCTGGGAGGCGCCGACGATGTCAGCGATCTCGTCCAAGGTGCCGGGCGGGATCGCCGAGTCGACGGTGAGCACCATCAACGTGGCGCCGCCCTCAGCGGTGCGGGAGACCTGCATGCCAGCGATGTTGACACCGGCCTGGCCGAGCAGCTGACCCACGGCGCCAACAACGCCCGGACGGTCCTCGTACGTCACGAACACCATGTCCTCCGCGATGGCGACCTCGATGTCGAAGCCGTTGACGCCGACCAGCTTCTGCACCATCCGGGGCCCGGTGAGGTTGCCGCTGACCGAGACGACGGTGCCGTCGGCGAGCGATCCGCGCACGGTCAGCAGGTTGCGATAGTCCGGAGACTCCTCGGTGGATGTGAGAGCAGTGTCGACGCCGCGTTCCTTGGCGAGTAGCGGAGCGTTCACGAAGGTGACTTGCTCTTCGACCACGTCAGCGAAGACGCCACGCAATGCCGACAGCTGGAGCACCGACGCGTCGTACGCCGCGACCTCACCGCGGACGTCCAGCGTGAGACTGGCCGGCACCACGCCCGCAAGTGCAGTGAACAACCGGCCGAGCCGCTCGACGAGCGGCAGACTCGGGCGAAGCTCCTCGGCAACAGCGCCGCCTTGGACGTTGACCGCGTCTGGGACGAACTCGCCGGCCAACGCCTGCTTCACCGAACGGGCGACGGCAGTTCCGGCCTTGTCCTGTGCCTCGTTGGTCGAGGCACCCAGATGGGGGGTCACCACGGCCTTCGGCTCGCTGAAGATCGGCGAATCGGTGCACGGCTCGGTTGCGTAGACATCGACCGCGGCACCCGCAATCTGGCCGTTCTTCAACGCCTGTGCGAGCGCCTGCTCATCGACCAGTCCACCTCGAGCCGCATTGACGAGGATCGCGCTCGGCTTCATCAGCGATAGCTCACGCTCGCCGATCAGGCCCGCAGTCTCCTTCGTCTTCGGCAGGTGGATCGAGATGAAGTCGGCCTGCGCAAGCACCTCGTCGAGGCTCATCATCTCGACGCCAAGCTGCGCACCGCGAACAGCAGGGACGTAAGGGTCATAGGCGATCAGGCGTACGCCGAAGCCGGCCATCCGCTGTGCGAAGAGCACGCCGATTCGCCCCAAGCCGACGACGCCGACAGTCTTGTCGAGGATCTCCACGCCGGTGAAGGAGCTGCGCTTCCACTCGCCAGACTTCAGGCTGGCGTTGGCAGCGGGGATATTGCGGGCGGTCGACAGCAACAGGGCGACGGCGTGCTCAGCGGCCGAGGTGATGTTCGAGGTCGGCGCATTGACCACAAGGACCCCGCGCGCGGTCGCCGCGTCGGCGTCGACGTTGTCCAGCCCTACGCCCGCACGTGCCACGACCTTGAGCCGAGTGCCCGCGGCCAGCGCCTCAGCGTCGATCTGGGTCGCGCTGCGCACGATGACCGCGTCCACATCAGCCAACGCGGCTAGCAGGGCCACCCGATCAGCACCGTCGACATGACGGATCTCGCAGTCCTCGGCGAGGACCTCCAGCGCCGCCGGCGCCAGCTCTTCGGCAATCAGGACAACCGGCTTAGTCACCGGCCAACCCTACCGAGGGCTGTTTAGGCGTCTTGCTTGATCCAGGACATCAGCCCGCGAAGCTTGCCGCCGACCTCTTCGATCGGGTGAGCAGCGCCCTCGGCGCGGTACTTGTCGAAGTTCGGCCGGCCGGCGTCGTCCTCGGCGATCCACTCGCGCGCGAACGTGCCGTCCTGGATCTCACCGAGGATCTTCTTCATCTCCTGCTTGGTGGCGTCGGTGATGACGCGCGGCCCGCGGGAGTAGTCGCCGTACTCGGCGGTGTCCGAGATCGACCAGCGCATCTTGGCCAGGCCACCCTCGTACATCAGATCGACGATCAGCTTCAGCTCGTGCAGGCACTCGAAGTACGCCGCCTCGGGCTGGTAGCCCGCCTCGGTCAGCGTCTCGAAGCCCGCCTGAACCAGAGCGGACACGCCGCCGCAGAGGACGGCCTGCTCGCCGAACAGGTCAGTCTCGGTCTCTTCGGTGAAGGTCGTCTTGAGCGTGCCGGGGCGGGTGCCGCCGATGCCCTTCGCGTAGGAGAGCGCGAGCGCCTGACCGTTGCCGTCGGGGTCCTGCTCCACGGCCACGAGGCACGGCACGCCGCGACCCTCCTGGAACTGCCGGCGCACTAGGTGGCCGGGACCCTTGGGGGCAACCATGGCGACCGTCACACCGGGCTGCACCTTGATGTAGCCGAACCGGATGTTGAAGCCGTGACCGAAGAACAGCGCGTCGCCGTCCTTCAGGTTCGGCTCGACGTCATCGGTGAAGACGTGGCGCTGCACCGTGTCCGGCGCAAGCACCATTATCAGGTCGGCCTCGGCCGATGCCTCGGCGGGAGTTACCACGCGCAGACCTTCGGCCTCTGCCGCGGCACGGCTCTTCGAACCCTCCGGCAGACCGACCCGTACGTCGACTCCCGAGTCCCGAAGGTTCAGCGCGTGTGCGTGGCCCTGCGAGCCGTAGCCCAGGATGGCGACCTTGCGGCCTTGGACGAGAGCAAGGTCGGCGTCGTCGTCATAGAAGATCTCGGGCACGGCTATGCGGTCCTTTCAACGGAACGAAGGCTTCGGTCAGTGATGCTACGGGCGCCGCGGCCAACCGCGACAACCCCGGACTGGACGAGCTCGCGGAGGCCATAAGGCTCGAGCACCTTGATGAAGGCGTCGAGCTTGTCGGCAGTGCCGGTCACTTCAATGGTGACCGCGTCGGTCGCCACGTCGACGACCTTCGCGCGGAACACCTGGACGATCTCGAAGATCTGAGAGCGGGTTGCCTGCTCGGCCTTGACCTTGACCAGCAGCAGCTCGCGCTGCACGGCGCTCTCGGTCTCGAGCTCGACGACCTTCAGCACGTTCACGAGCTTGTTGAGCTGCTTGGTCACCTGCTCGAGCGGAAGGGCATCGACGTTGACCACGATCGTCATCCGC
>DATAVE010000082.1:0-1720 GCA_036267875.1 Mycobacteriales bacterium
GCGCGCGGCGAGATGAGTCATCAAAGGCAGACCCTGCTCGTCCTTCTTGCCGATCACCCAGCCGCCACCGTGAATCTGCAGCAGCACGGGCCGGCCGCGTCCCGGCTCCTGCGGCTCGTAGACGTCGAGCAGCTCGCGTCGTCCCGCCTCGGCATTGCCTGTGTAGACGATGTTGCGCGTGCGCTTCACGTCGGGGTGGCCAGTCCGCCAGGGCGCGAGCACCTGCCGCCAGGGAGTCGTGAGGTCGGCCTTGCTGGGCGCGGGATCGAGTTGCGCAAGGTAGTCCGATCCGAGGGCGTCGGCCAGTGCGCGTTCCACGATGCCGTTTACTCGCAAGCCTTGTGCCATCAGTGCGGCGAGTCCCGCCGCGGAGACCGCGTTGAGCCCGAGCGCGACCTTTTCCTCGCGCGAGAGCCGGCCTCGTTTGGTGGCGACCAGGCCCAGCGACGCGGCGGCGGTGACGATCAGGTTCTGTGGCGCGAGCTCCGAGGTGAGCCAGCCTGCGAAGAAGCTCGGGATCGCCAGCGGCGAGGAGCTAGGCAGCGGTCGCAGCGCATTGGCCGTCAGGGCGGCACCGACTGCAGAGACTCGGACGGCTCGCTTGCCCACGCGACAAGTGTGCCAGTACGAAGCGTCCTGACGGGTCCTCAGATCCCCCGTACGATTCGCGGCATGCAACGAATGGGTGGACTCGACTCCGCGTTCCTGTATTTCGAGACGCCGACGATGCACATGCATGTCGGCGGGTTGATGCTGGTCGACCCATCCGAGGCCAAAGAGCCGTACTCGTTCGAGAACTACCGCGCCTACATCGAGGCCCGTCTCCCGCGCGTCCCGAGCTTTCGCCGCAAGCTGGCGACTGTCCCGCTCAACCTCGGACGGCCGATCTGGGTAGAGGACCCTGACTTCGATCTCGACTACCACCTGCACCGCGCGGTCGTACCTGCACCGGGTGGCGATCGGGAGACAGCCGCCGTCGCCGCCGACGTGCTGTCCCGGCAGATGGACCGCAGTCACCCGCTCTGGGAGATGTGGGTTCTGGAGGGTCGTGCCGACGGCCTGATCGGCATCGTGTCGAAGGTGCATCACTCGGTCATCGACGGGATGACCGGCGCGAACATGATGGCCGAGCTGTTCGACCTCGAGAAGGACGCTGTGCCGGCTGCGCCAGTCGTCGACGACTGGGAGCCGGAGCGAAAGCCGAGCGACCTCGAGATGGTCGGCCGATCGCTCGTCGACTGGGCGGTCCGACCGGCCCGCATCGTCAAGCTGGTGCCCTCGACCTTGATGAGCGTCGGCAAGATCGCAAACCGTCGTGGTCGCGGCGGAGTGCCGGGCATGCCGGCTCCCTTCCGCGCACCCCGCACCTCGTTCAACGCGACGATCACGGCGCATCGCAGCGTCGCCTACACGCACGTCTCGCTCGACGACCTCAAGACGATCAAGAACGCCTTCGGGGTGAAGATCAACGATGTCGTGATGGCGGTGTGCTCCGGCGCGCTTCGCACGTATCTCGCCGCTCGCGACGAGCTGCCCGAGCGCTCGCTGATCTCGGCGATCCCGATCTCGGTGCACGAGCACAGCGATGACACGTCGGGTACGACGAGGATCTCGATCATGTTCGCGAGCCTCGCGAGCGACATCGACAACCCGGCCGAGCGGCTACGCCAGATCGCGCTGACCAACGACGGCGCGAAGGCGGACCACGAGCTGGTCGGCG
>DATAVE010000083.1:0-21961 GCA_036267875.1 Mycobacteriales bacterium
GCGTGCTGGACGGTGTCGGTCTGTGTCATGCGGCGCTGGATCCATTCGCGCGGCTCATGCCGCGACGAGAGCCTCGACGACGGAGACGAACATCGCAAGGCCGTCTGCGGAAGGCCCGGTCAGCTCGTCGATGGCGTGCTCGGGGTGTGGCATCAGACCGACAACGTTGCCGGCGGCGTTGCGAATCCCGGCGATGTCGTTGAGTGCGCCGTTGGGGTTGCCGCCGACGTAGCGGAAGACAACGAGTCCGTCGCGCTCGAGCTGCTCGATCGTCGCGGCGTCCGCGACGTAGCGGCCCTCACCGTGCTTGACCGGGATCACGACCTCGGCGCCCTCGGCGTACTGGCCGGTCCATCTCGTCGTCGTCGAGTCGACCCGTAGCCGCTGGTCGCGACAGACGAAGTGCAGACCGGCGTTGCGGATCAGCGCGCCAGGCAGCAGACCCGCTTCGCAGAGCACCTGAAAGCCGTTGCAAATCCCCAGTACTGGCAACCCTTTGTTGGCCGCTGCGACGACTTCAGCCACGACCGGCGAGAAGCGCGCGATCGCTCCTGCCCGCAGGTAGTCACCGTAGGAGAAGCCACCGGGCAGGACGACCGCATCGACGTTGTGGATGCTGACGTCGCCGTGCCAGAGGCTGACAGCCTCGGCCCCAGCGGCCCTGACGGCCCGCGCGGCGTCCCGGTCATCGAGAGAACCAGGGAAGGTCACCACACCGACGCGAGTGGTGGTGGGCACGGCCCAAGTCTAGGTGGCGCCTCCCGCGCACCCGACCCCGACACGTGGGGGACTAGTCATCTCAGACCAGGCGAAATCGTCACAAGAGGCGATAGCGGCAAAACGGGCACCGGCCGAGACTCCGAGGTAGCACAAACGATCTTCGGGGAGCAGCCATGGACGCCACACCACACACGTACCGAGCGCTGGTGCTGTGCCCGATGCGTAAGTGCTCGGCCTGCGAGCGCGAGGTCCTCGTCAAAGACGATCACTGCACAGAGTGCGGCTCACACATCCCTAAGCCGCCACCGCGCATTCCTCGCCCTCGCAGGCCGCTCCAGTCGATCCCCGCGATGGGATTCGGCCTGGAGCACGCGGCCGCCGCGATGACCCTCGAAGTCGCCGCGATGCCGGGGATCAACTAGCCAACGCGGCGGCCCCGATATCGTCCGGCCGGTGATCTTTCGCGCGCCGTTCTCGCGGGCGTCCCGCGGTCTGATCTGCCTGATCCTGGCTGCTGGCGCCGCCTTTGCTCTCCACGCCGAGATCACGACGCCGAACATCGGCGCCGCAACCCGATGGGGTTGGGCAGCGCTGACGATCCTCATGGAGGTCGTGCTCCTCGGCGGCTTGCAGCGCCTCTGGGTGGTGTGCCTGATCGTCAAGGACTCCGACATCGTCGTACGCAACTTTCGCGGCGACATCCACTACCGGCCGAGTGAGATCAAAGGGGTCGTGCGGGCATCGGACTTCACGGGCTTCGGGGTAGCGCTACGGCTGAAGACCGGCGAGGACATGCGCCTCGACGGGCTCGCCTGGATCACCCAGGCCCGCACCGACCGGGCGGTCGCCGAGATCAGCGCCGCGCTGGGTCTCGCGCCGGCAGAGGTCGTAGCCGACTCGGCCTGAGCTAGGCCTCGATGCGGACGGTGAAGTCCTCGATCGCAGGGTTCGCGAGCAGCTCTTCGGCGGCCTTGCGCGCCACTGCCTCCGCATCGGCCGCATCGATGTCGAGCTCGAAACGCTTGCCCTGCCGTACCGAGGCAACGCCGGTGAACCCGAGACCGGGGAGCGCCCGGACGATGGCCTGACCCTGCGGGTCGAGGATCTCCGGCTTCGGCATCACGTCGACAACCACCCGCACCATGCCACTCACCCTATCGAGGCCAAGCAATGGGCTCTACCCGCCGAGGTCGACGCAGATCGCGCTATTCGGGGCCCCTGAAGGCGAAGTACGTCGACCTCGGCGAACAGCGTTACTGGGTGAACGGGCGGCCGGTGAGGCGCTCGTAAGCCTCGACGTACTTCGCACGGGTGCGCTCGACGACTTCGTCGGGCAGCGCGGGCGGGGGACCGCCGGCGGTCCGATCCCAGCCGGACTCATGCGCCAGCCAGTCACGGACGTATTGCTTGTCGTACGACGGCTGGGCGCCGCCTGGCGCCCAGGTCTCCGACGGCCAGAAACGCGACGAGTCAGGGGTGAGCACCTCGTCGCCGAGCACCAGAGCTCCCGAGGCATCGCGACCGAGCTCCACCTTGGTATCGGCGAGCAGGATGCCGGCCTGCTCCGCCAGATCGCGGCCGTGCTCATAGACGGCCAACGTCAACGACCGCAGCTGCTCGGCGGTCTCGAAGCCGACCTCAGCCACGACCTCGTCGAAGGTCATCGGGGCATCGTGCTCCCCGACCGGCGCCTTCGTGGTCGGCGTGAAGATCGCATCCGGCAAGCGCGAGCCGTCAAGCAGACCGGCTGGCAGCGGTACGCCGCACACCGAGCCAGTGTGCTCGTAGTCCGCAACGCCGCTGCCCGCGAGATAACCGCGAGCGACGCACTCGACCGGCACCATGTCGAGCCGCTGACACAGCACCGACCGACCGCGCAGCTCGTCGGCGTACGACGAGAACGGCGCCGGGTAGTCGGCTACCTCGGAGGCGACGACGTGATTGGGGATCACTGCTGCCAGCTGCTCGAACCACCACAGCGACATCTGGGTCAGCACCGCGCCCTTGTCAGGGATGACGGTCGGAAGGATGTAGTCGAACGCCGAGATCCGGTCACTCGCGACCATCAGCAGCAGGCCGTCGCCCGCGTCGTACAAGTCGCGGACCTTTCCGGAGTGGAGGTGCTGGTCGGCGAGCCCCTCGATCATGTGAGGGCAGCAACCCGGTCGAACACGGCGGAGAGCCGCTCGAGATAGCGCTCCGGGCGGCACACCTCATCGAGCCGGGCCTCATCCAACCTCTGCCCGTTGTCGGCGGCGTGCTTGCGCAAGGTCTCCCGGAACGGCACTCCCGATGACCAGGTCTCCATGGCCGCGGCCTGCGTGATCGCGTAGGCGTCCTCGCGCGACAGGCCCGACTCGACCAGCTCGAGCAACACAGTGCTCGAGTAGATCAGCCCACCGGTCGCGTCGAGGTTGAGCTGCATCCGCTCGGCGTCGACGACGAGACCGTTGACCAGGCGTGACGTCAGGTGCAACAAGTAGTCGGTGCCGATGGCGGCGTCCGGCAGCGCGACTCGCTCGACGGAGGAGTGAGAGATGTCGCGCTCGTGCCAGAGCGGGATGCCTTCCATCACCGGCACGATTTGCGCACGCACGATCCGGGCGAGCCCGCAGATCCGCTCGCACATGATCGGGTTGCGCTTGTGGGGCATCGCGCTCGAGCCCTTCTGCCCGGAGCCGAACGGCTCCGCAACCTCGCGCACCTCGGTGCGCTGACCGTGACGCACCTCCAGCGCGATCGCCTCGCAGACGGTCGCCATCACAGCCAGTGCGGAGACCCACTCACTGATGCCGTCGCGGATCACGACCTGCGTCGCGACGTCCGCCGCCGTCAGCCCCAACGACGACGCAACGTGTTGCTCGATCGCCGGGTCGATGTTGGAGTACGTCCCGACGGCTCCGGAGATCTTGACGACCCCGACCGCGTCTCGCGCGGTGATCAGCCGATCCCTCGACCGCGCCATCGCGAACGCGAAGTCAGCGACCCGGTGACCCCACACGTCAGGCTCGGCATGGACGCCGTGCGTGCGGCCGACGCGGAGCGTCGCGCGGTGGGTCAGCGCGTGGTCTCGCAACGATGCGACCAGCGCGGTCGCCTTCACCACGAGGAGATCCGTCGCCTCGGTGAGCTGTACGGCCAGTGCCGTGTCGAGAAGATCCGATGAGGTCATGCCGTGGTGCACCCAGGCGGCAGCTTCCCGTGGAGTCGTGTTGTCGGCCCAAGCGCTCAGGAACGCGATCACGTCGTGCTGCGTGACCGCCTCGATCGCGGCGACCGCCTCGGGCGTCGGCGCGGGTGCGGCGAGCACCGGGGCGACGACGTCGGCCGGCACGGTCCCAGCGGCGGCGTGGCCTTCGAGCACGATCGCCTCGACCCGGCACCACAGCTGGTATTTGTGGCCCTCACTCCACACCTGCCCCATCTCCGGCAGCGTGTAGCGCTCGATCATCGGCTCTCCTCGGCGGCCTTACGGTCGGTTTCGCTGGCGCGTAGCGCTATGTCCGTGCGGTAGTGCGAGCCGTCGATCCGGACGTGCCCGACGGCCTCGTACGCCGATTCTCTCGCAGCTGTCAGGTCGTTTCCGATCGCGGTCACGGCAAGCACCCGTCCGCCGCTCGTCACGAGCCGATCGCCCTCCAACGCCGTCCCGGCGTGCAGCACGTCGGCGTCGGTGATCTCGTCCAGACCTTCGATCACGTCACCAGTGCGCGGGCTTTCGGGATAGCCGTTTGCGGCGACCACGACGGTCACCGAGGACCCTTGCCGCCAACGCAGCGCCGGGTGCGCATCCAGCGTTCCGGTGGCCGAAGCGTGCAGCAGCTCGCCGAGCGGTGACGCCAGCAGCGCGAGCACCGACTGCGTCTCGGGGTCACCGAACCGGGCGTTGAACTCGACGACTTTCACGCCACGCGAAGTGAGCGCGAGGCCGACATAGAGCAGGCCCGAGAACGGCATGCCCCGCTTCGTCATCTCGGCGAGGGTCGGACGGACGACTCGCTCGACCACCTCGTCGACCAGACCCGGCGGTGCCCACGGCAGCGGCGCATAGGCACCCATGCCACCGGTGTTCGGCCCGTTGTCATTGTCGTCGACGCGCTTGAAGTCCTGCGCCGGGACAAGCGGCACGACAACCGTGCCGTCAGTCACGCAGAACAGCGACACCTCCGGCCCGTCGAGGTACTCCTCGATCACGACGGTGTGGCCCTCGGCATGAGCGAGCGCCGCGTCGCGGTCGTCGGTGACGACGACGCCCTTACCAGCGGCGAGCTCGTCGTGCTTCACGACGTACGGCGCACCGAAGTCGTCCAGCGCGGCCGCAACCTCGTCGACAGCGGTGCAACGGTGATAGCCGGCAGTCGGCACGCCGGCCGCGACCATGACCTCCTTGGCGAACGCCTTGCTGCCTTCGAGCTGGGCAGCCGCGGCGCTCGGGCCGAACACGGCGAACCCGGCCGCCCGCAGCTCGTCCGCAGCCCCAGCAACGAGGGGCGCCTCCGGCCCGATCACGACGAGGTCTGCGACGGCGATATGCGCCGCAGCGAGCCAGTCATCGCCAGGAATCAATTTGGCGACCTCGGCGATCCCAGGATTGCCAGGAGAACAGAACAAGGCCTCGACAGAAGAGTCGAGCGACAGCGCGAGACAAAGCGCATGCTCGCGGCCGCCACCGCCGATGACCAGAACCCTCACGCGGAAGAGCCTGCCAGGTCGGCCAAGCGCGCTTCGAGGCCCGCCTTCACCTGCGGCCAGTCGTCGATGATCACGGAGAAGATGACGGAGTCGCGCCATGTGCCGTCGCTGCGCTTGAGGTGACGACGCGCGACGCCCTCACGCGTCGCGCCGAGCTTCGCGATCGCGGCCTGTGACCGGACGTTGATCAAGTCGGTACGCAGCTTCACCCGACCCAGCCCACAGTCTTCGAAGCAGTGCGTGAGCAGCATCAGCTTGCACTCGGGGTTGACGGCGCTCTGCCATACCGACGGCGAGTACGCCGTCCAGCCGATGTGCGCCTTCTCGTTCGCGACATCGATGTCGCCGATGCTGGTCGTGCCAACGATTCGGTCATCAGCAACCAGCCGTACGACGTACATGATCCGGGCTTCGGCAATCGCCCTGCCCACCGCGGCTCGCCAGCCGTCGGCCGCAGTCGGACGCGGAGCGGAACCGCCGTAGCCCATCTCCCAGACCCGCTCATCGTCGAGCATGCCGAACAACGCCTGGGCGTCATCGGACTGCGCACGATCCAGCCGTACGGTTCGACCGACGAGGGAACGGCCGTCTGGAGCGACGGGCATTAGATCAGTGAGCGGACGACGATGGTCTGCTCGCGACCGGGACCTACGCCAACTACGGACATCGGCGCACCCGACATCGCTTCTAGTGCATCGACGTACGAGCGGGCCGCCTTCGGCAGCTCGTCGAGCGAGCGCGCGCCGGTGATGTCGCCGTCCCAGCCGGGGAACATCTCATAGACCGGCACCGCGTGGTGGAATTCGGTCTGCGTCATCGGCATCTCCTCGAGCAGCTTGCCGTCGACGCGGTATCCGGTGCATACCGGGATCTGCTCCAGGCCGGTGAGCACATCGAGCTTGGTCAGCACGAAGTCAGTGACGCCATTGACCCGCGCGGCGTAGCGCGCGACCACCGCGTCGTACCAGCCGCAGCGCCGCGGCCGCCCAGTCGTGACGCCGTACTCGCCGCCGACAGTGCGCAGCCGCTCGCCCTGCTCGTCGAGCAACTCAGTCGGCATCGGCCCCGAGCCGACCCGCGTCGAGTACGCCTTCACCACGGCAGCCACGCGGTCGATCCGGGTCGGCGGAATGCCCGAGCCGGTGCACGCGCCACCAGCCGTCGCACTCGACGACGTCACGAATGGATACGTGCCGTGATCGACGTCGAGCATCGTCGCCTGACCAGCTTCGAGCAGCACGACCTTGCCGTCATCGAGCGCCTTGCCGAGCAGCAGTGAGGTGTCGGCAATCATCGGGCGCAGCCGGTCGACGTAACCGAGCAGCTCATCGACGATCGCGTCGACGGCAATCGCCTTGCGGTTGAAGATCTTGACGAGCACCTGGTTCTTGCCGTCGAGCGCACCCTCGACCTTCTGGCGCAGGATCTTCTCGTCGAGCAGGTCCTGGATCCGTACGCCGAGGCGCGACATCTTGTCGGCGTACGCCGGACCGATACCCCTGCCCGTCGTACCGATCTTGGAGTTTCCGAGGAAGCGCTCGGTGACCTTGTCCATGAGGACGTGGTAGGGAGTGATGACGTGTGCATTGGCTGACACGACCAACTTCGAGCAGTCGACGCCGCGCGGCTCGATCGCATCGATCTCGCCGAACAGCACCCCGATGTCGACTACAACGCCATTGCCGATCACGGGCGTCACGCCCGCAGTGATCACCCCCGACGGAAGCAGGTGCAGCGCGTAGGTCTCACCGTCCACCACGATCGTGTGACCCGCGTTGTTGCCGCCGTTGAACTTGACGACATAGTCCGCCTGCTCACCGAGTAGATCGGTTGCCTTGCCCTTGCCCTCGTCGCCCCACTGGGCACCGAGCAGCGCAATTGCCGGCATTCCCGCAATCCCTTCCGTGCATGGCCCGCGGGCTCTGCATTCCGCAGGCTCTGCATTCCGCAGAACGTGCAAAAAGGCCCCAGGGTCGCAAGCGACTGGAGCCTCTTGCGGAAAAAGGCTACTCGGATTTCACGAGCAATGCAGCCCAGTTAGGAGGCAAGCGCCTCTGCAGCGGCTGGGTCGCTGTCGCTTAGGAACTGCATGCATCGACTGGCCTCATCGGCCTCGCCGATGGCCTTCGCGGCCCGGCCGAGCGCATACAGGCAACGCAGGAACGGTCGGTTGGGCTCGTGGGACCAGGGCACCGGGCCGTGTCCCTTCCATCCCGCGCGGCGCAGTGCGTCGAGGCCACGGTGATAGCCGGTTCGGGCGTAGGCATAGGACTCGATGACCGACCCCGCCGCGAACGCGCGGTCCGCGAGCTCGGCCCAGGCACCGGCGTAGGCCGGGAAGGCAGCAGCGACCTGCGCCGGGTCGTCACCACGAGCGAGCGCGTCGCGCGCGGCCGGGGTGTCGGGGAGCATCGTCGGCGGCGGACCGCCGAGCAGATCGGGGTGGGAGTGCGTCACTTGGCAGCCTTAGAGCTCGCATAGTAGATCCACACCGGGACGCCGACGGCGAAGGTGTTGTAGTACCGGTCTACCGCACTGTCGGTGATCCGGACACAGCCATGGCTTGCCGGGTACGCCGGAACGTTCGAGCCGCTGTTGGTGTCGCCTTCGCCGTGGATCGCATCACCGCTGGTGTCGAAGTACGACGGGCGGAACAGCGTGCCGAGCTTGTCCGTCACCAGCTTGTCGATCTTGTACTGGATGTGGAAGAAGCCGGTCGGTGTGATGGCAGTCGCGGCGTAGCCGGCGGAGTCGGTGTAGGTGTAGCCACCCGCCGTGGAGGTGTCGAGGATCCGCCAGATCTTGCCGTTCTTGGCGATCATCAGGATCTGCTTGGTGAGGTTGACCTCGACCGATGTGCCCGTCACGTTCTTGTGGAGCAGCTGCGCAAGCTTCGGGTGATCGAGGCGGGACCAGATGGCCTGACTGGCGACGCCGTTACGGTCGAGGCCCTGCACCTTCTGGAACGCGGTCACGGCATGCACCATGTCCCAGCCGTAGTACGACGACTTCGCGCCGACGTCGTAGTGCAGCGCGCGTAGCCGCTTCTGCAACGCCAGAACATCCGCGCCGGCCGAGCCGTAACCCAGGTCCCGGTGGATCACCTGGATGCGCAACACCCGGCTGATCGCCTCGACGTGCGTCAGATCTCCTGGCCGGACGACCCGATCGCGAAGCGCGCGATAGCCACCCGGAGTGATGGTGAAGCTGAAGTGCCCGCCGCGAACCTGGGTGCGTGAGACCCGACGCCACTTCTTGCCGTGATGCTGCTCGAGGTAGATCGGACCAGCCAGCTGTGGCTTGATCGAGCCGGTGATCTGGACCGGGACGTTGGCAGCCGCGCTGTGTATCGGCGCCACCTTGATCTGCGGCCGGACCGACAGCGGCAGAGCCGTGCTCTCGGCTGAGCCGAACTGCGGCGTCTGGTCGAAGTCGACGCGGTACTGCCCATTGCGTTGCGGCTCGAGCCGCCAGCTCACCCGCCCGTCACTACTGGTCGTCTCCGGCGCGGTTCCACGCGCCCGGTGCCAGGTGCCGTCCGCAGTTGTCCGGTACTCGAGGACAGCAAGCACGCCACCGACCGGACCGTTCACGATTCCCGCAGTCGTCAGCTGTGCGCCGATCGTCGCCTTGTGCCCGAACGTCAGCGACGACGGGCTCAGCGAGGCGAACCACGATGTCGGCTGCTGCAGCGTGAAGGTCGGACCGGAGTACGTCGTCGTGTCCGCGACGACGCTGACCGGACCGGTCGTCGCGCCACTCGGAACGACGACGTCGAGCTGCGTCGGGCTGACCGTCTGGATCGTGGTCGCCGTGACGTCGCTGTTGAAGGTGACGGCCGCGGTCCCGTCAGTCGGGAAGGTCGTGCCGTCGACAGCGGTGAGGATCAACATCTGACCCGCCTGCCCGTACGCCGGGGCCATGGAGAAGGTCCCCGAGGCGGCGGGGTCGGGCGTCGGGGTGGTCGTCGTGACCGGCGTAGGAGAAGGCGTCGGCGTGGGAGCGTCCGCGAACGCCGTGGGTGCGCCGACGGCCACTGAGGCACACAGCAAGGCGGCACAACCAGCGATGGCCGGGCCGCGCCGCCCGCGGGACATGGTCCGGCTCCCCCACCTTATGAGACTGCAGTTCTCTCACGATACGGGTGTGAGAGCGCAGATGGGCGCGTTATGTCCGTTTCGTGCCAGTGCTCTTGAGGTCCTGGCAACCCTGCACGACGCGCTCGGCCATCCCGGTCTCGGCCGCCTTGCTCCATGCGCGAGGGTCGTACATCTTCTTGTTGCCGACCTCGCCGTCGACCTTCAGCACGCCCAGGTAGTTCGCGAACATGTGGTCCACCACCGGCCGCGTGTAGGCGTACTGGGTATCGGTGTCGATGTTCATCTTCACGACGCCGTAGCCCAAGGTCTCGTGGATCTGGTCGAGCTCCGAACCTGAACCACCGTGGAACACCAGGTCGAACGGGCGGTCGACGCCGAGCTTCTCGCCGACGTAGTCCTGACCCTCCTTGAGGATCTCCGGACGCAGCTTGACCGAGCCCGGCTTGTAGACGCCATGCACGTTGCCGAACACTGCGGCGAGCAGGTAGCGGCCACGCTCGCCGGGCGCGCCGAGCACCTCGACAACCCGCTCCATGTCCTTGGGCGAGGTGTAGAGCTTCTCGTTCATCTCGTTGGCGATGCCGTCCTCTTCACCGCCGACCACGCCGATCTCGAGCTCGAGGATCGTGTGCGCCTCGATCGACATCGCGAACAGCTCGTCCGCGGTCTTGAGGTTGTCCTCCAGGTCGATGCCCGAGCCGTCCCACATGTGCGAGGTGAAGATCGGCTCGCGCCCAGCCTTGACCCGCTCGATCGAGGCCTCGAGCAGTGGTCGCATGTAGCCGGCGAGCTTCTCGGGTGGGCAGTGGTCGGTGTGCAGCCCCACAGTGACGGGGTAGTTCTTCGCGACCTCACGCGCGAACTCCGCCAATGCCGTCGCGCCGGTGACCATGTCCTTCACCGTCTGGCCAGAGGCGAACTCCGCGCCGCCCCACGAGACCTGCAGGATGCCGTCGCTCTCGGCGTCGGCGAACCCGCGCAGCGCGGCGTTGACCGTGCTCGAGGACGTGACGTTGATCGCCGGGTAGGCAAAGCCGCCCACCTTCGCCCGATCGAACATCTCGGCGTAGACCTCTGGACTAGCTACCGGCATGTCTCTGGCTCCTCGCGAAGATCCGACCTAAGACTGAGTCTGCCCGCAAGTGTGCACCGATAGCCTTCGCCGGTGCACCAGCAGTACGCGCTCCTGTCGTCGATCTCGGCCAGCCACCTGTTGTCGACGTTCGGCGTCATCGGCGTACTGGTGATCATCTTCATTCAGACCGGGTTGCTGATCGGCTTCTTCCTGCCGGGCGACTCACTCCTGTTCCTCGCCGGCTACGCCACCGACCGCCACAACAACCTGCACGTCCATCTGTCCCTGGGCTGGCTGCTCGTCGCGGCGGCCGTGGGCGCGATCGTCGGGGGACAGGTCGGCTACGAAGTCGGCCGTCGTGCCGGCTCCTCACTTCACGAGCGCGAGTCCCGCTTCTACAAGCGTGAGTTCGCTGAGCGCGCCGAGAAGTTCCTCGAGCGGTTCGGAGCGGCCAAGGCTGTCACGCTTTCCCGGTTCGTTCCTGTCGTGCGAACCTTCACTTCACCGATCGTCGGTGTGGCCGGCGTCGGGCGCAGCCGCTACGCGGTCGCGAACGTCCTCGGCGGGCTGATCTGGACCGTGCCGATCGTGATCCTCGGCCACTTCCTCGGGCACGTGTCGTTCATCCGCAAGTACGTCGAGATCATCGCGGTCGCCGCGGTCGTGCTCTCGATCATCCCGGCCAGCGTCCACATGATGCGCAGCCGCCGTAGCTCAGGCTGACGCGTCGAATCGGCTGGACAGGCCGCGTACGAGCTGCGACGGCAGCGCGTTGATCAGCCCGCTCGCCGCGCGCCAGTGGGCACCCGGCACCGAATAGAGCCGCCCGGCCTCGACCGCGTCGAGCGCATGCCGTGCGACCTCGTTGGCCTCGAGCCAGAACCGACCCTGCAGCGACTTGCGCGGAGGACCGTCCGGGTTCATCTCCGTCCAGACGTACCCCGGCTTGAGCACCGTGACGTGGACACCCTTCCTCTTGATCTCTGCGGCGAGCGCCTCGCTGAAGCGGGTCACGAAGGCCTTCGTAGCGGAGTACGTCGCGAACCCGCGCAGCGGCTGCTCGCCGGCGATCGAGGAGACGTTGAGGATCCCGCCGCGGCCAGCCGCGACCATTGCAGGGACTGCGGCGACAGTGAGCCGGTGCAGCGCGACGACATTGACGGCAACCTGGCGAGCCTCGTCGGCGGCATCCTGCCTGTGCAACGCGCCCACCGTCGAGACACCCGCGTTGTTGATCAGCAGCTCAACGGGCTGATCCCGCAGTCGCTGCTCGACGGCGGCGACGCCCGCGTCGGTCGCGAGGTCGGCGGTGACGACCTCGACCTTCACCGATGTCAGCTCGTCGGCAAGCTGCTCGAGGCGATCGGTGCGACGAGCGACGACGACCAGGTCGGTCCCTCGCGCTGCCAGCTCCTTGGCGAACTCGAGGCCGATCCCACTGGATGCACCGGTGATCAGTGCCGACCGATAGCGGTCAGCAGTCACTACTCGAGGCCTAGATCTGCGAGGGAGAACGCCGAGCGGTACTCCAGCCCGGCCGCCTCGACGGCATCTGCCGCACCGCGTTCGACGATGACCGCAACCCCGACCACCTCGGCGCCGGCCTCGCGGAGCGCCTCGACCGCGGTCAGCACCGAGCCGCCCGTCGTCGAGGTGTCCTCGACCGCAAGTACCCGCTTGCCCGCAACATCCGGACCCTCGATCCGGCGCTGCAGACCGTGCGCCTTGCCTTCCTTGCGTACGACGAAGGCGTCGAGCTTCTGGCCGTCCTCCGCAGCAGCGTGCAGCATCGCGGTCGCGACAGGGTCGGCGCCGAGCGTCAGCCCACCGACCGCGTCGTAGTCGAGGTCCGCTGTCAGCGTCCGCATCACGCGGCCGACCAAGGGCGCGGCATCGCCGGACAGCGTCACCCGCCGCAGATCGACGTAGTAGTCGGCCTCGCGACCCGAGGACAACGTCACCTTGCCGTGCACCACGGCGTCGGCCTTGATCAGCTCCAACAACGCTTCCGCATCAGCCACCCGCAGAGGCTACCGGTCAGGTTGTGGCGCCATTGCCCAACTGTTGTCAGTCCGTTGTTGCAACCCCAAGGCTTTCATGAGGATTCGGCGCAACGCTCGAATCATGAGAAAACGGACGCTCGCAGCTGCGATCGCTACCACCGCGCTCACCGTCGCTGCGACGGCCGGACCGGCGGCGGCAGCGGACGTGCGCCAGACCGCGAATGCCCGCACGCCCCAGGCCACCACCGGGCTTGGCGCCGCGACCAGCGCGGTAGGTGCCGTCGTCGGAATCGCGATCAACGCGCTCGGCCTGCTGACCCACTACGTCGTCCAGTTCGGCACCACCACCGCGTACGGCAGCTCGACGCCGACGAAGGCCCTCTCCTCGAGCACCGGTACGGCGAGCTACCAAGTCGCGCTGGACCACCTGGCGCCGAGCACGGTCTACCACTACCGCGTCGCCGCGACGAATCTGCTCGGCACGACGTACGGGCAGGACGAGACGTTCGCGACCTGGCCGGTGCAGATCCCGTTCGACAGCCGTGGCGTGGTCTCACCGAACGACCTGATCACCAAGCCCAAGGGTGGGAGCCCCAAGGGCTGGGTGATGGTCATTCACGGTGGCGGCTGGCAGTCGGTCGGACGCGAGGACGTCGCGAGCGAAGACAGCACCGCTGCATTCGCCACCCAGCAGGGTTGGGCCGCCGACAACATCGACTACCGCAAGGGCGAGCATTCACTTCCCGACGTGCTCGCGACGTACGACGCGCTGCGCAAACGCGTCGGCGCCAAGACTCCGATCTGCCTGCTCGGCCACTCGGCCGGCGGCAACCTCGCGCTGCTCGCGGCCGAACACCGACGATCGGTCAGCTGCGTCATCTCAGGGGCAGGCCCTACCGACCTCGTGCACTTCGTCGACCAGAAGGCACACAAGCTGACCAACCCGCTAGCCGCGATCTACACGCCAGCCTGGGCGTTCGAGCAGTACATGGTCACGTCGTTCGGAGTCAGCCCGACAGTGCTGCGAAAGTGGAGCCCGGCAGACCATGCCGCCGCCCTCCACGGACCGGTACTGCTTGGCGCCTCGACCTACGACCCTCTCGTCCCGCAACGTCAGATGGCCGAGCTGCGCGAGGCCGTCAAGGCTCAGCACGCATCCGCGGCCGTCAAGACCGTGCTGCTCGCGGGCGCGAACACCCCCATCGGCGACGCCCCGAACTTCGTCCACGCGAGCATCACGAAGCAGGCGGTCGCCTCATGGGAACGAGACGAGCGCCGACTTCTTTCCGAGGTCGCTACCGCCGGCTGACCGACAGCCCATCACCATCGGCGGCGACCATGACGGTGTCGCCGTCCTTGATCTCACCCGACAGCAACGCCTTGGCCAGCTTGTCTCCGATAGCGCTTTGGATCAGCCGGCGCAGCGGTCGCGCGCCGTAGATCGGGTCGAAGCCAGACCGGGCCAGCCACGCCCGCGCGTCATCGGTGACGTCGAGCGTCAGCCGGCGATCGGCCAGTCGCGCGGCGAGCCGGCCGATCTGGATGCCGACGATCGCGGCGAGTTGATCACTGCCGAGCGACGCGAAGGTCACGATGTCATCGAGCCGGTTGAGGAACTCCGGTTTGAAGTGCGCCCGAGCAGCGCCGATCGCCAGCTCCCGCTTGGCCACGTCGTCGAGTGACGGATCGTTGATGTAAGCCGATCCGATGTTCGACGTCAGCAGCAGGATCGTATTGCGGAAGTCGACCGTTCGACCCTGACCGTCGGTCAGCCGACCGTCATCGAGGACCTGCAGCAAGACGTCGAACACGTCGGGGTGCGCCTTCTCGACCTCGTCGAGCAACACCACGGTGTAGGGCCGACGGCGTACCGCCTCGGTGAGCTGACCACCCTCGTCGTAGCCGACGTAACCGGGAGGCGCGCCGACCAGCCGAGCCACCGAGTGCTTCTCGGCGTACTCGCTCATGTCGATACGGACCATCGCCCGCTCGTCGTCGAACAGGTACGACGCGAGCGCCTTGGCCAGCTCGGTCTTGCCGACGCCGGTCGGGCCGAGAAACAGGAACGATCCGGTCGGACGGTCTGGATCGGCGATGCCGGACCGGGCACGACGAACCGCATCGGACACGGCTTGCACGGCTGTGTCCTGACCGACGACCCGTGCTTCGAGCGCCGACTCCATCCGCAGCAACTTCTCGGTCTCCCCTTCGAGCAGCCGACCGGCGGGGATGCCGGTCCACGCCGCCACGACCTCCGCGACATCGTCGGGGCCGACTTCTTTCTTCACCATCGGGACGGGGCCACCGACCGGTGCGGACTGCTCGGCAGCAGATGCCGCGGCGAGCTCGGCGTCAGCGGCTGGGATCTCGCCGTACCGCAGGCGGCTCGCCGTCTCCAAGTCCCCTGCGCGCTCCGCCGACTCCGCCTGGGTGCGCAAGGTGTCGAGCCGTTGCTTGAGGTCGCCGACCCGGTTGAGGCCGGTCTTCTCTCGCTCCCACCTCGCGTTGAGGGCGGCGAGCTGCTCGTTCTTGTCGGCCAGCTCGGCGCGCAGCTTTTCCAGACGCTCCCGGGAGGCAACGTCGTCCTCGCGCTCGAGAGCCATCTCCTCCATGCGCAGCCTGGCGACGGCGCGCTGCAGCTCATCGATCTCGACGGGCCGCGAGTCGATTTCCATGCGGAGCCGAGAGCCGGCCTCGTCGATCAGGTCGATCGCCTTGTCCGGCAGGAACCGCGACGTGATGTAACGGTTCGACAGCGTCGCCGCGGCAACGAGAGCCGCGTCGGTGATCTCGACCTCGTGGTGCGCCTCGTACTTTCCCTTGAGGCCACGCAGGATCGCGATGGTGTCCTCGACGCTCGGCTCGCCGACCATCACCGGTGCGAAGCGACGCTCCAGCGCCGGGTCCTTCTCGATCGACTCGCGGTACTCGTCCAGCGTCGTCGCACCGATCAGGCGCAGCTCGCCTCGGGCCAGCATCGGCTTGAGCATGTTGCCCGCGTCCATCGCGCCGTCGCCGGTCGAACCCGCACCGACGACGGTGTGCAGCTCGTCGATGAAGGTCACGACCTGGCCGTCGCTCTCCTTGATCTCCGAGAGGACGGCCTTGAGCCGCTCCTCGAACTCGCCGCGGAACTTCGCGCCGGCGACCATCGCCGCGAGATCGAGTGACACCAGCCGCTTGCCGCGCAGCGACTCCGGCACATCGCCGGCGACGATGCGCTGTGCGAGGCCCTCGACCACCGCGGTCTTGCCGACACCAGGCTCGCCGATCAGCACCGGATTGTTCTTGGTACGCCGCGATAGCACCTGGATCACCCGGCGAATCTCGGTGTCACGGCCGATGACCGGATCGAGCTTGCCCTCGCGCGCCGCAGCGGTCAGGTCGACGCCGTACTTCTCGAGCGTTTGGTAGGTGCCTTCGGGCTCCGGGCTGGTGACGCGCGAGGCGCCGCGTACGGCGGTGAAGGCATCCTGCAGCGCGGACGCCGACGGCAGCAGGTCGGCGACGGACGGGCCACCGTCCTTGGCCAGCCCGACCATCAGGTGCTCGGTCGACACGTAGTCATCCCCGAGTGCTTTCGCGAGGTCGGCGGCCGCGTTGACTACCGCAATCGCGGGACGCGACAGCCCGGGGGCAGCGACGGTCGAGCCGCTGGCGGACGGGAGCCGGTCAAGCGCTGCCGCGACCTCGCTCACGACCTTCGTCGGGTCGCCGCCGGCCGCTTCGATGAGCGGGCGCGGCACGCCGTCGGCCGGGCCGAGCAACGCGGAGAGCAGGTGCAGCGGCTCGACGTGCGGGTGGCCAGCAGCGGCTGCCGCAGCGATCGCGTCACTGAGCGCCTGCTGGCTACGAGTGGTGAATCGGTAACTGTCCATCTCGAGTCATTTCTGTTGCTGTGCTTATTTGCTTGGGGGTTTCCAGACCACGACGGCCGGCGGGGTGATGGGTACGAGATCGCGGCGGTAGGAGCGATGTACGGCTTGTTCCCGCCGTGCGATCTCGCCATTCATCGCCTCGACCTGAGAGAGCACCTCACCGAGGCGCTGCTGCAGGGCCGAGACATGCGCCTCGAGCTCGAGGATCCGCTTCACTCCGGCGAGATTGATGCCCTCGTCCTGCGAGAGCCGCTGGACCTCGCGAAGCATCGCGATGTCACGCGCTGAGTAGCGCCGGCCACGTCCACTCGCCCGGCCAGGCGACACCAGGCCGATCCGGTCGTAGGCCCGCAGGGTCTGCGGGTGCATCCCCGCGAGCGTCGCCGCCACGGAGATCACGAAGACCGGTGCGTCCTCGGGCACGCTTCCAAGGCCGAAGGAGAAGTCGTCAGCCATTGGTCGCCTCCTTTGTCGGCGCCTCGGTCATCGTTTCGAGATGACTGCGCGGGCTCTCGGGTGCAGCAGCGGCGTATGCCTCGAGGGCAGCTTTCGCCTCGTCGCTGAGCTGCGCCGGGACGGTCACCTCGACGGTCACCAGCAGGTCGCCGGTGGATCCGTCGCGGTGGGCAACGCCCTTGCCGCGGACGCGGAGCACCCGACCGCTCGCGGTGCCCGCCGGGATCTTCACCGACACCGGCGGTCCATCAAGGGTCGGGACCTTCACAGTCGCGCCCATCGCAGCCTCGGGAAACGTGACCGGGACGTTCAGCGTGAGGTTGTCGCCCTTGCGGCCGAACAGCTCGTGCTTGCCGACATGAACCAGGACGAGAAGGTCGCCCGCCGGCCCGCCGCGCTCGCCGGCCTCGCCCTTGCCCTTGAGCCGGATCTTCTTGCCGTCGGCAACGCCGGCGGGAATCCGGGCCCGGATGGTGCGAGTTGTGATCGCCTCGCCGGAGCCGGAGCAGGTCGCGCAGGGGTCGTCGACCAGCAGGCCGCGGCCGCGACAGTCGCGGCACGGCTCGGCGAACGCGAAGCCGCCTTGGTTGTTGGTCGACATGCCCGTCCCACTGCAACGCGGGCACACCCGGGTCGCCGTACCTGGCTTCGCACCTGACCCACGACAGGTCGGGCAGGTGTGCGGGCCGGAGATCGTCAGCGGCAAGGTGACACCGGTCGCTGCGTCGTTGAACGACAGGGTCACTTCAGCCTCGACGTCCGCCCCTCTGCGGGGAGCCGCGGCCCGGCTGCGGCCGCCACCGAACAAGCCGCCGAACAGGTCGCCGAGTCCCCCACCGCCGGCAGCGCCGCCAGCGAATAGGTCGCCGAGGTCGAACGTCGTCGCGCCACCGGGACCTGGGCGAGCGCCACCCTGCGGCATCCGATAGCCGCCACTGGCGAACATCGCCCGGGCTTCGTCGTACTCCTGCCGCTTGGTCGCGTCGGAGAGTACGTCGTAGGCCGCGGAGACCTCCTTGAACTTCTCCTCCGCCTTCGCATCCCCGGCGTTGGCGTCAGGGTGGTGCTGGCGGGCGAGCTTTCGGTAGGCCTTCTTGATGTCCGCCGCTGAGGCGTCCTTCGGGACGCCGAGCGTGGCGTAGTAATCCTTCTCGAAGTCACGACTCATCGGCGTCCCTCCTCTCGAATCTGTCTGTGGTCGTTCGTTACTCCGCGGTCGGCTCGGCCGGCGCCGGGGTGTCGGTGTCCGGCTCGAGAACGGCGACCCGCGCCGGACGGAGGACTCGCTCGCCGACTCGGTAGCCCGGCTGGTAGATCTCGGCACACACCGGCTCGGACACCTCGGTCGACAGACCGTGAGTCAGCGCCTCGTGGACCGTCGGGTCGAACGGCTCGCCTGCATCGCCGAAGCGCGACAGTCCGAGCTTCACCAGCGTCGCGTCGAGGCCATCTGCCACCAATGCAAAGCCGCCCTCGACCTCACCGTGGGCACGAGCCCGGTCGATGTCGTCGAGCACCGGAAGCAGCCCGACCATCACCGATGCCAGCGCGGCTTCGCCGATCGCCTGCCGGTCACGCTCGACGCGACGTCGGTAGTTGGCGTACTCCGCCTGCAGCCGCTGCAGATCCGCCGTCAGCTCAGCCGCGAGATCGTCGCTCGGGGCTGCGCCGGCAGCCGGGTCACCGATTGCCGGAAGAACCAGCGGATCAGCGATGTCGCTGCGCCGTTCTCCCGTCGGATCGAACCGGCGCTTGTCCCGGACGACGGGGGCATCGCCCTCGCCGTCCGGGAAGTCGCCATCGAATACGTCAGCCATTGGACTCGGCATCGCCCTCGTCGACGATCTCGGCGTCCACGACGTTGTCGTCGTCGTTGCCGCCATCGGCGTCCGCCTGGGCGCCACCTGCGGAGGCAGCAGCGTTGGCGTCGTAGAGCGCCTGGCCCATCTTCTGGCTGATCGTGGCGAGCGCCTCGGACTTCGACTTGATCGCGTCGATGTCGTCCGCCTCCAGGGCCGACTTCACCTCGGCGACTGCGGCCGTCACCTCGTTCTTCACGTCCTCGGCGACCTTGTCACCGTTGTCGGTGAGGAACTTCTCGGTCGTGTAGACGAGACCCTCGGCCTGGTTGCGCACCTCGGCGGACTCGCGACGCTTGCGGTCCTCCTCGGCGTACTGCTCGGCCTCGCGCATCATCCGGTCGATGTCGTCCTTCGGCAGCGCTGAGCCGCCGGTGATCGTCATCGACTGCTCCTTGCCGGTGCCGAGGTCCTTCGCGCCGACGTGGACGATGCCGTTCGCGTCGATGTCGAAGGTGACCTCGATCTGCGGCACGCCACGGGGCGCGGGCGGGAGCCCGGTCAGCTCGAAGTTGCCGAGCGACTTGTTGTACGACGCGATCTCACGCTCGCCCTGGAAGACCTGGATCAGCACGGACGGCTGGCTGTCGTCGGCCGTCGTGAAGATCTCGCTGCGCTTGGTCGGGATCGTGGTGTTGCGCTCGATGAGCTTGGTCATGATGCCGCCCTTGGTCTCGATGCCCAGGGACAGCGGGGTGACGTCGAGCAGCAGGATGTCCTTGACCTCACCCTTGAGCACGCCGGCCTGCAAGGCGGCACCAACTGCGACGACCTCGTCGGGGTTGACGCCCTTGTTGGGCTCGCGGCCGCCGGTGAGCTCTTTGACGACGTCGACCACCGCAGGCATCCGGGTCGAACCGCCGACGAGCACCACGTGATGGATGTCGCCGACGGCGACGCCCGCGTCACGAACCACCTGCTGGAACGGGCCCTTGGTCCGCTCGAGCAGGTCCGCCGTCATCCGCTGGAACTCGGTGCGAGAGAGCTTCTCGTCGAGGTGCAGCGGGCCTGCGTCGCTAGCCGTGATGTACGGCAGGTTGATGGTCGCCTCGGACGAGCTAGACAGCTCGATCTTGGCCTTCTCGGCCGCTTCGCGTAGTCGCTGCATCGCCATCTTGTCGACGGACAGGTCGATATTGTGGCCGGCCTTGAACCGCTCGACCAGCCAGTCGACGACCTTCTGGTCCCAGTCGTCCCCGCCGAGCAGGTTGTCGCCAGCGGTGGCCTTGACCTCGATGACGCCGTCGCCGATCTCCAGCAGCGACACATCGAAGGTGCCGCCACCGAGGTCGAAGACGAGGATCGTCTGGTCGGCCTCCTTGTCGAGGCCATAGGCGAGTGCGGCCGCGGTCGGCTCGTTGATGATGCGAAGCACCTCGAGGCCCGCGATCGCGCCGGCTTCCTTGGTCGCCTGACGCTGGGCGTCGGAGAAGTACGCGGGAACCGTGATCACCGCGTCGGTGACCGGCTCGCCGAGGTAGGCCTCCGCGTCGCGCTTGAGCTTGGACAGGATGAACGCCGAGATCTGCTGCGGCGTCTGCTTCTTGCCGTCGACGTCGACGGACCAGTCGGTGCCGATCTCGCGCTTGACCGACCGGATCGTGCGGTCCGGGTTGGTGACGGCCTGGCGCTTGGCAACCTCGCCGACCAGTACCTCACCGTTCTTGGCGAACGCCACCACGCTCGGCGTGGTACGCGAGCCCTCGGCGTTGGCGATGACGTTGGGCTCTCCGCCCTCGAGCACGGTGACGACGCTGTTCGTCGTACCGAGGTCGATGCCGACCGCTCTTCCCATTTCTTGCTCCTTCTTCTGTACGGCTGTCAGGCTCAGTCCGTCTCAGGCTTGAGCCGGTCTCGCTCAGGTTAACCCCGCCAGGCCCCGCTGTCATTCCTTATTGAGCGATATTGGCTCAACTTTCTTCTGGCAAAGCGCGCAATGGGTGAACAGGGATTCGCGGCGTACCGTTCCCGTTGTGCTGGGTCGGCTACAGGACAGGCGTGGAGAACCCTCGCTGCGGACTCGCGCGATGGCCGCCCTGGTGATCCTGGGACTCGTTGTGCTGACCGCGCCGTTGGTCGTCGTCCCCGTCGTCGGCTGGGTCATGCACCACTTGCTCTGAGCAACGGCACCGAATAAGTAAGGTGCGCAGGTGACTGTTCGCCTGATCCTCGGCATCGCCGTGTCGCTTGCCGCCTTTGCCGTCGCGCTCTACCGGCTCCAGTGGCTCGGCCGACTGGTGCTCTCCGGCGCACCGATCCCGCCCGAGCGCACGCCGAATGTCCTCGGAGCGCTCAAGGCGCAGCTGACCGACGTGCTCGCGCAGCGCAAGCTGTTCAAGGTCAAGGGGTCGGGCACCGCCCACGCCTTCACCTTCTGGGGCTTCACGGTGCTGTTCCTGACGATCATCGAGGCGTACGGCTCGCTGTTCCAGCGAGACTTCGCGATCCCGTTCATCGGCAAGAGCCGAGCGCTCGGCCTGATCGAGGACATCTTCGCGGTCGCAGTGTTGCTCGCGATCATCGTGTTCACGGGAATCCGGCTCGCCCGCTCCCCGCACCGGCTCGGCCGTAAGTCACGCTTCTACGGCTCGCACGTCGACCAGGCCTACATCGTCCTGGGAATGATCTTCCTCGTCGTCGCGACGCTGCTGCTCTACCGCGGCGCGCAGCTGTCCAACGGCTACTTCCCCTACCAGCACGACGGCTGGTGGCCATTCGCCTCGAAGGCCGTCAGCTACATCACGCCCAACTCGATGGCGTTCGAGACGGCGTTCATCGTGGCCCAGATCGCCGTGGTCGTCGGCTTCCTGGTCTTCCTGCTCTACGGCAAGCACATGCACATCGTCACGGCGCCGATCAACGCCTCGCTGAAGCGGCACCCGAAGGGCCTCGGCGCGCTCGGTACGACGCCGGACCTCGAGAAGCTGATGGAGGACGAGAACGCCGTCCTCGGCGTCGGCCAGGTCGAGCAGTTCCACCAGCAGCAGCTGCTGCAGACGCTGGCCTGCACCGAGTGCGGCCGCTGCCAGGACAAGTGCCCTGCGTGGAACACCGGAAAGCCGCTGAACCCGAAGCTGGTCATCACGGCGATCCGCGACACCCTCTTCGCCGAGGCCGGCCGGCTGATCGGCGGCGACACCGAGGCCGAGCCCAAGATGCTCGTCCCCGACATCATCGA
>DATAVE010000084.1:0-12714 GCA_036267875.1 Mycobacteriales bacterium
AAACGAAACGCGGCGTGGTGCAAGGGTGGACAGGGCAGTGCCGGTGGAGCGCGAGGCGGCCAAGTGGGGTCCTTCTCTAGTGCTCGCTATCAATGTGCGCGCGCACAGATGGACCCACCCCGTTACCGGTCACGAACACGCTTAGGCAGAGGGTGGAAGCATCAGGAGGCAGCGCAAACGAGCAGCATAGCCGCGCAGCGGCAATCTGTCGAGACCACCTAGATCAGGCGGTCTAGCACTGCGCGGCAGCATGGACCTCCGCGCGGCCGTCGTCAAGGCCCGACGCGCTGTTTCTGGACGAAATCCGCGCTCAGTCGCCCATTAGAGGGGGTTGAGATTGTTGATCAGCCAATGCCCGTCCTGCTTGACCATCGAGACGTCGATCACCGACTTGTCGAGCCGCGACGTCGCGTTCAACAGCTTGTTCTCGACAGTCTGATCGGCGAAGACCAAGATCTGAGCCGAGTTGCTCGTGGCCGAGATGACGCCGGCAGACACGATCGTGGCGGTCGTCACCGCGTGGGTCTTGGTGGCCAGCGGCGTGACGGACTTGGCGGCGATCCCGGCAAAGTCGGCGCGGAACGACTTGCTCATCCCTGCCTCTGCCTTGGCAAAGTCGCTGTCGAGCGTCCGGTAGTTGTACGTCAGTGCGAGAGCGGTCTCCGTCTTGGCTGCCGCCAGCGCGGCACCCCGGGTCTTTGCAACCGCGGCGTCGTGCGAGTCCTTGCCGGCATAGATGACGAGCAGCACCACGCCGAGGACGACGAGGGCCGCAACGGCGAGGGTCGCCAAGATCAGCCACTGGCCACCCGTACCCTTACCGACCGGCCCGTCGAGGTAGGCCGGCGCTTCATCGAGGGCCTCCACCGGAAGCCCGGCCGCGGCGACGCGGATGACGCGGTCAGATGCGTCGTCACCGGGGGCCACCTCCCGGATGGTGGTCAGTTCCGACTCGGCGATCGCGGTGGCCGGCTCTTCGGCGATCGTGACCGGCTCGGGTGGCGCCGCCTCGCCGATAGCGCCCGATTCGACCGGCTCGACGACAGCAGCCGGCTCGGCCGCGGGCGCTTCCGGCTCCTCAGCCACGTCGGGCTTGTCGGCCTTGTCGGCCACGATCGGGGTGGCGGGCGGCATCGGAGTCTGGGCGAAACGGCGGGACGGCTCGTCCAGCGCCGGGATCTTGGGACCAGCGGGAGCGGTCGGCACGGAGATTGCGCCACCGGCGGCCTGCGCCGCGCGAGCCGCCTCGACCTGGGCCAGCGCGCTTTGCCGCAGCCGCGCGGCGAGTTCGGTCGTACGGGAATGCCGCTCGTCCGGCAACGTGAGCGGCTCGGCAGCATCGTCGGTCTGAGTCGGCGCAGACTCCTCGCCTTCCGAGGGCAGCGCCTCCCCCGCTTCGACTGCACCATCGGTGGCATCGGCCTCGGCCGGCGCAGCTACGACGGACTCGCTGGCCAGCGTCCCCTCGGCCGAGCCTTCCGGCTCCTCGATGTCGCTCACAGCGTCGTCACGTCGCTCGTCAGCCATTTGCCGTCGACCTTGCTCAGCGAGATCTCGAATCGATACAGCTGCTGGGTCGGAGCGGTCGTGTTCACGTTCGTTGCCGTTCCACTGACCGCGACCAGCACCTTTGCGGAAGTGGGGCTGACCGACTCGACGGCGGCCTTGGCAATCGAGGTCGTCTGCACAACCTTGCCCTTGGTGTAGAGGGGCTTGAAGACCTTCATCGTCGCGAGGTACTTCTTGGCGAAGTCCGCGGTCGCATGCGTCACCGCATCGGCGGTCTCCGCGTCGAAGTTGCGGTAATCGATCGAGGAGAAGTCGACGGCGTACTGCCCTGCGATGGCCGCGACTTGGGTGCGCTCGCTGTTCTGAGAGGACGCGTGGGACGCGTCGCGGTACTTGATCACGGCAAAGGTCGTCACGACCGCAAGGGCAATGACGACAACAACGAGGAGTGCAAGCCCGCGGCGGGGCACCCCAACCGGGCGCTCAGTCATCTATCTCATCGTAGGTGCGAGCAACAGCCAGGTGTAGGACGAGGAGCCGAAGACCGGCGTCAGCGGTCCGTCCAGGCCCAGCTCGTAGAGCTTTCCGTCGGGTCCGCGCATGATCCCGGTGGTCGGGTCGTATGGCGCCGCAACCATGACGGGCGAGTTGTCCGAGGCATCGTGGGCGGTTGTCGCCGACCGGGAATGCCGCGTCGATGACGTGGCCTTCGGGCATTTCGGGGTGTCGCAGGTGCCGACGACGCCCGATCCCGGGAACGGCTGGCCGTAGTGCGGGCCGTCGTAGGGCGTCGAGTTCGTCACGTTGGCGTGATCGCCCTTCGGAAGAGGCGCGTTGCGCTCTCCCCGGATGTCGTTCTGCTCGGTGTCCAGGAATGTGTTGTTCCCGGTGCAGTGCGCGTCGAGATTCGCGGCGCCGCCCCAGTCCTTGGGCTTGTTCGAGCGCGGTTTCGTGCTCGCATATCCGGTGCTGCAGAACGCGCCCGCGTCGGTCACCAGACCGAACCTGGCAACGTTGCCAGGCGCTGGAAGCGCGTAGTAGGAGTCCGCGACGATCGCCGGGTAGAGCTCGAGAACTGCCCGGTCGTACGGAAGCCGAACACTTTGGATCTGGCTGAACGTGTCCAGATTGGACAGCAGCTCGGGCACGACGTCCTGGTTGTCCTGGATCAGCAGCTTGAGCTGCTCAGACGCAGCGCTGCCGTTGTCGAGGATCGTCCGAAGTGCGGTGTCCTCGCCGCTGAACTCACCGGTCACATCGTTGAAGCTGGCCGCGAACGACTTGAGCTCCGCAGACACCTGGCGTTGCGTGTCGAGCACGGTCTTGCCGTCATTGATCAGCCGCTCGGTCGCCGGCAGCGCATTGGTCGCGGCCTGAGTGAGCTCCTCGCCGCCGTCGATCAGCTTCTGCAGGCTCGGGCCGAGGTTCGCGAAACCCTTGCCCAGCTCGGTAACTGTCGTCGACAGGTCGTGCACGTTGATGCTGCCGAACAGCTTCTCGATGTTGCGCAGGATCACGGCGTCATCGACCGGAATCGTGCCCTTGATCGGCGGCGAGGACGACGTGAGATACGGGGCAGAGTCAGCGGCCGGCTCGAGCTCGACGTACTGCTCGCCGACAGCCGACAGATCGGCGACCTTGGCGGTGAGCCCCTGTGCCGGGATCTTCTCACCGTGGTTGATCTTCAGATCGACCGTCACGCCGCCAGCCGGGTTGATGTGCAAGGCGCCGACTCGGCCGACCACGACGCCTCGCTCGGCCACATCGGCGTTCGTGAAGATGCCGCCGGCCGATGGCAGTGCCAGATGAACCGTGAACGGGCTGCTGAAGGGGTTGACGCCGATGTAGGTGGCACCGACGTACGTGACGCCGATGAGGGTCAGCACGACGAAGATCGCGAGCTGGATCTTGACGACACGGCGGATCACTGGGGACCTCCGAGTCCGCTGAGCAACTGGGCGAGATCGGACTGGCCCGTCGTGTTGGATGCGCCGGTGATTGCCGGGCACGAGTCACCGGACAGGAGCTTGACCAGCTCTGCCTCGGTCGGCCCGAGCGATGCCGCGAGCTGCGCCGGTGTCTTCCCCGCGAACACCGCGCACAGCACCGGACCGATGTCGACGCTGATGTCCGCATTGACGTAGTCACCCGGTGCTGCGGCGCCGACGTCGCGCGGGAACGGGAAGGTAATGAGCACCTCGAGCGCTCGTGGCAGGTTTGCGCCGGCTGCGGCCAGGTGATGAAGGATCGGCTGCAGGTCGCGCAGCTCGGCGATGGTCTGCGAGCTCGACGCCTTGATTACCCGGCTCGCGTACTTGCCGAACCGCGACAGGTGGGTCAGCAGCGAGGTGAACTGCGCACGCTCATCAGCAAGGACCTTCAGGCCCGGACCGAGCTGGTCGAGCGCGGTTGCGATCGTGCTGTCTTGCGAAGCGAGAGCCGAGCTGAAGCGATCGAGTCCGTCGATCGCGCGGACGATCTCGTGCTTCTGGTCGGCGAGCCCGGTGACGAAGGTCGTCAGCTGCTGGAGCGCACCACGGACGTCGGCCTCGCGACCGGACAAGGCCTTCGAGACCTCGACGCTGATCGTCTGGAGGTCGCCCAGGTCGCCGCCGTTGAGGAACTGCGACAGCAGCCCGAATACCTGCTGCACGCTGGGGAGCTCACTCGCCGAGTCGAGGGCGTCGCCATCGACGAGCTTGCCCTCGGGGGCTGCATTCTCGGGCGGTGCGACCGCGACGAACTTCTCGCCGAGCAGGGTGGTCTGTTCGAGCGTCGCGACGGCATTCGCCGGCAGCGCGACCGACTGCTTGATCCGCATCGTGACCTTGGCCATGAGCGTCTTCGGGTCGAGCGTGATGTCGCTGACGTCCCCGACCGCGACATCGTTGACCCGGACCGCCGCTTGCGGCGTGAGGTCTTGCACGTCCTTGAACTCGGCCGTCACGGTGTAGGTCTTGCCGCCGGCGGCGCCGCCAGGGAGCGGCAATGAGTACGCGCTGTGGAAGCCGCAGCCGGCGAGGGTCAGGACGCCGGCGACCGCCATCGCGGTGGCCTGGGCGCGCCGCCTCACGTCAGGCCTCCGGTAAGAAGCTCCGCGAGGGTCGGAGTGGTGTGGTTCAGGCTGCTCGTGCCGATAACCGGCTTGTTCGCGCTGCACCCGACCGCGTCGCCGACCAATGTGTCGAGTCCGAGCGTCCCCAGCAGCTGGCACAGCGCACCGGAAGGGCCGGTCTTGGTCAGCGGCTCGGTCAGGGCGGTGTTGGTATCGAGCGTCTGCGTTGCGGGGTCGTAGGCAAGGCTGAGATTCGACAGGGCGAGCGGCGCCAGGTCGGTGAACTGGGTGATCGCCGTCTTTTCCTTGGTGAGTACGTCGGTGACCTTGGCGAGACCGTGGATGTCGGTCTTGAGACCCTGCCGGTTGTCAGCGACGAAGCTCTCCACCGAGGTCAACGCAGTCGCAAGATTCGCGAGCGCCGCGCCCAGGTCTTTGCGCTCCCCGGCGAGCTGCCCGCCGACCAGTGCCAGGTTCTTGTTCAGGGCGACCACACCGCCGTTGTCGTTGGCGAGCGTGGTCGTGAACTTCTGCAGGCTGCTGACAGTGCCGAACAGATCACTCCGGCTGCCCGCGAGCGTCGAGATCAGGGCGGAGAACTGACGGAAGGCGCCGTTGAAAGCCGTGCCGTTGCCCTTGAGGTTCGCTGCACTGATCTTGACCAGCTCGGCGAGCGCGCCGTTCTTGTTGGCGCCGTTCGGGCCGAGCGCAGTGTCGAGCTGGTTGAGGTTGCCGAAGATCTGATCGAGCTCGAGCGGCACGGCGGTCTGGTCGGCGCAGGTAGCCGAGTCGGTGGTGTCTGTGACGGCCGAGCCACTCGGCGGGCAACCAAGGACCGCGTTGTCAGGCAGCGTCGGGCCGCTGACGTATCCCGGAGAGATCTGGACGTAGCGGTCACTGACGATCGATGGCTCGATCACGACCGCCTGGGCGTGAACCGGCACACGGTCGTCGCCGTTGTAGGACATGACGACCTTCACCTCGGTGCCGACCGGGGTGATGCTGTCGATCTTCCCGACCTTGACGCCCATGATCCGGACGTCGTTTCCGTTGTAGAGGCCCACGGTCTTCGTGAAGTACGCAGTCAGCTTGTAGGTCTTGCCGCCGCCCGTGGTCACCGAGACCGCCACGATGACGATGACGAGCACCACAACCGTGACCAGCGCAACGACGCCCGCGCCGAATCGGCGTACCAGGTCACCGAACAGATCTCCCAGGCGTCTCATCAGCGGTTCCCGGAGTTGCCGAGGGTGAGCTTGCCAAGCGGGTCGGTGAGGTTCGTCAGAGTGCTCTCGAACCAGCGACCGGTACCGAGGGTGTCGGTGAAGTCCCGAACGAATGGCGCCACGAGATGCAGCGTCTGATCGAGACCACGCTGGTTGGCGCGCAGGATCTTCAACGTCCCGTCGAGCTGCGCAAGCGCGGGACCGATCAGCTTGCGGTTTTCTGCCACGAGCCCAGTGAGCTGATGCGCGAGGGCTGCGGTGCTGACGAGCAGCTGGTGGACGACCGCGCGCTGCTGGCTGATCGTCTGCAGAATCAGCGACGAGTCATCGATCAGCTTGGTGATCTGGTCGTCGTGGGAGGCGATCGTCGTCGTGACTGCGTTCGCCTTGCCGAGCAGCGAGGTCAGCTGGTCGTTGCGTGCCGCGATCGCCTGCGACACCCGCTCCAAGCCGACCAACGAGGCATGTACCTCGCCGGGGGTGTTCTTGAACGTGTTGGAAAGAACGTCGAAGGACTTCGCGAGCTGCTTGACGTCGATCTCACCGGCACGCTTGCCGAGCCCGATGAAGGCCTCGGTGATCGAGGTCGGCGTCGTCGTCCGGTCAACCGGGATGGTGTCGTCGGCGAGGGCGCCGCTCACGGTCGGGTTCAGTGCGACGTAGACCTGGCCGAGAAGCGTCTCGATCTTGATGTTGGCGGTCGTCTCGGCGCCGATGTGCGGGCCGCCACTCACCTTCATGCCGACCCGGACGACGTTGCCCTGGCCGGGCACGTACTCCAGCTTGACGGACGTCACCTTGCCGACCTCGACGCCGGCGATCTTCACGTTGTCGCCGTTCTGCAGGCTCGCCGCGTCGGCGAACTCGGCATACACCGTGTGTCCCGACGTGATGAACGGCAGCTTGCCGACGTTGAGCGCCAGCAGCAGCAGTACGACTACGACAAGCACGCCGGCGATGCCGATGGGCAACGGGCTGCGTTCGCGGAACGGTCTCATTGGGTGACCGCCGGACATGACGGGGACTGCGAGTCGCTTGGCTGCAGTGTTGCCGGCAACCCGGAAACGCTCAGCGAGCAGAGCCAGAAGTTGAAGTAGCCGCCGTAGCTACCGGTACGGATGATCCGGTTCAGCTTGGACGGCTCGCGTTGCAGGAACGCGGCCAGCGCGTTCTCGTTCTTGTTGACGATGTCCTTGGTGTTGTTGAGAACGCTCGCCAACGAGGTCAGGTTTCGCAGGTCACCCGGCAGCACCGGGCGAATGCCGGTGAGTAGCTTCGCGGTGCTGGTGGCGAGGTCGTTGATGTTGCCGAGTGAGGTCGAGATCGCGTCGCGGTCACCGGCCAGGCCGGACACCAGTCGCTGCAGCTGGGTAACCGTCTCGCCAAGCCCGGCATCACGCTGCTGAACGGTGCTGAGCACGGTGAGCAGGTTGTCGATGACCTGGCCAATCGCTGCGTCGCGTTGCGCCACGGTGTTGGTCAATGATGCCGTCTGCTGGAGCAGGTCCTGGACGGTCCCGCCCTCGCCCTGCAGCGTCTTGATGATCTCGAGCGCGAACTGGTTCACGTCGTTCGGCGACAGCGCGCGGAACAGCGGCTTGAACCCGTTGAACAGCGCCGTGAGGTCAACCGCTGGCCTGGTGTTCGTCTCGGGGATGAGCGCGTTCTTGGTCGGCAGGGTGGTGCCCCCCGGCGCCGGCACAAGATTGAGATAGCGCTGGCCGACCAGGTTGAGGTACTGCACCTCCACCTTCGTGGTCGTCGTCAACGAGACATTGGTGTCGAGCGAGAACGACACCTGCGCGAAGTTGTTGCCGTCCTCCGACATCGACTTGATCGAGCTGACGGTGCCGACCCGGACTCCGGCCATTCGTACGTCACTGCCGCTGATCAGGTCGGTGACATCGGTGAAGTTGGCCTTGTAGGTGTTGGTCGACCCGAACGTCCGGTTGCTGATGACCACACCGAGCAACGCGGTCGCCAAAATCGTGACCAGCGCAAAGATGATCAGCTTGATCGCAGCGCCAAGGGTCTGCCCGCGCACTACGGCACCACCGCCATGCCGCGCAGCATCGGCCCGAGCAGCAGGTCGTCCAGGCCGCTCGACGTGGGCTGCTGCCCCGTGATCTCGGCGATGAGAGTGGCGATCTCCGCTTGCTCAGCAGCCGAACCCACCCCGCCAGTCGATCCGGAGAAGATCGATGCAGAAGTGTTGGGCGTCGCCGCGCCGGATCCGGCGTAGCCGCCCGCCGAGTAGTTGCCACCCGGAGCGAACGGGTACTTCGAGTTCTCAGGGTGCAACGCGTGGCCCTGATAGGGCAGGCCGTAACAGTTGGCCGGCAGCACGGCGCGGGTGAACTCCTTCAGCGACGGCGTGTCCTTCTGCGTGTATTCGCCGCGACTGTTCACGGGGATCAGGTCGATGTGGAGCTCGCCGCCCCCGAAGGCATGCTCGAGGCGCTCACGGTCGAAGATCGACAGACCGTTCGGCAGGCACTCCAGCACGATCGAGTAATTCGCCAACACGTTCAACGGACCCTCGCTGTACTTCGCGAGGTCCTCGAGCCCCTTGCCGTTCTTCTTGAAGAAGGCAGCACCGGTGTCGGCGAAGCTCGCGGTTCCCGCGAGGAACTGTGCGTAGGTGTCGGCCTTCTCTGTGAACGTCTTGGCGGTCACTGAGAAGTGCTTGAGGATCCCGAGCAGGTCGGGCGCAGCATCCGCATAGTTACTCGCCAGGTCGGCGAGCCCCGAGATGTCGTGCTGGATGTTTGGCATGTCCTGGTTGAGCTGGCTGAAGTAGTTGTCGATCAGCGTGAGGCTGTGTCCCAGCGTCTCCCCACGACCGGCGAGCGCCTCGGCCGTGTTGGACAGCGCGACCGACAACGCCGCCGGGTTCGCTGCCCGAAGCACCGGAACGAGCTTGCTGAACACGTCCTGCAACTCCACAGCGACTGCGGAGCGATCCTCCTGGATGGTCCCGCCAGACTGGAGCACGCCCTCCGGCGTGGCAGGTCGGATCAAGTCGACGTACTTCTCACCGAACAGCGTCTTCGGCAGGATCCTCGCGAGCACGTTGCTCGGGATGTTGTGGATCAGCGACTTCGACAGCTCGAGGGTGAGGGTGGCGTTGTCGCCGTCGCTGTGGACCGAGCTGACCCGACCGACCAAAACGCCCTCGTACTTCACGTCAGCCGGAATGATCAGCTGGTTGCCGATCCGCGACGCATCGAGGGTGACCTTGTCGCTTCCCTGGCCGGGCAGGTCCTTGTTGTAGATCAGGACCGTCAGCCCGAGAAGCATGACGATGACCGCGAGGAACGCCACGCCCTGAAGGCGACGTTTCACGCGCAGTCTGGTCTCGCTGCGGGTCATAGCGCTACCCCGCGATCCGGACTGTCGTATTAGCGCCCCAGAGCGCGAGGCTGAGGAACAGGTCGATGACGTTGATCGCGACGATCGAGGTACGCACCGCGCGACCGACTGCGACACCTACGCCTGCCGGACCGCCGCTGGCGTAGTAGCCGTAGTAGCAGTGGATCAGCATGACGACGATGGCGAAGATGATGATCTTCAAGAAGGAATAGAAGACGTCGGTCGGCACCAAAAACGTATGGAAGTAGTGGTCGTACGTCCCGCCGGACTGGTGAAAGTAGAGCGTGACGATGAGCCGCGTCGAGAAGTACGACGCGACCAGACCGACGATGTAGAGCGGAATCACCGCGACCAGGCCGGCGATCAGGCGGGTCGTGACGAGGTATGGGATCGACGGGATGCCCATGACCTCGAGCGCGTCGATCTCCTCGCTGATCCGCATGGCACCGAGCTGCGCGGTGAAGCCTGCGCCGACCGTGGCGGTCAGTGCCAGCCCCGCGACGATCGGCGAGATCTCGCGAGTGTTGAAGTACGCCGAGACGAAGCCGGCGAACGCGGAGATGCCGATCTGTTGCAGGCCCTGATAGCCCTCCAACCCGACTTCGGTGCCGGTGAAGAACGTGAGGAACGCGACGACGCCGACGCTGCCGCCGATCAGGGCAAGGGCACCGGAACCAAGGCTGACCTCAGCGATCAGCCGGACGACCTCACGCTTGTAAGACACGATCGTCCGCCAGAACCAGCCGAGCGAGCGCAGGTAGAACGACAGCTGCTCGCCGGCGTCCTCGAGCCCGCTCATCGTGGCGCGGTACGGCGCGCCGATGACCCTGGTTACGGTTCGCAGCGGACGCGGCAGCGAGACGGTGTTCGCCATCAGATCGCCTTCTGCGGAACGACGGTGAAGTAGACCTCGGTGATCACGAAGTTGATGACGAACAGCAGCATGAAGGCGATGATCACGGACTGGTTGACCGCGTCGCCGACGCCCTTCGGTCCGCCCTTCGGGTTCAGTCCCTTGTAGGACGCAACAAGCGCCGCCATGATCCCGAACAGCAACGCCTTGAACTCGCCTACGTAAAGGTCGGGCAACTGCGCGAGCGCAGTGAACGACTGGATATACGCGCCTGGCGTTCCGTGTTGCAGCATGACGTTGAACACGTAGCCGCCGATCACACCGACGACCGAGACCAACCCGTTGAGCAGGACCGCGACGATCGCGCTGGCCGCGACGCGCGGTACGACGAGCCGCTCGAGCGGGGAGATGCCAAGCACCTCCATCGCGTCGATCTCGTCGCGGATCTTGCGGCTGCCGAGGTCGGCACAGATTGCCGAGCCGCCGGCACCCGAGATCAGCAGCGCGCACACGATCGGTGCGGCCTCACGGAGGATCGCCAGCACCGATGCCGAGCCTGTGAACGACTGCGCACCGACCTGTCGAGCGAGGTTCCCGATCTGCAGAGCGATAACTGCACCGAACGGAATCGAGACCAGTGCGGTGGGCAAGATCGTGACGCTTGCGATGAACCAGGCCTGCTCGAGCATCTCGCGCCACTGGAAGCGCAAATGCCGAACCGAGCGCCAGAAGGCCACCCACGTGTCCAGGCACATCGCGAAAAAGCTGCCGCTTGCCCGGAAGGGCGCTGCGACGCTGGCGGAACTCACGAGGAGCGTCTCCGACTGGACCCCGTGGACCCGCCGCCCGCACTACGGCGAACAGTGGTCTTCTTGGCAGCCTCGCTCGGGCTCTTCTTTGCGGCGGCCTTCTTGGCGGTCGTCTTCTTCGCCGGGGCGCTGTCTGTCGTCGTACGGCGCCGTGCGGCCGGCGCGGCGCGAAGCACCCGGATCCCCTCGCTCGGGTCGGCCGCCGGGGTCGGTCGCGGACCGGCCGTCCCCCGAGTACGTGACGCCGGCGCGTAGCCCTCACCGCTGAACGAGCCCGACGGCGGCGTGACACCGTTCGCCTTCAGCCACTCACCCGGCGGACGCTGGGTCGGTCGCATCTGGCCGTCGGTGGGCAGGATCTGCGGCGGGATCGGCGGCAGCGGCGGGATCTCCTCGCCTTCCTCGGCCTCCGCCTCCAGCTCAGCGGCGTCCTTCTCCTCTGCCATGCCGATCGGGCCTTGTCGCCGCGCGTTGAGGAACTGCCGAACGACGGGTTCCTGGCTCGACAGCAGCATCTCCCGCGGACCGAACATCGCGAGATGCCGTCGGTAGAGCAGTCCGATGTTGTCCGGGACCGTACGGGCGGTGTTCACGTCGTGGGTGACGATCAGCATCGTCGCCTGGATCTGCTGGTTGAGATCGACGATGAGCTGGTTGAGGTAGGCCGTGCGGACCGGGTCCAGGCCGGAGTCGGGCTCGTCGAAGAGCAGGATCTCGGGGTCGAGCACCAGCGCGCGGGCGAGACCGGCGCGCTTGCGCATGCCGCCGGAGATCTCGCCGGGGAGCTTCTGCTCGGCGCCGATCAAACCGGTGAGCTCGAGCTTTTCCATGACGATCGCGCGGATCTCGCTCTCGCTCTTCTTCGTGTGCTCACGAAGCGGGAAGGCGACGTTGTCGTAGATCGACATCGAGCCGAACAGCGCGCCGTCCTGAAACAGCACGCCGAACATCTTGCGTACCTCGTAGAGCTTGCGCTCGGTGATGTTCGGTACGTCGTTGCCCTCGATGTAGACGTGGCCGCGATCAGGGCGCAGCAGCCCGATCAGGTGCTTGAGGAAGACCGACTTGCCAGTACCGGACGGGCCGAGCAAGACCGAGATCTCGCCCTTGGGCAGCGTCAGCGAGACGTCTTCCCAGATCACCTGCCGGCCGAACGACTTCGTCAGGCCTTCGACCTTGACCTCAACGCCCACGCGAACCCTGCCTTCCTGAGCAACCGGCAATGGGAACGCCGTAGGCAACCGACTTCGAGGCCCGCCATAGGTGGCGTGTGAGGCGGGTCACAATCCGAGACATTACCGCCCGAATGGGGCGATCTGCTACCTCCCTCGCCGCCACTTGGGTCGCCGAAGTCGAGCCAAAACCGCATGTCACAACGCAAAAAAGCACTGGGGGCAGGCCCGATCGGGCCTGCCCCCAGTGCTGAGGTGCGGGGTGTTACTTGACCGTGACCGAAGCGCCAGCCTCTTCGAGGGCAGCCTTCGCCTTGTCGGCGGTCTCCTTCGTGGCCTTCTCGACGACGGTCTTCGGTGCCCCGTCGACCAGGTCCTTGGCCTCCTTGAGGCCCAGGCTGGTGAGCTCGCGAACGACCTTGATCACCTGGATCTTCTTGTCGCCGGCAGCCTCGAGGACGACGTCGAACTCGTCCTGCTCGGCAGCAGCCTCGCCACCGGCGGCTGCGCCGCCGCCAGCCGGGGCTGCGGCAACCGCGACCGGGGCCGCGGCGGAGACGCCGAAGGTCTCCTCGAACTGCTTCACGAGGTCGGAGATCTCGATGAGGCTCTTCTCCTTGAGCGCCTCGATGATCTCGTCGTTGGTCAGTGTCGCCATGGTGATTCTCCTTATTCGGTGTCTGCTGCGGACGACGCGTCAGCGACGCCGTCGGTGGTC
>DATAVE010000085.1:0-5962 GCA_036267875.1 Mycobacteriales bacterium
GGTGCTTGGCAGTGCATCCAGCCGGTTTCATCGTCCGTTGGCCGAGAATGGGTGTGCTCTGACATCGGGTGCGGGCATTGGTCGCAGGTTTCGGGCGCCGTCCAATCGCGCGCCGTGGCGTATTGGTCGTCAAAACGCCTCCCCACCACCATGCCGAATCCAAGGGCAGCGACCCCGCCGAGGATTGCGCTGCGCTCAGGGTGGCGAAACGCCGTCGCCAACTCGATTGCAGCCGTCATCGGAATGCCCCAGAAGAGGGCCGCGACAAGGATGTGGGCGATTCGATTGCGCCGTGCCAAGCGGGCGAAAGGCGCCGACCAGCCAGTCACCTCGCTAGGGTTCACCTCTGGTCTTGGGCTTGTTCCACGGGTCTTCCGTCGCCACCACAGGGAAACAGCCCCGAAACCGAAACAAGCCGCGATCCAGATGATCACGTTGATGGTTTCGTTAGCCGACCCTGACATAGGTGTAACAACAGCCTTGATCAAGAGATCACTCACAAGGTTCTATGACACGGCACTACAAGCCCGGTGTCGATAGTCATATCGGGGCATTTGGCACTGGCAGGAGCATCGGATAGCGCCGGACCTTGCGTTCGAGCGGCACTTCCCGGTCGGGTGCGAACGGCTGTTGCTCGACCGGGATCCTCAACATGCGCTCGGAACGCGCTTCACTTGTTTGAGGCGCGCGATCAGCCTGAAGTCGCCAGAACGATTCGCTACGGACGTTGTCAACGTGAGCCAACGTCCGGTGCCGAGGCCTTCCCCGCCACGAGCGTTGCCGGCGCGGTACCTAGCGACCCAAGGATTGGGATGCCCTCCAAAGCCAGGAACAAGCGCGTAGGTGTAGGTGGCGAACGGCGAGCTGATGAGCACTGTGTCTCCCTGTCGGAGAAGTCCCAGCCGCACGAAGGGACGGCCGTATGTCCGACGATGGCCCTCAATCGATGTGTTTCCGATCTCGCCAGGCAATGCGCTGTTGGGGTAATGACCGGCGCCAGACTGCAGTGCTGCACGTGTAACACCCTGGACAACGACCACGTTGGTTACCAGTTTTCGGCTGGTCAGGATGAGCATTGCCTCACCGGTCTTGATCTCGTGGTCCCGATACGCCGTCCGGAGAGCAGGGTCGCTCAGTAGCAGCCCGCACCGTGGTGTCGCGTTAGGGGCCGCAGCTTGTGGCGAGGCCGGAGAGGTCACCTCAGGGTGCCCACCATCACATGCAGTCAGCAGTGCGCCGATCACAAGCAGCCCGACCGCGTGGTGGCTCAACCGAGGCATTCGCTCATGATGGCGCATTGGCTGCGACGGGTCGTCGACCGCAAACGGCACTACATGCGTTCGAGCACGATCCAGTCGTCTCGGTCTTTGATCGAACGGAGCAAGGCGACGACCACCGCTGCGGTCGGGTACCGAGGACGGCAGACGAACTCAATCGTTTCGTCTGCTTCGAGGACGAACGTTGCCATCTCGCTTCCCGTCCAGTCGATCCTCATCCAAACCGAGTGACGGCCGGGATCAAGAGGGATGTCGATCGTGTCGCCCCGCCCAATGGCTCCGAGCTCCTCGCCATCGACGAGGATCCGATACTTGCGTCGTCGGTCGGCGTAGGCGTTGGCTTCGCGTTGGATCCGAATACCCGTCATCGTCGAATGCTCTCGCGGCGCAGCGGAGAGCGGCACCTAGCGGTCGGTCTGCTGTACTCGATGTACCTCAGGGATTAGGTCCGAACGCCGCCCAGCGGTCGTCCCCCGAGCGCGGTGGGGAAACGTCGCCGGAGCGCTGCACGCGGTCGTAGCCGTAGTGCGTCATGTTCCAGCGAACGGCGAACCCGCCGGCGACCAGTACGACAACCCCGTACGAGAAGAACACGACCAGCCCCCAGGGGCGGTGTCGGGTGGACACGACCGTCAGAAGCGGTCCCAGGAACAGGAAGCCCCTAAGGAAGCCCTGCCACCTCGGGCGCGGCTCATCAGGCGGCCGAGGCGAACCCAGGACTCGCTCATCGAGAGATCGAAGCCGCTCCGATACCGCCACGCAAGGAAGTATCCGCTCGTCCGACCCGTCGCGCCATGATCAAAAGGGGCTATCTCGCCTAATCCGTCGCGATTCGACAACGGCGGATTGCGTTCGCCAACGCCCCCTGTCGGTGCTTAGGCCTGCGGCGCCCCGCTCCTTGTGTGGCCCGACCATTCCCTTCTGAACGCACGGATTGAGCATCCGACGACACCGAAGATCCAAAGGTTCAGCCAGAGTGGACCCAACACCACGAGCCCGGCGGCGCCGAAAGAACTATCGACCTTGCCGAGAGCGAGAGCCATCACGAAGACGGACCACATCGACACACACGACGCTGCGAGCCCGCCACGAAAAAGCGGGTCGCGGTAGTACGGCTCGTCGAAGGGTCGGGTGAAAAACAGGAGAAGTCGGCTGACCACACGCGTGATCACGCCAGACAAACTGCGCCAGGGCTGCTCGCTCACGATGCTTTATGACACACCGCCGCGCCCGTCGTGTCGATGGTCATATCCGGCCATATTGCTGAAGTACGTAGCCGTCGAATAGCGCCGGATCTCGGTCGGTCTACGTTCTTCGGATTTCTACGGTGCCGTCCCGGGTTCGGGCGATTTCCCAGTTGGTGTGGTGCACGAGCCAGTGGTGGTAGCTGCAGAGGTAGATCGCGTTGCTCAAGTCTGATCTGCCGCCGTGGGCCCAGTGGTTTTCGTGGTGGAGGTCGCAGCGGTCTATTGATGCCTGGCAGCCGGGGGATTCGCAGTGGCCCTTGGCGCGGAGCTTCGCCGCTTTACGTTGGGCGCGTGACCAGGTGCGGGTGGAACGGCCCAAATCGAGGATCTCGCTGGTCCCGCCCATGACGGCGGGGATGATCCCTGCGTCGCAGGCGAACATGCGGGCGGTGTTTGCCGTGATGGGGGTGCCGTCGAGCGTTGCGGCCGAGGTCTCTCCGGCGAGCATCTGGCGGATCAGGCCGGCTAGGTCGGTGGTGACGGTGACCTGGGTCGGTTCGCCAGCGGTGTCGGGAAGCTCGCCGCGGTTCATCGCGAGGCGAGCGAGCTCGGTCAGCGCGTCGGCCTGACGCTGCTTAGGAGTGCGGTCGTCATGCTCTCCGGCCTTCAACGCGAGCGGATAGAGCGCCTTGCGCAGGATGGTCGCGGAGGTGCGGTCGAGCATTCCGGAGACGGCGACCATCTGGTCGATCGTGTCCGACAGGGTCAGCCAGCGGCTGGCGTACATCCGGGCGCGGCGTTCTTCCGCGGTCTCGTTGAGACAGAGGCGTTCGGTCAGCTCACGCAGGCTGCGCGCGAGCATCGCCGGGTCGGAGTACTTCGCTGCGTCGACGAGCTCTTTTTCGGCGTGATCACGCGTGTCGTGGTCGGTCAGCTTTGGCAAGAACCCGACGATGATCTTCGCGTGGTCAAGGGAGATCTCCCCATTCCGCAGCGTCTCGGTGATCGCGGGTCGGGCAACCGACGATCGGGCTACTCGCAGTCGGGCGCTCGCGTCGTGCGGAGACAGCAGCTGATCCTCGACCAGCCAGGCCCGCGTCGACCTGCCGCACTCGCTCGTGGTCGCGTCCGACGCGTCCGCGGCTTGAATGGTCGCGGTTGTGAAGCCGTCCAAGCGGCGTTGCGCGCGAAAGGTGCGCTGCGTCCACTCGAGCTTTACAGCGTCCGGAAGCTCATGCGGGTCGAGCTTCGCGAGCTCGGCGACGACCTCTTCCAACCGGTCGATCACCGTTTCCCGCATGCCCGTAACCTACGGCCCGGGTACGACAGGTTCCGGGGTCGAAAGCGTTGCAAACAAAAGAAATATGTTGTCCACAGAACCGGACTCGCCCTTGACAAGGGGCCTTGCCGAAAGCTCTAGCTGGCGTCGCCGTACATCGGGCCGCTGAGGAACCCGACGACCGGGCCAGCACCTTCGAACGACTCGACGACACCCGACGCGAAGTAGCCCGCGTCCGTCACCATCGTGATGCCGGTGACACCGCCTGCGGCGTCGCTGCAGAGGAAGACCAGCGGGTACGCCTGCTCGAGCGGGGTCGACGGCTGGATGCCGGTCTCGTCGCGGTAGTCCTGGCCGAAGCCGAGCCACATGTCGGCGTTGGCGCGGGCCAGCGGGGTGTCTGTCGGGCCAGGCATGATCGCGTTGATCCGGATGCCCTTCTTGAGCATCGGGAACGCCTGCTGCGCGACGTAGGTGTTGATCGTCAGCTTGCTGAACATGTAGTCAGCTTTGCCGTTGTCCTGCGCCCACTTCGTCGCGTCGTCGAAGTCGGTGATCGCCAGGAACTCCTTGGTGATCTTGAGGTTGTTCTGCCATCCGAAGCCGGCGGCCGAGGAGATGAAGCCTATCGAGCCGCCACGGCCGATGAAGCCCTTGTCGATGGCACGGTCGACCAGGTGGCGGTGGCCGATGAAGTTGATTCGCTCGATACCGGGCGTGCCGTCGGCGACGCCTGCGCACTCGAACAGCGCGTCGAGCGGTCCGCCGCACTCGTCGATGGCGGCCTCGATGGAGGCCTTGTCCGACAGGTCGAGCTTGATGAAGGTCACGCCCTCGGCGTCGACGTCGGCGCGGTCCATGACCACGACGTCGGCACCAGCGTCCTTGACCACCTGTACGACAGCGGCACCCATGCCGGTCGCACCACCCACGACGAGTACTCGCTTGCCGTCGTACCGGAAGGCGTCGAACAGACCCATCTCGTGTTGCTCCCTAGACAGAGGAATGTGGGGTGAGGCTATTTGGTGATGACCGGAAGCGTCTCCCAGCCCCGCACCGTCGAGGTGCGGGCCTGGATTGCCTTGTCGTAGTCGACGTCCCAGGTCGGGAATCGCTTGAGCACTTCGTCGAGCGCGATCTGACCCTCGAGTCGGGCGAGTGAGGCGCCGAGGCAGAAGTGCACGCCGTAGCCGAACGTGACGTGTCGCTCGATCTTGCGGCGTACGTCGAACCTGTCGGGGTCGGAGAACTTGCGCTCGTCCCGGTTGGCAGCCGCGGTCAGCAGCAAGACGACGTTGCCCTTTTCGATCGTCTGCCCGTGGTGCTCGACGTCGGCAGTGATGTAGCGCGCCTGCACCGGCGAAGGTGCCTCGTAGCGCAGGAGCTCCTCGATCGCGTTCGGGATCAGCGAAGGGTCGGCGACGAGGTCCGCGCGCTGGTCGGGGTTCTCGGCCAGGACCTTGCCGGTCCAGCCGATCAGCCGTGTTGTGGTCTCGTTGCCCGCGGCGGCGATCAGGTTGATGTAGCCGAGCAGCTCGTCGCGGGTCAGCTTGCGCATCGAGCCGTCGACGTCCTCGAACTCGGCGTTGAGCATCTCGGTCATGAGGTCGTCGGACGGATGCTTCGCGCGCCAGTCGACGTAGTCCGCGAACATGTTGGCCATCGCCATCGGATCGATGCCATCCACGGCCGGCTTGCCGTCCTCGCCGAGCCGCAGGCTGGCGTCGATCGCGTCACGGATCGCCTCCTGGTCCTCCTCGGGGATGCCGAGCAGGAACCCGATGGTGCGCATCGGCATCTCGGCGCCGAGGTTGGCGATGAAGTCGAAGCCTCCGGAGCCGACGAGCGGGTCGAGACTGCGAGCGCAGAACTCGCGGATCTTCGGCTCGAGCTCGGCAATCTTCCGCGGCCGGAAGACCCGGGACAACATGGCGCGGTGTACGTCGTGGTCCGGCGGGTCCTCGAAGATGATCGAGCCGGGCGGGATGTCGAAGTTCATCTTGATCAGCTCGAGCAAAGTGCCCTTGCTGGAGATGTAGGTCTTCCAGTCAGACGAGCACTTCTCGACGTCTGCGAACCGCGAAAGCGCGTAGAAGTCGTGCTTCTCGTTGTAGTAGAGCGGCTTCTCGTCGCGCAGCCGCTTCCAGATCGGGTACGGGTCGGTGTCGATCACGAAGTCGTACGGGTCGTAGTAGACCTCGGCGTCGGCGACCGTCATC
>DATAVE010000086.1:0-23303 GCA_036267875.1 Mycobacteriales bacterium
AGTGATGCAACTGAATGCCGCCGACGCCGAGCGGGGTGTCGAGCGTCTGGTCCGGCCCGGCGACGAAGCCGTCGAGGGACATCGACATGTGGGCGGTGACTCTGGTCATGCCTAAGTAGACGACGACGCGCGTATGAACTCCTCGCCGACCCTCCACCGAGGTGACTTGTGCCGCACGCTCGTCGACGCTGGATCGGCCTTGTAGGTTCGGGCCATGACGGGCCCGGACCAGGCGACCGTAGGGCGGCTGCCCGGGCTCATCCTGTCGAGCTTCCTGCAGGCCATCGTCGAAGCTTCACCCGACGCCGTACTTGCTGTCTCGCCCGACCGTCGCATCCTCGCCGTCAACCATCGCTTCCAGCAGATGTGGCAACTGCCTGACAACCTCGTCCAGATCGGCGAGGGCTCCCCTGCGTTGGCCAGCGAGCAGCGCAGCCTGATCACCGACGTCGCGGCCTTCGAGACCGCGTTGCAGTGGGGGCACGACCACCCGGATCAGGCGCAGACGTTCGAGGCCACCCTCACGGACGGCCGGATCATCGAGTGCTACGGCGACGGCATCGTCGACGACGACGGCTCCTATCTCGGCCGGGTCTGGTACATGCACGACGCGACCGCGCGACGTACCGGCGAGCAGGAGCGAGCCGCACTGACCGAGCTGCTCGAAGCCGCCGAGCGCTCGCAACGCTTCTTGCTTCAGGCTGCGGACGCGCTGGCGCGCACAACCGGGTTCTCCGACACGCTCCAGGCGCTTGCCGAAGTCGCGGTTCCGACGCTGGGCGACCTGTGTCTGATCGACGTCGCCGACGACACCGGTGGCGTCGCGCGGATGGCGGCAGTCCATGCGGATCCTGATCGGCGCGCGCTGGCGGATCGGCTTCGACTGTGGCCGCCGGATCCAGGAGGCATGCACCCGAGCGTCGTCGTGATGCGCGAGCGCCGATCTCGGTGGTCGACCGAGATGCCGCACGACTTCCTGGCTGCTACGACGCGCGGCTCGGAGCATCTGGACGTGCTCAGCGCGCTCGAGTTCCGCAGCTACATGGCCGTCCCGCTGATCGCGTCCGACCAAGTGCTCGGCGCCGTCACGTTCGTCTCCTCAGGATCGCAACGCGTCTTCGGCGTCGAGGACCTGAGCCTCGCCGAGGATCTCGCCACCCGGATGGCGCTTGTCGTCGACAAGGAACGCAGATACGACCGCGAGCGCGAGGCCTCGCACCTGCTGCAGACCAGCCTGCTGCCCCGCCACGAGCTCGCCGTGCCGGGGATCGAGGTCGCGGTCAGGTACCTCGCCGGCACTCGCGACGCCGAGGTGGGCGGCGACTTCTGGGACTACGCGGAACTGGCGAGTGGCGAGGTCGCGCTCGTGGTGGGCGACGTTGCCGGACACGACATGGTCGCGGCCGCCCAGATGGCGCAGCTTCGCAGCGTCTGTCGAGCACTCCAGACCGATGGACCTGCGGCGCTGCTCGATGCGATCCAGCGCACTTGGGAGCACCTCGGACTCGATCGGCTGGCCACGGCCGTCTTCGCCCGGTTGGACCCGGCGAGCGGACGACTACGACTGGCTTCGGCGGGGCATCCACCTCCGGTGGTGCTCGAGCCCGGTAAGGCCTACGTCGTACCCGTCGAACCAGTGCCCCCGCTCGGCGCACCGGCGATCGCCGCCGTCGAGTGGGAGGGTGTCCTCGCGCCGGACGCGGCGATCGTCTTCTACACAGATGGGCTGGTCGAGAGCAACGAGCGCGATGTCGACGACGGCACACGAGCGTTGGTCGAGGCATGCCGCGACACCGGTCCCGCCGACCCCGAGGCGCTCGCCGACCGAATCCTCGAAGCGCTCACCACCCCCGACCGGAGCGACGACGTCGCAGTGCTCGTCGTACGCCGCACCGACCGCGCGGGTGCAGGTGGGCGATGAGCGACCCCACGGTCGCCGGCTCGGCGCAGGACCTCGCGGCGACCGCCCGGACACTGCGGCTACCCGCGAAGCCCGAGAGCGCCGCGATGGCGCGCCGACAAGTCGTAGACGCCTTACAGGCCTGGGAGATGGCCGACCTCGCGGACGACGCCGCACTCTGCGTCACCGAGCTTGCGACCAACGCGATCCTGCACTCCCGCGGCGCCTTCACGGTTGCCGTACGCCGCACCCCGACGGGCATCCGGGTGGATGTTCACGACGACCAGCCCGAGCGGCTTCCAGTGGTCGTGCCGGATTCGCTCGGTCCGCTGGACACCGGCATCACTGGCCGCGGCCTGATCCTGGTCGCGGCGATCGCCCGACGGTGGGGCTACTTCACGACCGACGTCGCCAAGACGATCTGGTTCGAGCTCTCGCCCGACGAGCCCGAGGAACCGAGCGAGCCGATCGTCGAGATCGCCGAACGCACGGCAACTGCCGACGCCTTCACGGTCCAGCTGGTCGACATGCCGGTCCGGTCAGCAATCGCGAGCGGCATCCAGGTCGACGAGCTCGTGCGTGAGTTGCAGCTCGACCCGACCCGCCTGGAGGCCGCCGACCTCGGGTTGCTGCACGACTTGCTCGACCGCTCCGCAAGACCGCGACTGATCGGCAGGCAGCAAGCGTTCAAAGCGGCAGCCGAAGGCAGGCAGAACTACACGCTGCAACTCGGTGCTGCCCCGGCCGAAGCCGCCGCGGTCGCCGCACTGAGCCCGCTGCTGGCACGACTGGCGACGCATGGCGAGATCGAGGCTGCCGCGGTCGGCGACGAGGTGCTCGCGATGCGCGAGTGGATCAATGCCGAGCTTGCCGCGCAGGCCACGGGTGGTGTGCCGACGCCGTACGGTCATCACAGGGAGCGGTAAAGGCCTCCGTCGGCGAGGATCTGCGCACCGTTGATGTAGCTCGATGCGTCGCTGGCGAGGAAGACGGCCAGCCCGACGAGGTCGTCGGGTACGCCGATCCGGCCCATCGGGTTGATCGCCGCAGCCTGCTCCTTGAGGCCGTGCGGCCAGGCCAGGGTGATGTCGGTTTCGTAGGCGCCCGGCAGGATGACGTTGGCCCGCACCTTCGGTGCCCAGGCGCCCGCGAGACCGAGGGTCAGCGCATTCAGTCCTGCCTTGGCCATGGCATAGGGAAGCTCGACCGGAGTCGGTCGCAACGATCCGGCGGTCGAGACGTTGATGATCGACCCGCCGTCGCCGCGAGCCATCCGCTCACCGAACAGGGCTGCGAGCCGAAACGGGCCGCGTGCGTTGACCGCGTGGACCTTGTCGTAGAGCTCGGCCGTCACCGATCCGAGCCCGTCGTACAACGGAGACATCCCGGCGTTGTTGACCAGCACCTCGCAGTGGCCGAAGGCGTCATAGGCCGCATCGACGAGCGCGTCGCAGTCCGACCAGTCGCCGACGTGGCACTTCACCGCCACGGTGCGCCGTCCGGTCGCCTCAGCGATCTCGGCGGCAGCACGCTCGCAGGCCTCGAGCTTGCGGCTAGCGATCACGACGTCCGCGCCCGCGGTTGCCAGCCCCTCCGCGACCGCCCGCCCGATGCCCCGGCTGCCGCCGGTCACGACGGCGACCTTGCCTGCGAGATCGAACATCGCGGGCCTAGAGCTAGGGCCGGACAATCGCAACATCCTGCCTTCCGCTGTAGCTGCCACCCGACACGAGGCAACCGGTGGCTGTCGGACAGGAAACGTGCTGGACCGGACTCGGCACCTTCACGCGCTTGGTTGCGACGACCTTGCCGCCGTGCAGTCGCGCGGCCGACTGGTTGTTGATGCCGAGACAGTCGGTCGCGGTCCAGCAGGAAAGCGCCGTAACGCCCGCGCCGTCGCGGAGCGGCTTCCGCGGCCTTCCGCCGGCGATCGGAAGTACGTAGGCGACCTGGGCCCCTTTCTGCAGGCTGTTGCCGACCGCGTAGCAGCTCGACGACGACCCGCAGGAGACGTTTGCCAAGGTCGACAGTGCTGATGCGACATGCACCTTCTTGGGCACGTCGTTCACGAAAGGGACGACGACGGCGTGCTGGGTCTGGTTGGCCTGACCCACGTCACCGACTGCCTCGCAGTGGCCGCCCCTGCAGGCGATCGCGTTGAGGAACGTTGCGCCGGCGATCTTTCGCGCGTTCGAGAACTCCTCGCCACGCGAAAGGATCGCGAAGACCGCGTGCTGTTTGTTGCCGTAGCCCGAGTTGCCGACTGCGATGCAGCGACTGATCGAGGGGCAGGCGATCGCATTGAGGACGTCCATGCCGCCAAGCGCGATGATGCCGGCGGACTGGCCGTTGACGACCCACCCGACGCCACCGCGGTCCGCGAGCACGCAGATCGACCTGGTCGGGCAGTCGATCGCGATGCCGTTCGGCGGCACGACCCGCGCCGGGCCGGGAACGCCATCGTGGATCAACGAGATTCCATAGGGGTTGAAGTCGGTCTGCAGGGCGACACCACACGTGCTGTGCGTGACGGCGTGCCCGGGCGGGCAGCTCAGATCGAACAGCGTCAGTGCATGTGGGATCGGTTTGGCTGCGCCGACGCTGATGCCGCTTCCAGCCGCACCTGCGCTGCCTGGCACTCCGACGATCATGATCGACGCGACGGTCGCCAAGACCCCGAGAAACCTGCGTGCGTTCATCTGCTCCCTATCGTCGCGAGCAGTATCTCGTAGCAGACCTGCGGAGTATCTTCCGCACATGGGTCTGATGGACAAGGTCAAGGCACAGGCAGAGCAGGCGGTGTCCATGGGGCAGGCCGCGGTCGCCCAGGGCCAGGCGAAGGTTGACGAGGTTCAGGCCAAGCGGGCGTACGACGCATTGCTGCGCGAGCTCGGCGCGGCGTACTACGCCGCTCAGCGATCAGACGGCCCGACGTCGGCCGTCGACGCCGCGCTCGCAGCGGTCGACGCTCACGTCGCCGCGACCAGCGGCCAATCCGGGTCCTAACAGCCGCGAGTGCGCTGACCCTCTCGATCGAGGCTCGGCGCGGGCTCGACGGCGAGCACGCGGTTGAGCCGCGTTGCTGCCAGCAGCCGCTCGATCCGCGGCGGCACGTTACGAAGCACGAGGCGCCGCTCGCGGCGCATCGCTACCCGATGCGCTCCCACGAGTACGCCGAGGCCGCTGGCATCGATCCGCTCGACACCGCCGAGGTCGACGATCAGGTCGCCGGCTCCAGCCTCCGCCGCCGCCGTCAGCACGGCGCGAACGTCGGCCACCGTCGAAGCGGCAAGGCGGCCTGAGAGCGACACCAGCGTGCCGGGATCGTCGATCGAGATGGCGATGTGTGCTGTCGCACGGTCTTGCAACGCCTGCACGGATCAGCCCTCTCGAGTCGAGGTCATCTCCCCCGTCATCTACTAAGACGCGCCAGGCAGCGGATCGGTTGCCTTACCTCGTCAGATGGACGGCGTCGCCGCATCGGCCGGCAGCAACCGACCAAGGCCCGCGCCGACCAACCAGGTCGTAGCCCGCGACGCGATAGCACTCCGCCTGGTGCGCGCCCTGCCACTGTCCCGAGACATCGTCGGCACAGCGATCGCAGACGGTACGCCACCCTGAGCCAACCCGACGCTGCACGGAGTAGGTCACGGCGCCTGCGGCACCTTCGAAGGAAAGCTCGTCGTTGCTGATCGTGGTGACGATCGGAGCCGGGATCCGCTCATGCGACGGGACACGGTGGAAGCCGTCGATCAGATATGCGAAGTGGCGGATGATCTGCCCTCGCTGCCTCATGTCCGCCGCGGTGTTCGACTTGGTGGTGAGCCCTGTGTAGTAGAGCGCCCACCAGTTGCCGTCCTCGAGCGTCTCGCAGGTCGGGATGCATCCCTGGTTCGCCGGGATCCGTTGCCAGCCGTGGCCGCTGGCATGCGACTCGAGCGCCCAGAAGTTCTCTCCTGACACGTTCGGGTTGTTCAGCAACCCGCTCATGAACTGAGTGAGCGCGGCGGTCGTCAGGAAGTCGGTGTTGTCCCAGCCCCATTCGATGGTGGCGTAGACCTTGTGAGCCGCAACGACATTCGCCGCCTGTAGGCGCAGCAGCGGTGCCAGTCCGTCGATGCGGTCCCCGTCGAGCACCGGGAACCAGTGCGGGTAGTACTCCATGCCGTAGATGTCGACGCCAGGAACCCTGAGCTGACCGGGCAGCGAGATCGTGTCGCTGCCAATGATGCTGATGTCGATGAAGAGCTGTTTCGTGTCGATCGCGTTGAAGGCCGCGGACACCTTGTTGAGCCAGTTGATGTAGTCCGACGGAACTGTGCCGCCGATGTTGTTGCCATCGGCCCAGCCGAGGAACGTCGGGTCGTTCTTGTAGGCGAGCCCGGTGTACGGGTTGACGTGGTTGAGGATCACCTGCATGTGGCGCTCGTAGTCGGCAATCACCTTTGGGTCGGTGTAGTACTGCGTACTGCACGAAGCGACATGTTCCGCCCGGCAGTAGTAGTCCGAGCTCTGGCCGGACTTGTATCCGTTTGCATCGCCCGCGAACTCGCCGATCAGCTTGATGCCGTAGCGGCGAGCGTCGGCGACCACCCAGTCCATGTGGCGGAACGCCACCTTGCTGAAGTGCCCAAGACTTGGTTCGAGGCACTTGCTGCAGCCGATCGTGTCGCCGAGAGTCTGCGCCCGCACGACCGTCGCGCCCATCTCGTGCAACGTTGCGAACGCGTCGTCGATCTCGAAGTGTGAGGGGAACGCCTCGCTTCCAAGCGGGATCGATGTCGACGGATCAGGCCCGTAGTTCTTCAGGCCCAGCCATTCCGTATTTCCACCTGTGAATCGAAACAGATGGCCGTCGACGTACAGGTGAGATCCGCGCCGAGTGACGAAGTGGGTGACGTACGCCTGCGTCGACAGGCCGGGAACGTTGGACCGCTGGGCGCGCACGCCAACCTCGGCGACCGCACTGCCATGATGCGACGAAGCGAGGTGTGCAGCTGCGCTTCCAGGGGCTGCGACCGCCGCGGCGACAGCGAAGACCAGGAGCGCGATCAGTCGTCTGGCGGCCGCGAACATCGGGGCAGCCTAGTGGCCAGCGAAGCGCCCCGCAGGGGTCCTACAACAACGTGTCGTCGGTGACTCGCTTGATTTTGGCGCCGAGGTCGGTGAGGGTTTCGACGAAGCATTGGTAACCGCGATCGACGTGGAACGCGTCGGCGATCGTGGTGACGCCATCGGCAACGACCCCCGCGAGGACCAGCGCGGCACCCGCACGGATGTCTGTGGCGCGCACCGGAGCGCCCGACAGTCGCTCGCGGCCCCGCACGATCGCGTGATGACCGTCGGTGCGTACATCGGCGGCGAGTCGCACGAGCTCGTCGATGAACATGAAGCGGCCCTCGAAGATGTTCTCCGTCACAAAGGCGACGCCCTCGGCAACGGAGTTCATCGCGATCGCCATCGGCTGCAGATCGGTCGGGAAGCCTGGGTAAGGCAGCGTCACGATGTCGACGGCGCGCGGCCGCGTCTCGCAGGACACCGAGAAGCCGTCGTCGTACGTCGTGATCTGCGCACCGGCCTGCGCGAGCTTGTCCAGGGCCAGCTCGAGGTGCTCGTGGCGTCCGCCGCGCACTCGGATGTCGCCTTGCGTCATCGTGGCTGCGAACGCCCAGGTGCCGGCGACGATGCGGTCGCCGACGACATGATGCTCGACAGGATGCAGCTCGTCGACGCCTTGGATCTCCAGGGTCGACGTGCCGATGCCGCCGACCTGGGCTCCCATCGCGACCAGCATGTTGCACAGGTCGACGATCTCCGGCTCGCGCGCGGCGTTGTCGATCGTGCTGGTGCCCTTCGCAAGCACCGCCGCCATCATGATGTTCTCGGTCGCGCCGACGCTCGGGAAGTCCAGCCAGATCTGGGCTCCCGTCAGCTTCGGTGCCTCAGCGACGAGATAGCCGTGGGTGTTGTCGAAGACCGCTCCGAGTCGCTCGAGACCCATGACGTGCAGGTCGAGTGCGCGAGACCCGATCGCGTCCCCGCCGGGCAGCGCAACGCGGGCGCGTCCAGCTCTGGCAATCAAGGGGCCGAGCACACATACCGAGCCACGGATCCGGCGTACGTGCTCGTAGTCGGCCTCGAAGCCAAGCGTCTCGGGGACCGTGATGGCAATGTCCGGGGCGGCCCCGGTGACCTCAGCCCCGAGTCCGTGCAGCACCTCGGCCATGATCGGCACGTCGCCGATGTCAGGAACGTTCGACAGCCGGCTGGTGCCGGTGGCAAGCAGCGACGCCGCCATCACCTTCAAGACGCTGTTCTTCGCGCCTGAGACGTTTGCCTCCCCCTCGAGGCGAGCGCCGCCGACGACCTCGAACTGCTCCACGAGCGAAGGGTACGTCGACAGCCCGTGGACGTAGTGTCGTAGGCCGTGAGCCCTCGCGAGCGCAAGACGTCGACCGTGCATCTCACGCGCATCTACACGCGCACGGGTGACGACGGGACAACCGCACTTGGCGACATGAGCCGGGTCGCGAAGATCGATCCGCGCGTGATCGCCTACGGCGACGTGGATGAGACGAACTCCTCGATCGGGGTCGCGCTCGCACTAGGCGGCCTCGAGCCCGATCTGATCACGTTGCTCACGACGGTGCAGAACGACCTGTTCGACGTGGGCGCGGACCTCTGTACGCCGATCGACCCCGAGCCGAAGTGGGAGCCGCTGCGGATCGACCAGTCCTATGTGGATCGGCTGGAGGCGGCGTGTGACGAGCACAACGCCCGGATCACGCCACTCGACTCATTCGTGCTGCCTGGTGGCACCGCGGGGGCGGCACTGCTTCACGTGTCACGCACGATCTCGCGGCGCGCCGAGCGCGCGATCTGGACGCTTCTCGCCGACGAGCCCGAGCTGACGAACCCGCTGACGGCGACGTACCTGAACCGGCTTTCGGACCTGCTCTTCATCCTCGCCCGGGTCGCGAACCTCGCCACCGGCGACGTGAAGTGGGCGCCGCAAGCCAGCCGCAGCTAAGAGCGCATGCGCCATCCGCTCTCGCTACTCGCCGGAGAGCTCGACTGACTCGGCGAGGATCTTCACGCCTTCGGCGCTGACTGACAGAAAGCCACCGGTCAGGTTGGCGACGAGCTCGCCTTCGCCGGTTCGACGGATCGTGACCGGAGCTTCGACCAGCACTCCGAGCAGCGGGATGTGGCGCGGCAAGATGCCGATCTCACCATCGGTCGTGCGGGCACGGACGAACTCCGCCTCCCCCGACCAGACCATCCGGTCCGGGGCGACGAGGTCGACCTGCATGGTTGCCATGTCCGAGACCTATTCCGCGAGCTTCTTCGTGTTGGCTTCGACGTCCTCGACGCCACCACACATGAAGAAGGCCTGCTCGGGCGCGTCATCGAACTCGCCGTCGCACAGCCGCTTGAACGAGTCGATCGTCTCGTCGAGTGAGACGAACTTGCCGGGGATGCCGGTGAACTGCTCGGCCACGAAGAACGGCTGCGACAGGAATCGCTCGATCCGGCGTGCCCGGTTGACGGCGATGCGGTCCTCTTCGGAGAGCTCGTCGATACCGAGGATTGCGATGATGTCCTGCAGGTCGCGGTAGCGCTGCAGGATCTCCTGGGTACGACGCGCCACGTTGTAGTGCTCGTCGCCGACGTAGCGCGGGTCGAGGATCCGAGAGGTCGAGTCCAGCGGGTCGACTGCCGGGTAGATGCCCTTCTCCGAGATCGACCGCGAAAGCACGGTCGTCGCGTCGAGGTGGGCGAAGGTGGTGTGCGGCGCCGGGTCGGTGATGTCGTCGGCGGGGACGTAGATCGCCTGCAGCGACGTGATCGAGTGACCACGCGTCGAGGTGATGCGCTCCTGCAGCTCGCCCATCTCATCAGCCAGGGTCGGCTGGTAGCCGACGGCCGAAGGCATCCGGCCGAGCAGCGTCGAGACCTCGGAGCCGGCCTGGGTGAACCGGAAGATGTTGTCGACGAACAGCAGCACGTCCTGCTTCTGCACGTCGCGGAAGTACTCCGCCATCGTCAGGCCGGCGAGTGCGATCCGCAGGCGGGTGCCCGGCGGCTCATCCATCTGACCGAAGACGAGCGCGGTGTCCTTGAGGACGTCCGCCTCCTCCATCTCCAGGTAGAGGTCGTTGCCCTCGCGGGTGCGCTCACCGACGCCGGCGAACACGGAGCGGCCACCGAACTGCTGCGCAACCCGGCGGATCATCTCCTGGATGACGACGGTCTTGCCGACACCGGCACCGCCGAACATGCCGATCTTGCCGCCGCGCACGTACGGCGCGAGCAGGTCGATCACCTTGATGCCGGTCTCGAACATCTCGGTCCGCGGCTCGAGCTCGTCGATCGGCGGCGACGGACGGTGGATCGGCCAGCGCTCGGTGACCTCGATCTTGTCCGCGGTCGTGTCGAGCGCGTCGCCGAGCACGTTCCAGACGTGACCGAGCGTCGCGTCGCCAACCGGCACGGAGATCGGGGCGCCGGTGTCCTGCACCTCGGCGCCGCGGATCAGACCGTCGGTGGGCTGCATCGAGATCGCGCGGACCATGTTGTCGCCGATGTGGCCGGCGACCTCGAGGGTCAGCGTGCGGACGTCGTCACCGAGCGTCCGCTCGACCTTGAGCGCGTTGTAGATCTCGGGCATCGTGTCGGGCGCGAACTCGACGTCGACGACGGGACCGATGACGCGTACGACGCGGCCTGTCCCGCCCTCGCCGGTGGTCGGCTGCTCGGTGAGTGTGGCGGTCACAGTTCGCTCCCTGTCCCGGCGAGCGCTTCTGCGCCACCGACGATCTCCATGATTTCTTGCGTGATCTCGGCCTGCCGGGCGGCATTGGCATCCCGGGTGAGCTTCTTGATGAGCTCGTCCGCGTTGTCGGTCGCGGACTTCATTGCGCGACGTCGAGCCGACTGCTCACTCGCCGCCGCATCCAGCATCGCCGCAAAGATCCGAGCGGTGAGGTACTGCGGCAGCAATGCGTCGAGGACGCCTGCACCTTCGGGCTCGAACTCCATCAGCGCGGTCGATGCAGTGGCTTCTTCGCCATCGCCTTCCGCAACATCTGCCGGATCGAGCGGCAGCAGACGCGAGACGGTTACCTTCTGCGTGGCCATCGACTCGAACCGCGTGAAGACCAAATGGATCTCATCGACTCCGCCGTCGGAGCCGCCCTTGACGAACTGCTCGAGCAGGTCGTCGCCGACCGCCTTCGCGTCCTCGTAGGAAGGCTGCTCGGAGAACCCGGTCCAGGAGTGCGAGACGTCGCGGCCGCGGAACCGGTAGTAGCCGAGTGCCTTGCGCCCGACGAGGAACGGCATCACCGTCTGGATGCCCTGCTCCCGCAGCTTCGCGGTCGTCTGCTCGCCGGCGCGCAGCACGTTAGCGCTGTAGCCGCCGGCAAGACCGCGGTCGCTGGTGATCAGCACGAGGGCCGCGGCACTCACGTTCTCCCGAGGAGTGGTCAACGGATGGTCGACACTGACGACGCCCGGTGCGGTGACGGTACGAACGACATCGGTGATCGCCTCGGAGTACGGACGCGAGGCCGCAATGCGCTGCTGAGCCTTGACGATCCGCGACGCGGCGATGAGCTCCATCGCGCGCGTGATCTTCTTCGTCGACTGCACCGATTTGATGCGCCGCCGATACTCGCGAAGCTGAGCACCCATCCGACTACTACTTGCTCTCGGCGGTGGTCTCGAAGGTCTTCTTGAACTCCGTGATCGCGTTGACCAGCTGGTCGACGATGTCGCCCTCGATCTTGAGGTCGCCGATGATCGCGTCGTAGATGCCCTTGTGCTGGCGACCGACGTAGTCGAGGAACTCGGTCTCGAACTTCGAGATGTCGGCGACCGGGATGTCGTCGAGCTGGCCCGACGTACCAGCCCAGATCGAGACGACCTGACGCTCGACCGAGAACGGCGTGTACTGCCGCTGCTTGAGCAGCTCCACCAGGCGCGCTCCACGCTCGAGCTGTGCCTTGGACGCCTTGTCCAGGTCGGAGCCGAAGGCCGAGAAGGCCTCGAGCTCGCGGTACTGCGCAAGGTCGAGACGCAGCCGACCGGCGACGCTCTTCATCGCCTTGGTCTGCGCGTTACCGCCGACTCGGGAGACCGAGACACCGACGTTGATGGCGGGACGGACACCGGAGTTGAACAGGTCCGTCTCGAGGAAGATCTGGCCGTCGGTGATCGAGATGACGTTGGTCGGGATGTACGCCGAGACGTCGTTGCCCTTGGTCTCGATGATCGGAAGACCGGTCAGCGAGCCGCCGCCGAGGTCGTCGGAGAGCTTCGCGCAACGCTCGAGAAGCCGGGAGTGCAGGTAGAAGACGTCACCGGGGTAGGCCTCGCGACCGGCCGGGCGACGCAGCAGCAGCGAGATGCTGCGGTAGGCATCGGCCTGCTTGGACAGGTCGTCGAACACGATCAGGGCGTGCTCGCCGTTGTACATCCAGTGCTGGGCGATCGCCGAGCCGGAGTACGGCGCGATGTACTTGAACGCTGCCGGGAACGACGCGGGAGCAGCGACGATCGTCGTGTACTCCATCGCGCCGGCGTCTTCCAGGGTCGCGGCGACCTGAGCGACCGTGGAGCCCTTCTGGCCGATCGCGACGTAGACGCACTTGACCATGCGCTTCTTGTCGCCGGACTTCCAGCCCTCGCGCTGGTTGATGATCGCGTCGAGCGCGACCGCGGTCTTGCCGGTCTGCCGGTCGCCGATGATCAGCTGGCGCTGGCCACGGCCGATGGCCGTCATCGCGTCGATGGCCTTGATGCCGGTCTGCATCGGCTCCTTGACGGGCTGGCGCGCCATGACGTTCGGCGCCTGCACCTCGAGCTCGCGGCGCTCGGTCGAGACGATGTCGCCCTTGCCGTCGAGCGGGCGGCCCAGCGGGTCGACCATACGGCCGAGGAAGCCGTCGCCGACCGGGACCGAGAGCACCTGGCCGGTACGGCGTACCTGCTGGCCCTCCTGGATGCCCTGGGACTCACCGAGGATGACGCAGCCGATCTCGCGAACGTCGAGGTTCAGCGCGATGCCGAGCAGGCCGCCCTCGAACTCGAGCAGCTCGTTAGTCATCGCGGAGTACAGACCCTCGACCCGGGCGATGCCGTCGCCGGTGTCCGTGACCACGCCGACCTCGTCACGCGAGGCCTTCGGGTCGTAGGAGGCGACGAGACCTTCGAGGGCCTCGCGGATCTCCTCCGGACGGATGCTCAGCTCGGTCACTACCTGCTCCTTGTTTCGTTCGTCAGGCACGTGCCGAGCGGGTGCTCGACCGGCCAGTCAGCTTGCGGCGGGCCTCGTCGAGCTGACGCGCGACGCTGGCGTCGATCAGCTCGTCACCGACCCGAACGGTGAGACCACCAATGAGTGAGGCGTCGACGACCATCTGCAGTTGCAGCTCGTGGCCGAACGTCGTGCTCAGCGCGGCCGACAGGCTGCGCTGCTCGTCTGCCGTCAGCTCGACCGCGCTCGTCACGTGAGCGATCAGGCGCTGGCGACGCTTGGCGGCGAGCGTCGACATGTCACGGATCGCGCCGTCGATCGTTCGACCGCGCGGTTCGAGGATGACCCGCTCGATCAAGGTGTAGGTCACGGCGTTGACCTTGCCGTCGAGCAGCTTGTGGAGCAGCGCGCGCTTGGCGTCGGTCGGGACACTGCGGTTGGTCAACGCGTCGCGCAGCGTCGGCTCGGCGACGAGGATCCGATCGAAGCGGAACAGCTCATCCTCGACCGCGTCGAGAGTGCCGGCGGTCTGAGCGGTGATCAGCGCCGCGTCGACCGCGACCTCTTCGAGCGCGTCGACCAGGTCACGGCTCTGGGACCAGCGGGACCGCACCGCTGCGCGCACCATTTCGAGCGCTGAGTCGCCGAGTCGCGAGTTCAACAACCCGTCGACGACGCTGACCTTGGCCGTTCCGGTCGCCGCCGGATCCGACAACGCCCGGCGCAGCGATGGCTGGCTACCGAGCATCGTCACGACCGCGAAGAGGTCGCCGGACAGCCCACCGAGGTCACCCTCGGTGGGCAGCTGGTCCGTCAGACGGCCCAGCGAGTTCCGACTGGCACCCTGCATGACTGGTTGCGCCTATCCCTAGTTCTGCTCAGCGAGCTGGCTAGTGCCAACACCGGCGATGAAGTCCTCGATCAGCTTGCGCTGACGAGCGTCCTCACGAAGCGAGTCGTGGACAACCCGCTCGGCGAGCGTGGTGGCAAGCTCACCGATCTCCGAGCGCAGCGCGAGGATCGCCTGCTGGCGCTCCGTCGCGATCCGCTCCTCGGCTGCGGCCAGCATCTCTTCGACGCGGGTCTGCGCCTCGGTACGCGCCTCGTTGACGATCTCCGCACGCTCGGCCTGAGCCTGCTCGCGCAGCCTGGTTGCGTCGCGCTTGGTCTCGAGCAGCGCCTCGGCGTAGTCGCGCTCCGCCTTCTCCAGCCGCTCCTTCGTCGCCTCGGCGTCGTCGAACTGCTTCTGGATGGTGGCCTGGCGGGCGTCGAGCAGCTCGATGATCCGCGGGATGCCGATCTTCTTGTTCTTCGCAAGGAAGACCACAACCAGGATGAAGACGATCCATTCGAAGATGAACGTCCCATTCGGGATGAGGAAGTTGTTCGTCTTGTCGCCGCTGCTCGAAGCGGCGGCGAGGACGAGCGGGTGCATCGGCACGAGCAAGCCTTACTTGCCGAGCACGAAGGCGAACAGTGCGGCGAACGCCAGGTTGATGAAGTACGCCGCCTCGACCAGACCGACGGTCAGGAAGAACTGACCGGTGAGCTGGCCCTGCGCCTCTGGCTGGCGGGCGATCCCGCTGATCAGCGCGTTACCGGCAATACCGTCACCGATACCGGCACCGATCGCGCCACCGCCGAGTGCAAGGCCCGCACCAATGAGGCCGCCGGCCTTGGCGATCGCCTGGGCGTTGCTGGTAACTGCCACTGTTTCTCCTTAGATGCGTACACGCCCGTGCTCGGGCGCGTCAGTGCTCCTCGGCAGTTGCCATGCCGAAGTAGAGGATGGTCAGGAACGAGAAGATGAAGGCCTGGATCGGAGCGATCAGACCTGAGTCGAACAGCCGCCAGCCGAAGTCTGCAAGCCCGTAGAGCGGGAACAGATAGAAGGGCAGCAGGGCAATAACCGAGAGCATGATGCCGCCGGCGAAGATGTTGCCGAAGAGACGCAGCGAGAGCGACAGCGGGTTGACGAGCTGCTCGATCAACAGGATCGGCCGACGGATCGCCGGCTTCGCCGTGAACCAGTCGGTGACGTACTTGCGGCCCTTTCGCTTCACACCGAGGTAGGTGTAAAGCACAACCACGGTCAGCGCGAGCGCGTAGACCAGGTTGACATCGGCGGTTGGCGGGCCGAGCCGCTCTGGGCTGTGACCCGATGGGAACCATGCCATCCAGTTGCAGAACAGGATGAAGAGGAACAGCGTGACCCCGAACGGCACGAGGTACGGCGGAACGTCGTGCCCGACCGCGTCCTCGAGGTAGCCGCGTACCTGGGTGATCACGACCTCGGTGACGATCTGGGTCCGGTTCGGCACTCGACTCGAGGCCTTGATCGCGACGAACGCGATGAGCGCGATGGTCAGCGCCGCGGCGAGCGCGGTCGTGTACATCGTGTCGTAGTTGAACGTCAGCCCGACGAACTTGAAGTGAGGGTGGTCACCGACCGTGATGTCGGCCGGAAGCGCGGCAAGCCTCGGCATCATGCGGGCAGCACCACCCGGCGCAGCGGCTTGAGCAGCAAAGACATCATCTCGATCTGGAAGGCAACGAGGCCGACGAAGATCCCCCAGCCGTTGGTGCGCCACAGGGCCGCGACCAGGAAGGCGAAGAGGGTGATCAGGCCGAGCCGCGCGAGCGAGGTCTTCATCACGGCGGTCTTCGGGTTCGGCGACTCGGCGTTCAGCGCCTGAGTGTCGGTCCAGAGCTTGCGAGCGTTGTAGCCGCCCATCCCAAGCCCGATGCACACGAACAGGCCGATTGCCGGCCGACCCGCGGCCAGGCTGGCTGCAACAGCAGCGACGCCGAGCACGGCAGCCACGATCAGCGCGTTTCGATACCCACGCGCGACGGCGCTCCATTGAGCGTCGAGGGCCACCGTCTTCCTCTCACTGTTCGTCGGATCGGACATCGTCGTCAGGTCTGGCGGATTCAGTTGTGGGGCTGGAGGTGGAACTGGTGCGGGTGTATGGCCGAATCGCTTGATACGCCCCCGCGGCGCCGCCCACGATACCAACCGCCGTGCCGACAAGCGACAACAGGGGTGAGGTGCCCCATTCGCGGTCACCGAGGACGCCGAGAAACACTCCCAGCCCGATGCAGACGCCGAACATCGCGCCGATTCCGAGCAACGACATCAGGTTGATCTGGGGTCGTTGTTCGGGCACTGCCTGGCTATACCCGTGGAGGGCGATGAGCGAGCCGCAGCCGCGGCACGTTGCTCGCCAGCAGCAGCACGGCGACCACCGCGAGAACGGCCGAGACGATCACGAGCGGGCGGCCGCGCGAGAGCCCGATGGCGACCGTGCCGCCGGCGATCAGCGCAGACCAGGTGTACATGATCAACACCGCACGAGCGTGCGAGTGGCCGAGCGTGAGCAGCCGGTGATGCAGGTGCTCCTTGTCCGGGGCCCAGGGCGCGCGACCGGCTCGGCTTCGTCGTACGACGGCGAGGACCAGGTCGACGATCGGGATGGCGAGCAGCGCGAGCGGGAGCAGGAGCGGGAGCAGCGTGGGCACGAACCCGTAGTAGCCGATCGCGTTCGGGTCCAGCTGGCCGGTCAGGCTGACAGTCGCAGCAGAGAACACCAGCCCCAGCAGCATCGACCCGGAGTCGCCCATGAAGATCCGCGCGGGGTTGAAGTTATGAGGTAAGAACCCGATGCAGGCGCCGGCAAGCACCGCTGCAAGCAGCGTCGGGGCGGTGGCCCGGTCGATGTGGTGGACGACCGAAAGCTCGTAGGAGTAAGCGAAGAACGACAGCGACGAGATCGCCACCACGCCTGCGGCGAGGCCATCGAGCCCGTCGATGAAGTTGATGGCGTTGATCGTCACGACCACGAACAGCACCGTGAGCGGCACCCCGATGTCGGAGTCGAGCGAGAGTGCTCCCCCGCCTGGCAACGGGATGTAGAGCAGCTGCACCCCCTGCAACACCATGATCCCGGCCGCCACGATCTGGCCAGCGAGCTTGGTGAGCGCGTCCAGACCCCACTTGTCGTCAGCCGCGCCGATCAGGACGAGGACGCTGCCGCCGAACAGCACACCCTGCGCATCACTGGACTCGAAGACGCGATGCAGTGTCGGCAACCGGCTCGCGACCAACAGCCCGGAGCAGATGCCCGCGAACATCGCGATCCCGCCCAAGCGAGGCGTAGGGATGGTGTGGACGTCGCGGTCGCGGACCTCGGTGAGCGCTCCCGCGGCGACTGCGAAGCGCAGCACCACCGGCGTCAACAGGTACGTGACAGCGGCGACCACGATCCCGGTGAGCACGTACTCGCGCACGGCGGGTCGTGACCTCCTCCGCCTCGATTGTGGGATCACTGTACGACGCGACGGAAGCCTTATCGCGCTCGGGCGAGGCTGGCGTTTCCGGCCGTGTCGTCAGCCCTTGAGCAGCGCGAGCGGCACATCGAGCGCCGCATCGATGAGCTCGGCCGCCCGGTCGTACGCAGCCATCTTGCCGCCGTACGGATCAGGCACGTCGTCGTCAGCCGGATCGGCGATCGGGACGTAGCCGCGTCGGCTGAACGCCAGCTCGGTGATCGCCCGCAACCGGCCTGGCAACCCGTCGGCGGAGGCCGGCAGGTCCGCCGGCTCGACGCCGGTGAGGAGTCGGGCGTACTCGAGCAACGTCACGGTGCGTGCCGAGGCCCGCGGCGACATCATGACCACCTTCGCTCGGTGCTCGCGGGTCAGCCCGAGCACCAGGTCGGCCTCCTCGATCTGCTCCGGAGACAGGGCCCGTGCCGCGAAGCCTTCGGGGTTTCCGCCGTACCTGAGCAACGTCTCGGCGGACTCGGTCTGCATCGGCTCGTCCACGAGGCCCCACGTGCCCGAGCTCGACACCTCGACGGAGGCAGCCGCGGCACCGAACCGCTCGTCGAGGCGCACCCGAAGCAGCCGCTCGGCGAATGGCGACCGGCAGATGTTGCCGGTGCAGACGACGAGGATTCGATAGGTATCGCCGGCCACGTCCTCAGCCCTCATCGAGGTCGGGAACGACCTCGCGAAGCGCTTCGAGGTCGATGGCGCCCGCGCGGAGCAGCCTTGGCTGCTCCCCCGTGACGTCGACGATCGATGACGCCACGGATGCGCCGCTCGGCCCGCCATCGAGGTAGACGGCCACCGATGCGCCCAGCTGCAGCCGCGCGTCGAGCATCGTCGTCGCCGGCGGATGTCCGGATCGATTCGCGCTCGACACCGCCAGCGGGCCGGTGCGAGTGATCAGATCCTGGGCGATGTCGCTGGCGGGCATCCGTACCGCGACCGTGCCCTTGCTGTCCCCGAGATCCCAAACGAGATGTGAGGTGTGGCGCATCACGAGGGTCAGAGCGCCGGGCCAGAACTGCTCGGAGAGCGCCGCAGCCGTCTCCGGCATCTGGTCGACCAGCGCGTTCAGCATGCTCGGGGACGCGACGAGGACGGGCACGGGCATGCTGCGGTCCCGGCCCTTGGCCACCAGCAGACCGTCGATCGCCTGTGGCAGGAAGGCGTCCGCGCCCACGCCGTAGACGGTGTCCGTCGGCAGCACGACGAGCTCGCCACTGCGCACAGCGGCGGCTGCCTCGTCGATGCCCGTCTCGCGCTCTGTCGCGTTCGCGCAGTCGTAGACCTTGCTCATCCTTGCCACACTGCGGTGGCGAACCGGGGACGTCCGGTCAGGTCGTTGTGGTCGGCGATGTCTTGGAAGCCGGCCCTGTCGAGGAGCTCGGGCACCGACTGGCCCTGCCGGTCGGAGTGCTCCACGACGAGCGTCCCGCCGGACCGAAGCAGCACGGCCGCACGATCGACGACGCGTCGGACGACGTCGAGCCCGTCCTCGCCACCCCAGAGCGCAACCTGTGGGTCATGGTCACGGACCTCGGGGTCGACGAGCTCGCGCTCGTCGAGCGGTACGTAGGGAGGGTTGGAGACCACGACGTCGATCATCGCGTCACAACCTGAAGGCTCCGCCGCAAGATCCGCGTGGTGCACGGTGACGCGCTCTGCGCCGTCCGCGTTCTTGCGAAGCCACTCGAATGCCTCTGCGGACGCCTCGACCAGGTCGACCGTCGCACCATGGTGCTCGTGGGCAACCGACAGCCCGATCGCGCCGCTCCCGGCGCAGAGATCGACCACCTTCGGGGTGGTGTTCCCGTCGACCGCGCGAAGAACGGCGTCGACGAGCAGCTCGGTCTCCGGACGCGGGACGAAGACGCCCGGTCCGACCGCGAGATCGAGATAGCGAAAGCCGGTCGAGCCGAGGATGTGCTGCAGCGGGACACGCGCTGCGCGCGCCGCAAGCAGCTCGTCGAGCTCGCTGCCCGTGTCGGTGGCGTGACGCAGCAACGCGCGCGCGTCGTACTCCGGGCTCGCGACGCCGGCGCGCTCGAGCCGTCGCGTCGCCTCGCGGACGGAGGTCATTCGCTGCTCATTCTTCGGGACCGCCGATAGCGGCCTTCGTGTCCGCGTCGGCGAGCGACTGCACGACGGCATCGAGGTCGCCGTCGAGCACCTGATCGAGGTTGTAGGCCTTGAAGCCGACCCGGTGATCGCTGATCCGGTTCTCGGGGTAGTTGTAGGTGCGGATCCGCTCACTGCGGTCGACGGTGCGGACCTGGCTGCGGCGAGCCTCGGAGGCCTCGGCGGCGGCGGCTTCCTGCGCCGCCTGGAGCATCCGCGCGCGCAGGATGCGCATCGCGCTCTCTTTGTTCTGCAGCTGGGACTTCTCGTTCTGGCAGGAGACGACGATGCCGGTCGGGATGTGCGTGATCCGCACCGCCGAGTCCGTCGTGTTGACGCTCTGGCCACCCGGCCCCGACGAGCGGTAGACGTCGATCCGCAGGTCGTTCGGGTCGATCTCGACCTCTACGTCCTCGGCTTCCGGCATGACCAGTACGCCGGCGGCGCTGGTGTGGATCCGGCCCTGTGACTCGGTCGCCGGCACGCGCTGAACGCGATGCACGCCGCCTTCGTACTTCAGCCGGCTCCACGGCATCGGCTCGCCACGGCCGCGAACCGCAACGGTGACGTCCTTGTAGCCGCCAAGGTCACTCTCCGTTGCGTCGAGCAGCTCGGTCTTCCAACCTTGCCGTTCGGCGTAGCGCAGATACATCCGCAGCAGGTCGCCGGCAAACAGCGCGGACTCGTCGCCGCCCTCGCCCGCCTTGACCTCGACGATGACGTCCTTGTCGTCGTTGACGTCACGCGGGATGAGCAGCACCCGCAGCTCGTCGGTGAGGTCCGACAGGGCGCTCTCGAGATCGGGGATCTCAGCGCGGAACGACGCGTCGTCCTCGGCAAGCTCCTTCGCCGCCGCGAGATCTTCTCCGGTACGCCGCCACTCGGCGTACTTGGAGACGATCGGACCGAGCTCGGCGTAGCGACGCCCGATCGTGCGCGCCTTGGCCTGGTCGCCATGGATCGCAGGATCGGACATCTGCGTTTCGAGCTCTGCGTGCTCGGCTACCAGGTCTTCAACCTGTTCGAACACTTCGGTCAGCTCCGGTCGAGTAGCGGGATGGTCAGGCGATGCTGACCGTCGCTACTTCTCCTTCTTGGCGTACCTCTGCTCGAAGCGAGCGACGCGGCCACCGGTGTCGAGGATCTTCTGCTTGCCCGTGTAGAAGGGGTGGCAGGCCGAGCAGACGTCGGCGTGGATGACACCGTTCTTTGCGGTGCTGCGCGTGGTGAAGGTGCTGCCACACGTGCACGAGACGGTCGTCTCGACGTACTCGGGGTGAATGTCGGGCTTCATTGCAGTACTCCTTGTCGATGGTGGTCGCCGGGTCCTCAGGGGCGAGGTGAACCGGTACCGGTCGTTCCAGTGTGCCTGAACCAGGCAGCAGGCTCGGTTGTTCCCTACTCGCCCGGGGTGGTCTTCTGGATCTGCAGCAGGAACTCGTAGTTGCTGTGCGTCTCCTTCATCTTGGACAGCAGGAGCTCCATCGCCTGCTGGGAGTCCAAGGCGTGCAGGACGCGGCGCAGCTTCCACACGATCTGCAGCTCTTCCGGAGCGAGGAGGATCTCCTCCTTGCGGGTGCCCGAGGGGTCGATGTCGACCGCCGGGAAGATCCGCTTGTCCGCGAGCTTTCGGTCGAGCTTGAGCTCCATGTTCCCGGTGCCCTTGAACTCCTCGAAGATCACTGTGTCCATCGTGGAGCCGGTCTCGACCAGTGCGGTCGCGAGGATCGTGAGCGAGCCGCCGTTCTCGATGTTGCGCGCGGCGCCGAGGAACCGCTTCGGCGGGTAGAGCGCGGTCGAGTCGACACCGCCGGAGAGGATCCGGCCGCTCGCGGGAGCCGCCAGGTTATAGGCGCGACCTAGGCGGGTGATCGAGTCGAGCAGGATCACGACATCGTGGCCGAGCTCGACCAGTCGCTTGGCGCGCTCGATCGAGAGCTCCGCGACGCTGGTGTGGTCCGTCGGTGGCCGGTCGAAGGTCGAGGCGATGACCTCACCCTTCACCGAGCGCTGCATGTCGGTGACCTCTTCGGGTCGCTCGTCGACGAGGACGACCATCAGGTGGCACTCGGGGTTGTTGGTGGTGATCGCGTTGGCGATCGCCTGCAGCACCATCGTCTTGCCGGCCTTCGGCGGGGAGACGATCAGGCCGCGCTGGCCCTTGCCGATCGGCGCGACGAGGTCGATGACGCGCGTCGTGAATACGTTGGGCTCGGTCTCCAGTCGCAGGCGGTCCTGCGGGTAGAGCGGTATGAGCTTGGCGAAGTCGGGTCGCTTCTTGGCCTCTTCTGGATCGAGGCCGTTGACGGCGTCGAGCTGGACCAGCGCGTTGAACTTCTCGCGGCGCTCGCCCTCGCGTGGCTGCTTGACCGCGCCAGTGACGGCGTCACCCTTGCGCAGCCCGTACCGGCGTACCTGCGACAGCGAGACGTAGACGTCGTCCGAGCCGGAGAGATAACCGCCAGTGCGGATGAAGGCGTAGTTGTCGAGGATGTCGACGATGCCACCGACGGGGACGAGTACGTCGTCGTCGGTGATGATCGGGTCGGCTTCGTTGCCGTACCGCTCACGGTTGCCGCCCCGGCCGCGGTTGCGCTCGCGGAACCGGCCGCGTCGGGAGCGGTTGCCGAACTCGTCCTCGTCACCTTGATCGTTGGCCGAGCCGTTGTTCGGACCGCCATCGCGGTCGTTGTTCTGCGTGTTCTGGTTGTTCTGACCACCCTGGCGGTTGTTGTCGCGCTGGCCGTTCTGGCCACCTTGGCGGTTGTTGTTCTGGTTGTTCTGGCCACCCTGACGGTCGCCGTTGCGCTGGCCGTTCTGGCCGCCCTGCCGGTTGTTGTCACGCTGCGGGCGGTCACCCTGCTGGCGGTCACCCTGACGGCGCTCGCCGTCGTAGGTGTCCTGACGCGGAACCGATTCGCCGTTCTGCTCGCTCGAGCCGTTGCTCGTGTGGTCGGTAGCCGGACGCTCGTCCGTCGACGGCCTACTCGCCGGGCGCGACGAGGCAGTGTTCTGCTTGGTCTGAATCGCCTCGATCAGCTCGCCCTTGCGCAACTTGGCGGTGCCGGTAATGCCGAGGTCGCCAGCGAGCGTCTGAAGCTCGGGCAACAGCATTCCGGACAGACCCTTACGACGGGGGCGCTCATCGGCGCCGCTCCCGTGTGCCGAGCCGTTGGCGTCCGACGACGTGGTGTCAGATGACACAGTCGCCGTCGCGCTCGCGGACTCAGCTTCGTGAGTTTCGCTCACTCGTGTTCCTTCCTTGCTGACGCAATGCGGCCGGTATGACCTGGCGGCATCGCAACCCACCTTCGCGGTGGGAAGTGTGTGGGGCCGGCCCGGGCTGGCTCGTCGCAATAACCCCAAGGGTTGGGACGGGGAAGCCGCGGATCGGACTTTTGGCAACTGGCTTTGGGTGATGCTCGCTGCCGGAATCGCCGACTCGCTGCAATGCGGGAACCTCGCCCCGATGGGGCGGCTATGGCACAGCGTAGTAGTCGCTACGTACTCCTGCCAACACAGGTCCCACACCGATCATTCCGCCCCCTTCCCCGAAGTAGCACACGAAGTGCGCGCGGAACCGGACATGCAGCGGCGTACCGCCGTCGTCGGAGGGGCTTTGTGTGCTGCTTCGAGTCAGGCGGCGGCGAGGAGATCGGATACGAGGCCCACGACGTACGACGGATCGGACAC
>DATAVE010000087.1:0-10250 GCA_036267875.1 Mycobacteriales bacterium
TCGCTGCTGTCCTCGGTGTTGGGTGGGCTGCCGTTCTCGCTGCCGACGAACGGCGGCCTGACCGGCTCGCAGCTGATCGGCTCGGTTCCCACGACAGTGCTCTCGACCTTGCAGCTGTCGTCGCTGTCGACGCTGTTCGGCATACCGACCTCGGTGCTGTCGGGTCTGCCGTTGAGCATTCTGAGCCTGCTGCCCGGCAACCTCGTGCAGTACGTCACGCCGCCGGCCGGACTGCCGCTCAGCATCCCGGCGGGCCTGTCGCCGACTGATCTGATCTCTTCCCTCGGATTGGCCACGTCGACGCTGTCGAGCGTGGCGTCCCTGATCGGCATCCCGGCGAGCACGCTCAGCGGCCTGCCGGTGGGCTTCCTCAGCCTGCTGCCGGTCAGCGACCTGACGGGTAGCGGCCTGCCCAGCCTGCCCGGCCTCGCGAGCCTTCCCATCGTCGGCAACCTCGTCGGGATGATCCTCGCCGGCTTGCCGATCTCGGTGCCGTCCGGTGTCTCACCGACGACGCTGATCTCGGCTCTGCCGTCCGGCGTGCTGTCAGCGCTGCAACTCGGCACTCTCTCGGCCTTCTTCGGGATCCCGACCACGGTGCTCGGCTCGCTCCCGGTCAACGTCTTGACACTGCTGCCCACGGGCCTCGCCTCCGGGGTCTAGGAAGTTGTCAGGCTCGTACGCCGTTATAGCGACGTACGAGCCTGACAACTTGCGATCGTTAGACTTGGAAACGAGTCAGCGAAGGGGAGCGGGGCCATGTCGAGCGAGATCGTCCCGGTAGCGGACGAGCTCGTGCCCGAAGCGCCCGACGTAGCGGAGCTTTCGGACTTCCCGGATCAGGCTGCGGCATTCGAGTCCATCGCCGAGCCCGCTGCGGCCGCTCGTATGCGTGCCAGGCTCGCGCGCCTTTCCGGTGGCTCGAAATCAGCACCGCCGCCGGAGCTCGAGCCGTTGCTGAAGACCCTTCGTGCCAACCATCCGAAGGCCGACGTACGGATGGTCGCCAGGGCCTACGACGTCGCGGAGCGCTCGCATCGCGGTCAGCAGCGACGCAGCGGCGACGCGTACATCTCTCACCCGCTCGCAGTCGCGCAGATTGTTGCCGAGATCGGCATGGAGGCGCCGACGCTGTGCGCGGCCCTGCTGCACGACACCGTTGAGGACACCACGCTCTCGCTTGCGGATGTCACCAGAGACTTCGGTGACGAGGTAGGACGCCTCGTCGACGGCGTGACCAAGCTCGACAAGGTCAGGTACGGCGAGTCGGCCGAGGCGGAGACGATCCGCAAGATGGTCGTGGCGATGGCTCGCGACCCCAAGGTCCTGATCCTCAAGCTTGCCGACCGGCTGCACAACGTCCGCACCCTGATGTGGCTGCCGCCGGACAAGCAGCAGCGCCTTGCCAAGCAAACGCTCGAGATCTACGCGCCGCTGGCTCATCGACTCGGTATGAACACCATCAAGTGGGAGCTCGAGGACCTGTCGTTCGCGACGCTCTACCCCAAGCGGTACGACGAGATCGTCCGGCTGGTCGCCGAGCGGGCTCCGTCGCGTGACACCTATCTGGCGGGTGTAAGCGAGCGAGTCCAGACCGAGCTGCGGGCGTCGAAGGTCAAGGCCGTCGTGACCGGTCGGCCGAAGCACTACTACTCGATTTACCAGAAGATGGTTGCTGGTGGGCGCGAGTTCGATGACATCAACGACCTCGTCGGCGTGCGGATCACCGTCGAAACCGAACGCGACTGCTACGCCGCGCTCGGCGTGATCCACACGATCTGGTCCCCGATGCCGGGCCGGTTCAAGGACTACATCGCAATGCCCAAGTTCAACCTCTACCAGTCGTTGCACACATCGGTCATCGGGCCGCAAGGCAAGCCCGTCGAGATCCAGATCCGCACCCACCAGATGCACCGGACCGCTGAGTACGGCATCGCGGCGCACTGGAAGTACAAGGAATACAAGGCAGTCGCGCCGCGTGGCGGGACCGAGAACGAGATGAGTTGGCTGCGCCAGCTGGTCGACTGGCAGCGCGAGACGCAGGACCCGGGGGAGTTCCTCGACTCGCTGCGCTTCGACCTGCACGCGCAGGAATGCTTCGTGTTCACCCCGAAGGGCGACGTGATCGGCTTGCCAGCCGGTGCGACTGCCGTCGACTTCGCCTACGCAGTGCACACCGAGGTCGGCCATCGCTGCATCGGTGCGCGGGTCAACGGCCGGCTGGTGCCGCTCGAGTCGGCCCTCGACAACGGCGATGTCGTCGAGGTGTTCACCTCGAAGTCAGAGACCGCTGGGCCAAGTCGAGACTGGCTGTCGTTCGTCAAGTCGCCGCGGGCACGCAACAAGATCCGGCAGTGGTACGCCAAGGAGCGTCGCGAGGATGCGATCGAGGCCGGCAAGGAGCTGTTGAGCCGCGCGATGCGCAAGGCAGGCTTGCCGCTGCAGCGCCTGCTTGGTGGCGACGCACTCGTCACGATGGCGAGGGACATGCACTACGCCGATGTGTCGTCGCTCTACGCGGCAGTGGGCGAGAACCACGTCTCCGCACAGTCCGTCGTCAGCCGGCTGGTTCAGGCGCTGGGTGGTCCCGACGGCGCTGTCGAAGACATCGCTGAGACCGAGACGGCAACCCGTGCGCCACGGCGCCATCGCTCCGGTGGCGATCCCGGAGTCATGGTCAAGAACGAGTCAGATGTTTGGGCCAAGCTCGCTCGCTGCTGTACGCCGGTCCCCGGCGACGAGATCCTCGGCTTCGTCACGCGCGGGCACGGTGTGTCGGTCCACCGCACCGACTGTTCGAATGCGACAGATCTGACCACTCAGCCGGAACGCCTCGTCGAGGTCGAGTGGGCGCCGACGTCAGGATCGGTGTTCATGGTCGCGATCCAGGTCGAGGCGCTCGATCGCAGCCGGTTGCTCGCCGACGTGACGCGCGTGCTCTCCGACGCACACGTCAACATCCTGTCGGCGTCGGTGAGCACCTCACGCGATCGCGTCGCGCTGTCGAAGTTCACCTTCGAAATGGGCGACCCAAAGCATCTGGGCCACCTGCTTGGCGCCGTACGCGGCGTCGAAGGCGTCTACGACGCCTACCGCGTGACCTCCGGCATCTAAGCTGCGGGCGCGCCCTTCGTGACCGTGAAGGACTCGATCACGACCGGCTGAATCGGGCGGCCGTCGCCGGCGTACCCGTTGCTGTTGTCGGTGCCGGCCGCAGCGATCCGCTGGACCACGTCGAGACCCGAGACGATGTGCCCGAACGGCGTGTACTTGGGTGGCAGCGGCGTTTTGCCGTAGACCAGGAAGAACTGACTGCCGTTCGTGTTCGCCCCGCTGTTCGCCATCGCGACGGTGCCCGCCGGGTAGGTCGCACCCTTGAGGTTCTCGTCCTGGAACTCATACCCCGGGCCGCCCGACCCGGTCCCCGTCGGGTCGCCGCACTGGAGCACATCGATGCCCGCCTCGGCAGTCGTGAGCCGGTGGCAGGGCGTGTCGTTGAAGAAGCCTTTTGATGCCAGGAAGTTGAACGAGTTCACGGTGTGCGGCGCGTCCTTGCCGTCCAGCGCGACGACGATGGTTCCGCAGTTCGTGACAATCGTCGCGGTGTACGTCGTCGGCGAGATCGTCAGGGGCGGCTCGCTCGAGTAGCTCTGCGGAGTCTTCTGCAGCGCCGGAGCGGGAGTGCACCCGTTGGCGTTGGTCGCCGTCGGGATCGCGCTCGGTGACACCTGTGCGGAGCCGGTCGCGGCTCCGCCGCTGCTCGAGCTGCCGCAGCCGGCAGCGAATACGGCTACCGGCACCACGAGGAGTGCGGCCAGTCGCGATGTCCTCACGCGCTACAGCCCATTCTTTACGGACTTGGCCTCGACGAGGAAGACCAAGGTGTCGTTCGGCTGGATGGTGCCCTGGCCGGCAGCGCCGTACGCGAGTGATGCAGGAATGACCAGCTCACGGGTGCCACCGGCCTTGATTCCGATCAGGCCCTGGTTCCAGCCCGCGATGACGTTTGCGGAGCCGAGCGGCGAGACCGGGAACGGCTTCAGCGGCGAGTGCAGCCAGGAGGCGTCGAATACCTTGCCGGTGTCGCACGAGACACCGGTGTAGAGCACCTTGACCGTCGCACCCTTCTTGGCGCCCGGTCCGTGACCGACCTTGATGTCCTTGCTGACGAGCTTGTCGCTGAGTGCGCCCTTCACCTGCGGGACGACCGGTGACCCCTTGGTCGGTGGGTTCGGCTTGATCGTGGCGCAGGTCTTCGGGGCAGCGGGAGCTGGCGATGCGGTCGTCGACGTCGATGCGCTCGGAGACACCGTGCTGCTCGCGCCGGCACCCTTTTTGCTCGACCCGCCGGTGAAGACGGTGAACGTGAGGATCAGCAGAACCGCGATGACGACTGCGGTTCCGCTGATTGCGCCGACAATCGTGTTGCGCCGTTTGGTCTGCGCGCGACGCTCGATCTCCGCCTGTCGACGGCGTTCGTATCGGCGTCGCGCAAGCTCGCGCTCTCGACGTCGGCTGGTCGCCACGTAATCCTCCGGCTCGCATCAGGTGCAAAAGACAAACGACTCGGGAGTCTAGAAGCACGGCCGATAGGCTGGCCTGAAATCTGCCTGAAGACGCCCTGGAAGGACTTTCGTGCTCGTCGTCGGCTTCCCTGCCGGGCCTTTCGAGACCAACTGTTGGGTCGTCGCGCCCGATCACGGTGAGCAGTGCGTGGTCATCGATCCCGGCGTCGAGTCCGAGGACCGGCTCGAGGAGATCCTCGCCGAGCACAAGCTCGCACCCGTCGCAGTGCTGCTCACTCACGGTCACCTCGACCACACCTGGGCGGTCACGCCCGTCTGTGGCGCCAAGGACATCCCCGCGCTGATCCACCCGGCAGACCGCGCGATGCTCACCGATCCGACAATGGGCCTCGGCGTGCCGCCAGGGACTCCGATCTTCGGCCGGCTCGAGTGGACCGAGCCGAGTGACGTTCGTGAGCTTCGCGACGGCGAGACGCTGAGCCTGGCCGGCCTCGAACTCGCCGTGGACTGGGCGCCTGGTCACACGAAGGGCTCGGTCACCTTCACCGCCGGGACCGACTTCTTCTCTGGCGACTTGCTGTTTGCCGGCTCGATCGGACGCACGGACATGCCAGGCGGCTCGTACGCCGAGATCCTCGACTCGCTGGGGCGTATCCCGTTGCGGCTGCCGGACGAGTTCGTCGTACGTCCTGGACATGGCCCGGACACGACCATCGGCCGCGAGCGGGCGATGAACCCGTTCCTGCTCGAGCTCGCGGAAGAGCGCGCCGCAAGCGGAGTCACGCTGCCGCCTGTGACCAGGGGACTCTGACCCGATGGCCAAGCCTGCCCCGATGTCGGGGTTTCCCGAGTGGCTGCCCTCGCAGCGGATGATCGAACAGCAGGTCGTCGACTCGCTGCGTGAGACTTTCGAGCTGCACGGTTTCGCGCCGATCGAGACCCGGTCGATCGAGCCGCTCGACCAGCTGCTGCGAAAAGGCGAGACCGACAAGGAGATCTATCTGCTCCGCCGGCTGCAGGCTGACGCTGAAGAAGGCGACAGTGCTCACCTAAACCAAGGGATCGGGCTGCACTTCGACCTGACCGTGCCCTTCGCGCGCTACGTCCTGGAGAACGCCGGAAAGCTCGAGTTCCCGTTCCGGCGATACCAGATTCAGAAGGCCTGGCGTGGCGAGCGACCGCAGGAGGGCCGCTACCGCGAGTTCCTGCAAGCGGACATCGACGTAGTGGATCGAGACGCTCTGCCGTTTCACTACGAGGTCGAGCTCCCGCTGGTCGTCGCCGAGGCGCTCGGCAAGCTCCCGCTGCCGCCGATCCGGATGCACGTCAACACCCGCAAGATTCCCGAGGGCTTCTATCGCGGCCTTGGCATCGGCGACTACACCGCCGTACTCCGCACGGTCGACAAGCTCGCCAAGATCGGTCCCGAGAAGGTCCGGGCGTTGCTGACCGAGACCGCTGGCTGCACGACCGCGCAGGCCGAGGCGTGCCTGGCGCTCGCCGAGATCTCCACGACCGACGACTCCTTCGCCGATCGGGTGCGCGCGCTTGGCGCGAGCGATCCCTTGCTCGACGAAGGCCTCGACGAGCTGACCCGCGTGATCGAAGCCGGTCGGGCGCAGGCCGAGGGGCTGTTCGTCGCGGATCTGAGTGTTGCTCGTGGGCTCGACTACTACACGGGGACCGTCTACGAGACCTTCCTGGTCGGTCACGAACACCTCGGCTCGATCTGCTCCGGCGGTCGCTACGACGCTCTCGCCTCCGATGGTGATGTCACCTATCCCGGCGTCGGGCTCTCGATCGGCGTCACCCGGATGCTCGGCCGACTGTTCGGCCAGAACCTGCTCGACATCAGCCGCAAGGTGCCGACGTGCGTCCTCGTCGCCTTGCCCGACGACGAGTCGCGCGGCCAGTGCATGGAGGTCGCGTCCAAGCTTCGCCACCGCGGGATCGCGACGCAGGTCGCGCCGGCAGCAGACAAGTACGGCAAGCAGATCAAGTACGCCGAGCGACGCGGCATCCCGTACGTCTGGTTCCCGCAGTCGGACGGTCCAGGTCAGGTACGCGACATCCGATCGGGTGAGCAGGTGGATGCCGACCCCGACCTCTGGTCGCCGCCGGCCGCCGACCTTCGGCCAGTCATCACAGGAGGAGTGCAGTGATCCGCACCCATGAGGCGGGCCGCCTTCGTGGCGGCGACGTCGGGACCGACGTCACGCTCGCGGGCTGGGTCGCACGTCGGCGCGACCACGGAGGAGTGACCTTCCTAGACCTGCGTGATGGCAGCGGCATCGTGCAGGTCGTTTGCCGTGAGCTCTCCGAGGTCACGCAGCTGCGTAGCGAGTGGTGCATCAGCGTCACGGGCACTGTCACGGCGCGAACCGAGGGCAACACCAACGATGCGCTAGCAACCGGTGACGTCGAGGTCGTCGCGTCTGGGCTCGAGGTGTTGAGCTCGTCCGAGCCGGTTCCTTTCCCGATCGACGGCGCAGACGACATCGAGTCCGGCGTCGACGAGACCCTTCGCTGGCGGCATCGCTACCTCGACCTGCGGCGCACCGGCCCGGCACGCGCGATTCGAACGCGCGCGAAGATCCTCTCGATCATTCGCCGGGTCATGGAGTCGCACGAGTTCCTCGACATCGAGACGCCGTACCTCACGCGATCGACGCCCGAGGGCGCGCGCGACTTCCTGGTGCCGGTGCGGCTGCAGCCTGGTCACTGGTACGCGCTCCCGCAGTCGCCGCAGCTGTTCAAGCAGCTGCTGATGGTCGGTGGCCTCGAGCGCTACTACCAAATAGCTCGCTGCTTCCGCGACGAGGACTTCCGTGCGGATCGCACCGCGGAGTTCACCCAGCTCGACATCGAGATGTCGTTCCTCGACGAGGAAGACATCTTCGCGCTCACCGAGGAGCTGCTGTCGACGCTGTGGCGTGAGATCCGCGACGTGGCGCTGCCGACGCCGTTCCCGCGGATGACTTATTGGGAGGCCATGCGCCGCTACGGCTCGGACAAGCCGGACCTGCGATGCGATCTTGAGCTGGTCGATCTCACAGAGCTGATGGCGGGCACCGAGTTCCGGGTGTTCCAGGCCGAGCACGTCGGCGCGGTGGTGGTGCCGGGCGGTGCGTCCTACAGCCGTCGCGAGCTCGACGACTGGCAGGACTGGGCGAAGTCGCGCGGCGGCAAGGGCATCGCCTGGCTGCTGATTCCCGACGACGGCGAGCCGAGGGGCTCGATCACCAAGCTCGAGCCGGAGCGGCTGGAGGCGATCCCGGCGGCCGCCGGCGCGCAAGCGGGCGACGCGATCCTGTTCGCGGCCGGCCCTCGGCGTACGACGCTCGAGCTGCTCGGCGCCCTGCGGCTCACCGTCGGCAAGCAGCAAGGGCTGCTGCGCGAGGACGAGTGGCGCTTTCTCTGGATCATCGACGCACCGATGTTCGAGCCCACTGATGGTGGTGGCTGGACTGCGGTTCACCATCCGTTCACGGCGCCGACGGCCGAGTTCGCGGACACCTTCCACAAAGATCCAGAACAAGCGCTGGCTCGGGCGTACGACGTCGTCGGCAACGGCGTCGAGCTTGGTGGCGGCTCGATCAGGATCCATCGCGGTGAGATGCAGCAGCGGGTCTTCGACACGATCGGCCTCACGCGCGATGAGGCGCAGAGCAAGTTCGGCTTCCTGCTCGAGGCGTTCAAGTACGGCCCGCCACCCCATGGCGGCATCGCCTTCGGCGTCGACCGGCTCGCCGCCGAGCTAGTCGGGACTGACGCCATCCGGGAGGTGATGGCGTTCCCGAAGGCCTCGAGCGGTGGCGATCCGCTCACCGGAGCACCGACGGCGATCACTGCTGAGCAACGCAAGGAAGCCGGGATCGACACAGTTCCCGAGGAGCGAGCGGTCAGCGGCTGAGCAGGGTGGGCTTCATCGGGTTCGTGACGTCCAGGCCGCGGAGATAGTCGGAGCCAGGGTGACTCTCGACTTTCGGACTGACCCAGAAGATTCGGTCAGCCGCGACGGCGGGCTCGCCCAGCGCGCCGAACTGCACGTTGTGCCAGCTACGGGAGGCGAGCACGTCGCCTGCCGAGTTGACCAGCCGGTACTCCAAAAGCTGCTGTCTCCCAAGTCGCTGGTCGAACAGGATGGCGAAACTATCGGTGCCGACCTGCACCAGCCGTGGCTGACCCACCACGTCCTTGGGGTTGGTCGGCGCATTGCGGGTCAGCCATTGGAATCGCGAGGTTCCGGTCGTCAGATCGGTGGAGATCAGGTAGGCGTTCGGCATGAGCGACGGTTCGTTGCCATGCGCGCCGTCGAGCGGGTGTTGGTCGGGATCGGCGACGCCCGTGGTCAGGGCGCCGGACGGGCCATCGGCGAAGCCATTCGCAGTCGCGCCGGTGAAGTTGTTGCCGAGCGAGCCGCGGAACTTCAGGATGTCGAGGCGGCGCACCTCGCAGTCCGCGCAGCTGCCGGGCATCCCCGTCAGATAGCCGGTTATCTCGTCGAGGGCGAGTGCCCGCGGGTAGGCGTCGCCGTGGTCCAGGAACAGCGCGAGGCTGCCATCGGTCGCGACGAACTGGTTGAACGAATGCGATGCGTACGTCGCTGCGGTCGCGGCGGCGGCCATCGTCGAGGTGTCGACGACAAATGCCATGGATGCCTCGTGGTGCTCGCCTGGACCTGCGGTGGCGTAGAGCAGACGTCCCATGCTGACCAGAAGCTTTGTGCCTAGCATTGTCATGGCAGGTGAGCCTGTCGCGGGCGCGTAGTTGACCCCCTGAGGTACCGATCCGCTGGTCAGCCTGGCGATGCCGACCTGCTGGAGCTCGCCGTCGTATTTGCGGACGGCAACCACTTCGCGTGAATCGGAGTCGTCGTTGTTGCTGTGGGTCGTCAGCACGTAGAGGCTGCCGTCCGAGGCCAGGTAGTCGTCGTCGATCTTCCAGCCGCCGGAGACGTTGATCGTGTGCCGTCCGGTGACGCGAAACGTCGTGGGGTCGATCGTCTCGACCGTCAGGACCCCGGAGTTCGGACGTAGCCGACTGAGTTCCAGGAGGCCGTCCGACCTGGTGGCGAGGACGTAGCCGTCGGGCAGTGCCCAGTTGCCGTACGGGTAGTTCTGATGGCAGATGCCGCACTTGAGCGGATAGCCGGTTTCGGCGCTGTAGCTCCCGACTTGTTGGAGCGCCTGCGCCGGGAGTGCGGCGGCTGACGTTCTCGGCTGTGCGATTGCCGCCGGGGTCAGCCCTGTCATCAGTGTTGCAAGGGCGAGCAGGCCGATCGTGGACTGGTGTCGAGCGCGCTTCATGGCGTCTCACCCGCCGTTCGCTGGGCTTTGCCGGTCAGCGTCCATGACAGCGCGAACCGCGCCCAGCCGCAAGTGTCACCGTCGTGGCGGCGCATAGGCTGCGGCCGTGTCAGATCTGTTCAGCGATGCCGCCGAGAGCGTGCTGAGCAAGGTTGCGCCGCTCGCGGCCCGGATGCGGCCGCGAACCCTCGACGAGGTCGTCGGGCAGGACCATCTGCTCGGTCCCGGGTCACCGATGCGCCAGCTCGTCGAGGGCGGCGCTGCGACGAGTGTCCTGCTGTGGGGGCCGCCAGGCACCGGCAAGACGACGCTCGCCCGGCTGCTCGCCTCCGGTCGGCGGTTCGTCGAGCTGTCCGCGGTGACGGCCGGGGTGAAGGACGTGCGGGCGGCGATCGAGGAGGCCAAGGACCGGCTT
>DATAVE010000088.1:0-28298 GCA_036267875.1 Mycobacteriales bacterium
CAGCCGTCGCCTCACGAGGATCGCCGAGCACACCGTTCGCGCTGACGCCGTGGACGCCCGATGCGCGAAGGGCGGGCAGCAGCTCGGCGAGCGGCCGAGTGTCTCCCACCTCCGCTACGTCGAGCCGGACGGCCTCGGGGCGTAGCGCGAGCATCAATGCCGTCTCGGTGCGGCCGGCGTGTGCGTCGCCCTCCCATCGCGGGAAGTGCAGGTGTACCTGGTGCCCCTCGTCGCTCAGCTGCCTGACCACTCGGGTGAGCGTGGCGGCGTTGCCACCGTGTCCGGACACCAGTACGACGGCATCGAAGGCTTCTGCGGCTGAGCGCACGAGCTCGATCACGACTAGCTCCAAGGCCTGCTGACCGATCGACAGCGTCCCGGGGAATCCCGCGTGCTCGCCGCTCGAGCCGTAGGCAAGCGGCGGCGCGACGACTACGCCGGGCCGTGAGGCAGCGAGGCCCTCGCACAGCGCGATGGCGATGTCGGTGTCCGTCGACAGCGGAAGATGCGGGCCATGCTGCTCGGTCGACCCGCACGGCACGACCAGCATCGGTCGGATGTCCTGCAGGTCGGTCCAGGCGAGGTCGACGAGGTTCGTCACGACTAGGTGAGCGGACTGGTGTCGCAGGCCCGGTCGGGGCGCCGTCCGATCGTGATCGGCACAGCACGAGAATGGTCCGGCGACGGAAGCGGCGTCGTACCAGCGGCGACGGTCGCAAGCTGCGCTTCGCCGTACCCCTTCACACATTCAGGGTCGGGACCGTCCAGCGGCAGCCCGGTGAAGAACTTCGCCGCCATGCAGCCGCCCCGACATGAGTCGTACGACGAGCACTTGGTGCAGGCGCCACCGGTCTGCGGGCTGCGAAGCTCCAGGAACAGGTCGGACTCGCGCCAGACCGTCTCGAAGCCACCTGCGTTGCGGACGTTGCCGGCGAGGAACTGCTCGTGGATCGCGAACGGGCACGCATAGACGTCACCGACCGGATCGACCAGACAGACCACGCGACCGGCGCCACAAAGGTTGAGCCCGGGCAGCGGCTCGCCATAGGCGCTGAGGTGGAAGAACGAGTCGCCGGTGAGCACGCCCTCGCCGTTGGCGACCAGCCAGTCGTAGAGCTCTCGCTGTTGCACAGCAGTCGGATGCAGCTCGTTCCACACCGACGCGCCGCGGCCGGCTGGACGCAGCCTTGTGATTCGCAGCTGGGCATCGTAGGAGTCGGCGATCGCTTTGAAGGCGTCGAGCTGACCGACATTGTGCCGAGTCATGACCACGGAAATCTTGAAGCCTTTGAACCCGGCTGCAGCGAGGTTCTCCATCGCGCGGATCGCGGTCGCGAACGAGCCCGGACCTCGTACCGCGTCATTGACCTCAGCGGTAGCGCCGTCGATCGAGATCTGCACGTCGACGTAGTCACTGGCAGCGAGTCGCTGCGCCACCGCGGGAGTGATCTTCACACCGTTTGTCGAGAACTTCACCCCGACGTGATGGGCGGTGGCGTAGTCGACAAGCTCCCAGAAGTCACTGCGGACCGTCGGCTCGCCGCCGCCGATGTTCACGTAGAAGATCTGCATCCGCTCGAACGTGTCGATCAGCGTCTTGCACTCCGCCGTCGTCAGCTCACGCGGGTCGCGCCGACCCGAGCTCGACAGGCAGTGAGTGCAGGCGAGGTTGCAGGCGTAGGTGAGCTCCCACGTCAGACAGATGGGCGCGTCAAGCCCGAGCTCGAACTCGTCCAGCAGGGTCATCGTCACGACGCCACCCGCTCGCGGATCATGTCGGTCTTGGCGAGACCGGCCAGCGCCCGCTCGTAGGACGAGGTCTCGTCACCAGTGATGCCGGCATCCTCGAGCGCGACACGTGCCGACGTCGACTGGTCGAGCCGCTGGACCGCGTCGAGCAAGGCTGGCGTCTTCAGAAACGACAGCCGACGCGTACCGAAGTGGTAGAGCAGCGCACCGAAGCGCTCCGGCCGAATGGCGACGCTGGGGTGAACCTGCCAGGCGGCGTCCAGATCGAAGGGCTTAGTAGACACCGCACATGCCGTCGATCGAGACGTCCTCGACGAGCACGTCTTCTACGACTAGTGCCTCGTCGGTGGTCGAGCCCACCTCGGTCGATGCAGTCTCGCTGACTACTGCGGCGGTCACGGTCGGCGTCATGGCACGAATCCCTTCGTCTGTCGGTGGGAGGACAATAACGGCACTGAGTGTCAGAATCAACCACATGCCAGCCGGCCGACCTAGCTCGACCAGCGCGCGAGAGCTCGAACTGGTGGCGCTCGAGCTGTTCGCGGCACACGGCTTCGCTCAGACATCGGTCGAGCAGATCGCGGCCGGCGCAGGCGTCAGCAAGCGGACGTTCTTCCGCTACTTCGACTCCAAGACGGCCGTGCTCTGGCACGACTTCGACAACGAGGTCGACGCGCTGCGCGATGCATTTGCCCACGTCGCCGCGAAGACATCCCTGATGACCGCGATCCGTGAGGTCGTACTCAGCGTGAACCGCTACCGCGCTGAGGACGTCCCGGAGCTGCGAACCAGGATGAGCCTGATCGGCTCGGATCCGGACCTACAAGCGAGTGCGTCGTTGCACTACGACGCCTGGGAGCGCACCGTCGCCGAGTTCGCCGCCTCGCGCATGGGTCAGCCTGCCGACTCGTTGCAGCCGATGGCGATCGGGCGTACGACGCTGGCGGCATGCCGTGCGGCATATGACGTCTGGCTCGCCAGGGCCGACGCCGACCTGACGACCTACCTCGATGAAGCCCTCCGCGCCCTGTCAACCGGCTTCCGGAGCTAGCCGCCTGCAGATACTGACCCGACCCGGCATGTCCATTGCGGTGGACCACCTTGGCAGTGCCGTACACGCGCACAAACCGCGGCGTCCATGGCTCCGCGGCGGCGATATCGTCGACTACCAGCGCGACCCGGTGGTTGCCGGCCATCAGATTCTGGTACTTGCGGGTATTGGTGAGATCGATCCCGGCGAGGTAGAAATCACGGCTGTCGAACTCGTATTCTCGGCGCCCTCGGGGCGTAGGACTACGAGTGCGTGACCTGGTCCATCGCCACGCACCGAACGCAGCAATCGCGTTCAACTCCAACCCGATGGACAGCGCCGACGCAGCGATGCGTTGGATTCGCGCGTAGCCCGCTGTCAGACAATCAGGGGCAGGGCAGCGTTGTTTCCCTGCCCGAGCATGGAGCGCTTGATCGCCCCCACGTTTTCGGGCGCGAACGTCGCGACCTGGTGTGCGACGTGCTGTGCGGCTGGCAGGACAGGATCGACGACGTCCGTGACCAGGCCGCACTGCTGTGCGCGGTCCGCGGACAAAGACAGGGTGCCGAGTAACAGCATTCGAGTGAGCGAGTCGCCTAGTCGCTCAGCCGCGCGTCGTACCAGGACCTCCCGCAGACTTAGCCCCAGCCGCAGCGCCGGGACCTCGAGCACGCCGGAGCACGAAGCGATCCGAAGATCTGCGGCCAAAGCCAGCAGCGCTCCCAGGCCGACAGCCGGCCCGTTGATGGCCGCGACAACAATCGAGCTCCGTGACGCCAGCCGGTCGAACAACAGCAAGAACTCCGAACCCAGTCGACCACGATTCGCAGCCGAGTCCTTCAAGTCCGCGCCACTCGAAAACACCGAACCAGCACCCGTAATGACGACAGCGCCGTCGGCAGGGAGTGCATCAACCGCGGCAATCGCCTGCTGACAGGTCTCCAGACTGAGTGCGTTCCGCCGATCGACGCGGTTGATCGTGACGGTGGCAACCCCATGCTCGCACCGCGTCACTGCCAGGTGCTCAACCACTTTGGGCTCTGAACACAGGCACGAACACCTCAGGCGTCCGCTGTTGGAACTCCACCGCGACGCGCATGCCGATTTGAAGCTGGTCGGTTGGACCTACCAGCTCAGACGTCAGACGCAAGTCGTCCTGTTCCGCAAGACGCACCCAGACGATGGCGCGCTGTCGCCCATCGACTGCGGTCTGCATCGTGAATGACTCGATCAAGCCCACTCCCGAAACCGCGGCCGGTGCTACGTCGCTCGACCGGCAATGAGGGCAGCGAGGCGCTGGAGGATGGAAGTAGAGGGCGCAGGAGGAGCACTTGAGCAGCCGCAGTCTCCCGTCGGCGCCAGAGGTCCAGAAGAACTCGCTTGTGGGCTCCGTCTTCGCCTTCACTTCGACCTCGTCAATAGCGCGCAGGACATGTTGGGAAGGCCGCCGTTAGCTACAACCGCGACCTCGGCATCCGCCACCTGACGCTCACCGCCGTCGCCGCGAAGCTGGACACATGCCTCATGAAACAACCCAAGGCCGTGTAGCCGCCCTCCCGCGAGCTGGCCACCGTTCGTATTCAGCGGCAGCGGACCGTCGAGCGCGATCGAGCGCCCGTCTTCGATGAAGCTGCCTGCTTCACCGCGCCCGCACAGGCCGAGAGCCTCCAACCAGGACAACGTAATGACGGTGAAGCCGTCATAGATCTCAGCCACGTCCACATCGGCCGGACGAAGGTCGGTCCGCGACCACATCTGCTTGGCTGCGGGCGCCCCGAACCAGAAGTCGAGCAGTTGGTCGTTGTACATCCGCGGGCCGGCGCCGCAGCCAACTGCTTCGATCCGCACGCCGGGACGCGGCAGGTCACTGACGAGGTCTGCCCCGGAGACAACGAAAGCGGTGGAACCATCGCAGTGAACATCGCAGTCATACAGACAGATGGGGTCACTGATCATTCTGGCCGAGAGATAGTCATCGAGCCCAATGGGCTCTTTGTAGATGGCCTTGGGATTGCGAGCCGCCATGATGCGCGCGGACACTGCGAGCTGACCCAGCTGCTCGCGCGTCAGCCCGAAGTCATGCATGTACCGCCGCAGATATGGCGCATACCACTGAGGCGCTCCAGTCACTCCGTAGGTTCGCCACCACTGAGCAGGTCCGGTCAGGTCAAGGGCGTCAGCGGCGCTCACCGCTGCGGACTGCCCTGGCTCAGCTCGGGCATTGCCTTTTGCAAGGGCGCGGGCAGATCCCTCGGTGACCGTGCGGTACACAAGCACATGTCGAGCCAGGCCGGTTGTCACGGCCATCGCCGCCGAGATGATCGCGCTCATCTGAGCGGGCACCTCGAACCCTGAGCCGTACCAGGACAGATTCAGGCGCAACGCATCGTGAATCGCGACAAGCGACGGACCACCGAACCCCGGCCGAGAATGACCGGCGCCTGGGTAGGCGCTCAGTCCGTCGATGTCGGCTGGTGTCAAACCCGCATCCTCGATAGCCGCTAGTGCGGCATCGAGCGTGAGATCGATCGCCGGTCGAAACAGCCTCCTGCCGACCTCCGACTGACCGAGGCCGGAGACGACGGCTTGCAATCCCGGGGACGACACTTCGTTATGCCGTCTCGATCGGTATGCGCGCGAACGGCACCCGAAGCCCTGGCTTCACCGCTCGCGACCGGTACACCGCGCCGCCTATCTCGCCGTCCGGCACGGTTCCGGTGCAGATGTAAACCGTCCTGGAGTCAGGTCCTCCGAACGCCAGGCTCGACACCATCGGAGTGGGCATCGGCAGCCGCGTCGTGATCGTGCCGTCGGGTGCGATGACGCTGATCGCACCCGATCGGGCCATCGCTACCCAGAGACCTCCATCGGCTGTGCCGGCCATCCCGTCGGGCATGTCTTCGCCGAAGTCGACGAACCGCTCCTTGCCTTCCAGACGACCATCCGCGCCGATCGCGTATCGCCACACAAGGCATCGCCCGGTCTCGATCACATAGAGGCTACGACCGTCCGCAGACACCGACATTCCGTTCGGTGCTTCAACGTCATCGTCGACGGTGTAGACCCGGCCATCGAGGTCGACCATCACGAGACTGCCCCGACGACCCTGCTCGTCGGCCTCCCATGGCGAGTTCGTCGCGAACGCGCCGACGTAGATGCGGCCCGCGAAATCGGTCGTCAGGTCGTTGAAGATGAACCTGCCCGATTCGGCGTCCCGGTCGATGATGATCGTGGTCTCCCCATCGGGACCCTTGTGCGAGACATTTCGGCCCGAGACGATGAATCCGCCATCGACGTGGCGCACCATTCCCCCGATGCCCTTGCGATGCGGAATCACCTGCGCGAGATCATCGCCGACGACCGAGTACACACCGCCGCCACGGACGTCGGAGAAGAAGACGGTGTTCCCGTCGTCCGCGACGGGCGCCTCGGCCAGCCGGTAGCCGCTGGCAAGAAGCTCTAGCTCGGACTCCAGATATTCGGGCGATGGCGACGTCATATGTCACTTCCTTGGGAGAACCGGACAGGTGAGGCCGAGCCATGACTCGGGGACAGCGACTACCAAACTGGGGCGGACGGCTCGAGCCCGATCGCGCGAATCGCGGCTGGCACGAACTTGCCCCACCAGCAGAAGACGAACAGAACGTCGAGTGCTCCCGCCACGCCCCAGAGCTCGGAGAGGCTGTTCCAAGTCGCGACGTCCATCCGGCCCGAGTCGGCAAGGTCCTTGACGGCTCGCAGAACCACCCGGTCAGCGTCAGACAACGAGTCCATGCTCTCAACTGGATCTCGCGAGCCGGCCAAGGCATCACGTTCTTCCTCGGTGACACCCGCGTTCGACGACATCGAGATGTGCTCTTCCCATTCGTACCCGACCCGATCTCTGGCAGCCAGCCAGAGGATCGCGAGCTCCCGGCACCGGGCCGGGAGGACCGCCCGGTTGTTCAGCGCATCGCTCATGAGGATGAACGGTCGAAAGCAGTTCGGTGAGTTCGCGATGGTGCGAAGGATTCGCAGGTCGAGTCCACCGCGCTCGAGCTTCGACAAGACCCGACTGACGTCACCATCGGTGTCTGCGGAAGTACGCAACGGCAGTCCCGGCAGTACTTCGGCCGAGACGGCTGGCTGCTCAGCCCTGTCAGTCATGGACGGTCCTTCCCAGTCAGTGGCGTGCCCGGGCAAGGATCTTCTGCGCCTTGATGCGGTCATGAATCAGCAAGACGGTGCCATCGGCGAGCTGGACCGCCGGCGCACCCTTCTCCTCTGCTTCTGCATAGGCTCGAAGCACCTCGTGCGCGTGGGAGATCTCCTCTTCTGTGGGCGAGTAAGCCTCATTGATGATCTCGATGAAGGGCGGATAGATGGCGTCGCAGCCGGTGAACCCGATGTGAGCGCTCGCGACCACACGCGCACGGAACTCATCGAGGTTCTTGATGTCATTGACAAAGGCCGCGTCGTAACACGCCTTGCTTGCAGTTCCTGCCGCAATCACGACCTTCGCCCGGGCGTAGTCAAGGATCGGGTTCACCACGCCTGGTGCGCTCGGATAGATCTTGGTGCCTAGCGCAGCGCTGAGGTCCCCCTCCCCGAAAGACATTGCCACGACCCGCTCGTGAGACGCGATGCGGTCAACGTCAGCGACCCCACCTGGTGTCTCGATGATCGGAATCAGGTCGGGGTGACAACCGAGCTGATCGAAGAGAGTGGCAACCCGATCCACGTCACCCACGTTCCGCACTTTCGGCACCATGGTGCGGCCAACACCGCAGTCGGCAAGCGCGCGAAGATCATCCGGCCCCCACTTCGTATCGATCGCGTTCGGGGTCACGAAGATCGGGCGGTTTCCGATGTATTCAGGTTGTGACAACGCCGCCACCACGGCGTTGCGACCCTCGAGCTTGCGAGCGGGTGGGACGGTGTCCTCCATCCCGACGATCAACACGTCGAACGGGATGGAGGGCATCTTCGCCCACTTGCGCTCGTCGAGAACCGGCGTGACCATCAGGCTTCGGTAGTGCAGATATTCCGACCGCATAACGCTCCCAAGTTGTACTGGCACTTGTCTGATGGCTTCGTGGCGCGTGAAAGTCCTGGATCTCAGTCGAGGTGGTAGACCCGCGCGGCGTTGTCGTGAAGCAGCTTTCGTACGACGGTCTCGTCGACGCCGACCATGGCCTTGCGAAGCGCCTCCCTTGGCGCCTCCGCGTGGGACACCGGCCCCGGTGTCAGGCTCGTTGGATGCGGATAGTCCGTCTCGAACATGAGGTTGTCGGGAAGCAGATCCGCGACACGTGCGAGGCACTCACGTTCGAACCAAAAGGAGCCGTAGACCTGCCTGCGCAGGTAGAAGCTCGGAAGCTCAAGGTCCTTCCGTGCATCCATCGCCCCAAAGTTCTTCCAATGCCAGTCGAGCGACTCCGCGAGGTATGGCAGCCACCCGCCGCCGCTCTCGACGGAGACAAAGTTCAGCTTCGGGAATCTGGCGCATAGCCCGGTGCAGATGACATCGGCGATCGCACGCGCGTTGTTGAAGTGATTGACGCTGGTGATGCGCGCGTGCTCGTCGCCGCTCACCTCCATCATCGACTTGCGATCCTCTTCCGTCATCTGGCTGAACCCGATATGGAAGTTGATCGAAAGCTCGCGCTCCTCCGCGCGCTTCAGTAGCGGCTCCCAATGCGCATCCCACAGCGGCGGGAGACCCACCTTGTCGAAGTGCACCGCCAGCAGAATGCCCTTGTGTCCGAGGTCCGCGGCGCGGTCGACTTCCTTGACCGCGGCATCGAGATCCCAGAACGGAAGCGCCATTAGGGGAACGAGCCGCTTGAGGTCTGAGCTTGCGAAGTCGACGAGGAAGTCGTTGTAGGCCTGGATCGTCCAAATGGCGAGCTCCGGATCAAGCTGCCGGAACGCATAGGTCGCGAAGGCAACGAGATTCGGGTACAGGACCTGGGCAGAGATGCCGTACTCGTCCATCCGCTCCAAACGGACGGTCGGATCCCATGCGCCGGGGTCTGCGTCGGCGAACGACGGCGGGTAGTGCGGCGGATACTTCGTCCAACCTGCGTACGCGAACTCAGCCTCGCTGGTCAGTACCGCGTCGCCGACGACCCAACGGTTCTCCTGGTGTGCCTCACTCCACTTGAGCCGAGGTGCCTCTTCCGCCCAGCGGGCAGGAGCCCGTGAGGTCCAAAGATCGGCGGGCTCACTGACATGGCTGTCGACGTCCACGATTGCTAGGTCATCGAGAAGGTCAGGCACTGTTTCTCCTTCGGTTCGCTGCGTTGCACAGTCGTTGAGGCGCCGTCGTCGTCATGAGCTCGAACCGGCGCCGGCCGTCACGTCGGCGATCTCGTCGTCGCTCAGGCCGAGGTACTCGCGGAAGACGAGGTCGTTGTCCTGCCCCAGGGATGCACCTGTTCGCCACACCGCACCTGGGTAGTTTTTGAGCTTCGGGAGAACCGCCGGCATACGGACCTTGCCCAGGTCAGGGTCGTCGAGGATGATGACGTCCTGCCGCTCGATGTATGTCGGGTCGCTGACGATGTCCGCGACGTCATAGACCCGCGAGGCAACGACCTCGCATTCCTGCATGACCTTGAGGTTGTCCGTAGCGATGCGCTCACTGACGAACTTGCGAAGCAAGTCATCCAGGTGGTCGCGGCGATCCCACTGCTTCGCTTTTGTGTCGTAGTCCTCTGCAGGCTCGTTCAGCAGCGCGGCGATCTTCCGGACCGACTTCGGCGTACCCGACGTCACGGTGAGCCAGACGTCGTCCGACGTGAGGTAGGTGTTGATGACCGCCGCCGGGGCGTTTGCAAGACGGTTGCCCGCTCTCATCGGCGGAACGCCTAGCTGGTCGAACACGATGACTTGCCACTCGTTGATGCGGAACAGCGCCTCGAACAGAGCGAGGTCGATCAGCTCACCTTCGAAGTGCTGGTCACTAGCCCGACGGTAGAGCGCCGCACCGATCGAGAAGGCACCGAACAGCCCGGTTGTCGCATCGCCGTGCGAAAACCCGGTGTGCGTCGGGGGCCCGTTCGGATCGCCGGTCAGGTGTACGACGCCGCTCATCGCCTCACCGACCTTGCCGAAGCCAGGCTCGTCTCGCTTCGAGGTGTCCAGGCCGTAGCCACTGACGTGGAGCATGATCAGGCGGGGGTTCAACGCATGAGCCGACTCCCAGTCCAATCCCCACTTCGTGAGGGCCGGAGGGCGGAAGTTGGTGATGACGACGTCTGCCCACTCGATGAGTCGGCGCGCGACGCCCTGTCCGGACTCGGATCCGAGGTCCAGGGTGACCGACCGCTTGTTGCGTCCCGACACCTTCCACCACAGGTGAACGCCGTCCTTCTCTACGCCGGTGACCCGCTGCGGGTCGCCCACGTCTGGCATCTCGACATGGACGACGTCAGCACCAAGGTCGGCCAGGAGGCTGCCCGCCATCGGCGCGGCGATCAGCTGGGCAAGCTCGACCACCTTGAGGCCTTCGAATGCGCCGCCTCGGCCCAGACCGGTTGCGGTACCCGACATCAGTACGTGTCCTCTCGGTTTGACGATGAACGCAGGGGCTGAGCCCTACGAGGCGGGTGCGGCGAGCTTCCTGAAGTCCCAGCTGAGGATCTTGGTCGGACTCAAGCGCAACCACGCGTGCTTGGCGTCGAACCCCATCCCTCGATGCGGTACGTACTTCTCGCTCCACAACCGAACAGGCTCTGCTAGCGCCTCGCTCACCGGGCCGTCGAACGGCACATCTCCTACGACCTCCACGCGGCCCCGAATCTCGATTCCCCACAAGCCGGCGAAATCGGTGCCTCCGTCGCAGACCACGCTGATCCGAGGCTCTCTGGCCAGGTCCACCCAGCGCTGGCTTCGAACCAGCGAGTACAGCCAGATCACCTGGCCGTCCCAGACGAACCACACCGGACTCACGTGCGGGCCGTCCGCGCTGACCGTCGCAGCTCGCACTACGCGTTCGGTGCGAAGAGTCGTGTCGAGCGCGTCCAGATCCATCGCGATCTTCTTGCCGCGCCTCTGTTCGGCTACCAGTTCAGCTACTTGTTCAGTCACCGCGTTCCGTTCGACGCTGGGAGGCGAGCAAGATCGCCGCCGACTCATGGTGGTCGATCCGAGCCAATGTTTGGATTCAATCGCATGAATCGACTATAGGTCAAGAGGTCCACGTGAGATGAGCAGGTCTTCGAGGCGCCGAACGGCGGCTTCGTGCGAGAACAGCCGTCGCGCCAGCGACCAGTTGTGCGCGACGATCGACGTGCGAAGCGCCACGTCCGCCAGGACTCGGTGCCACACGTCGACATCGTTCGTAGTCGGCAAGCGAAAGCCGAGCGATCGCAACTCGTTCGCCATCGGGTAGGAGCCGACAACGACCGGTCGCATCCGCAGCGCCGCCTCAATCGGCGGCAACCCGAAGCCTTCGCATAGTGACGGGAATAGGACCAGGTCGGCAGCCGCGTACGCGTTGTCCTTGCCAACAACGTCCATCGAGCGCCAGATGTAGGCGGTATCGTCTGGCCGGCTCGGCCCGATCGTGAATGGCTGAAAGTCCTCCTCGGCCGCGCCGGTGAGCCAGTACGTGCCTCCCAATGCCGAGGCGAGGGCCCGGGCTCCAGGGATGTTCTTCCGCTCGATCGCACGAACTGGGTGAAGAAACAGGCGAGCGTCTCCCGGCAATCCGAGCTTTCGGCGAACCTCCTTGCGGTCGGTGGTGGGCGCGCGCGTGGACAGACCCGGATACTGCAGCACCGCATCGAAGCCACGGACGATCAGCTCGCGCTGGGTTCGCCTCGTAACTGCGATATGGGTCCACCAAGGGTCGTCGTAGGGAAGCTCTGTGATGTGGCGATAGCGGAGGCGGTGCCACGGCGGATCGAAGTGCCGAACGAACACAGGACGCCCTCGAAGCGCACGAGCCACGGCACGCGACGCCGGCAGATGAAGCGGCAGCGAGAAGAGATTCTCCACCACTACCAACTCGAACCTGGCGAAGGTACGAGCCAACTCATCGTGATCTGGCGACTCGGGTGCCTGGCGTGGCGAGAGCCCTGGGACGAGATGGTCGACTAGGCCCTCCCCGGCCACAAGCTCTGTGTCGATCCCGAGCGCCCGAAACCCACGCGCCCATTCCGCCGTCGCGGTCGAGACGCCGTCCTGTCCGCCGAGCCGGAAGGACACAAATCCGACGGTGGGCATCTCACGGCTCGTAAGCACTGCGATCGAGCGCGAAAATTGCTTCCGCACTCGAGTGTTGGGCGAAGGAGTCGACGTCGCCCACGAAAACGACCTGTCCGGCCGAGAGCGCCACTACGCGTGGACACAGCCGACGTATCCACTCGAGGCTGTGCTCGACCACGACCAGTCCCAATCCGAGGCCGTCACGAACTTCATGGAGCACGTTCACAAGTGACTCGCGCTCGTCGTCGTTGAGCCCCGCCGCCGGCTCGTCGAGCAGGACCACGGCCGGCGAGCCAGCGAGGGCGCGAGCGAGGTCCACCTTCTTCAGCAGGCCGTAGGGAAGCTCACGGAGGCGAACATCGCGAAAGTCGAGCAGCCCAACCAACTCCAGCGCGCCCAACGCCGCTGTCCGCAGACTGCGCTCCTGCCCGTTGATGAAGGGAAGACCGAACGCGTACGAAATCAATGAGCTCTTACCGTTGCGGTCGGCCCCCAACATCGCGGCCTCGGCAACAGTGAGGTTCTCCGGTAAGGCCGGATGCTGGAATGTGCGCCCGATGCCGAGTGCGGCGATCTGCCAAGGCGCGCGACCCAGAACACTCACGTCGCCGACTGTGAGACTGCCCGCCTGTGGCTGGTAGATGCCGCTGAGGACATTGAGAAGGGTGGTCTTGCCTGATCCGTTCGCGCCGACAAGACCGATCGAGTCGCCCTTCTCCAGTTCGAAGGTGACGTCGGCCAACGCGGCAAGCCCCCCGAACGACATGTTGATCGCCGACGCTCGAATAAGGGAGACGTCCGGGCGTGGTTCGGTCTGCGCGGTGCTCCTCGCCGAGATCGCCGAACGGACTGGGCGGGGCATCCTGCTCATCTGCCGTCCCATGAGTCTGCGGACTTTGACTCGCCGCTGTCGACAGGATGATCGCCAGAAGCTGACGTCTGCAACATGCGCCCCGCATCGAAGACGTAGCTGCGCGTTGCGAGTCGCTTAGCGATCAGGGTCGACTGGTCTGAGAAAACGACACCGAGGCCGTCACCGGCGAGCTCTTCGATGATCCGGGCGACTTCATGCGCAGCGACCGGTGCGAGACCGAGCGTTAACTCGTCGACGAGCAGCAGCTTCGGCTTCATGCACAAGGCGCTGGCTATGGCGAGCAGTTGACGCTGGCCGCCGCTCAGATGCCCGGCTCGCCTTGCTCGATGCGCCCCAAGCACTTCGAAGCGCGCCTCGATCTCATCTATCAGCGACGCTCGAGCATGGCCGCGCCCTCGCGCAGTCAGTCTGAGGTGTTCATGGACGGTAAGCGCCGGAAAGATCTTGTCCCGCTCTGGAACGAGCACGATTCCTCGTCGCATCCGCTGCAGGGGGCTCAGACCACTGAGGTTCTTCTCATCGAGTCGAAGCCGCACCGCAGAGGCGACGCCCGTCTCGGATGCGGCGAATCCTGCGATTGCGCGCAGCGTCGAACTCTTACCCCCGCCGTTCGGCCCGACCAGCGCAACGACCTCGCCGTAGCCGCATCGCAGCTCCACGTTCTCGACCCCGACCGCACCGCCTCTATACGACACCCGAAGGCCGGCGACCTCCAGACCTGCGCCGGCGGTCATCGCGCACGATCCCGAACTCTCAGGGCGCTCGACAGACGTTTCCCGACAGTTCGAGCACGGCCAGCAAGGCCAACAAGCCCCCCCGGCTCAAAGATGAGGAACACGATGATTAGAGCGCCGTAAGCAATCGTGTCCACGTCATATTGATTGGTCGCGAGCCACCCAGACACGGATTGGTACCCCGCGAAGTCGCCCACCAGGCTTCGCAGGATGAACGGCAACGCTGTCACGCCAATGGCGCCGACGACCGAGCCCCAGATCGATCCCAGGCCGCCAATGATGATCATCGCGATATAGCTGATGGCAAGACTCAACGAGAAGTAGCTCGCCGAGACATTGCCGACGAAATATGCGTACAGCGCGCCGGTGCAGCCGGCGAGAAAGGCACTGACAGCGAAGGCACTGACCTTCGCCGTCGCTACGCGCACGCCAACTGAGCTCGCCACCACTTCGCTGGTGCGCACTTGCTCCCAAGCCCGTCCGGGACGGCCGTCTCTCACGAGCTGGCCGGCGGCCATGCAAAGCAAGACACAAATCGCGAACGTCACGTACCACGCAGAGTCGCTTGCGATGTCGAACCCGAACACCGATGGCGTCGAGATCGTGTGTCCAGCGAGCGCATTCGTGTGTTGGTCGTACTCCTGCACCGCGTACGCGACGAGGTACTGCAAGGAAAGCGTCGAGAACGCAAGGTAGAGCCCGCGCAAGCGCAACGAGGGCAGTCCAACAAGCGCACCCAGTACTGCACAGATGAGACCGGCGATCAGCACAGCGGGGACGAACCCAACATGTCCGTTGAAGACGACAATCGTGTAGGCACCGACAGCCATGAACGCGGCCGTGCCGATCGACACCTGGCCGGCGTTTCCCGTGAGCATGTTCAAGCCGATCGCGGGGATGGCCGCGAGCAAAGCGGTATCCGCGATGTAGAGATCGACGGAAGACGTGATCAACCGGAAGACAACGAGAAGCAGGATCGCAACAGCCAGGCTCAACCAGCGGGCGTAGCTCTTCCGCGTGCTTAGCGCTGCTCCGATGCGCAGGCTGGTTTCACGGCCACCGACGACGGTGGCCGTGTGGTGGCCGGGGAGCGCGTCAGACCCTAACAATCTCTTGCTTTCCGAAGATGCCCGTCGGACGAATAAGGAGGAACAGCAGCAAGATCGCATAGCCGATGGGCACGCTCGCATCGGCGCCGATGTAGAAGACGACGACCCCTTGAATCTCGGCGAGTATCAATGATCCGAGGACCACACCCGCGATGCTGTCCAGACCACCCACGATGATCGCGGGGAACACACCGAAGCCGAGCAACGAGACAGTGGACTGGTCGACGCCACTTTGAATCGAGTACAACACTCCGGCCACGGCGCCGGTGGCGGCCGCCACACCCCACATCAGTGCGCAAATCGCATTGACCCGAACTCCGCGATAGGTCGCGAGTACCGAGCTGTGGGACGCAGCTTGCGTCGCTAGTCCGACCCTCGTCCAGCGAATCATCGCGCCAACGCCGGCGATGATCACGAGGGCGACCCCGACGATGCACAGGCTCGTCCAGGAGTATCGGACTCCTCCCGGAATGTGGATGGCGCCGCCTGGAAAGCGCAGGCTGGAGTAGCGCGTGTTGACGCCCCAGATGAGATCGGCAACACCGCCGAGAATGCTGGAGATTGCGATCGACGCCATCAGCAGCGTCAAGTGGTCCGCGCCCAACATCGGCCGAAGCAGAAGCAGATACAGAGCCGCCCCGAGAACTCCCGCGACGATGAGAAGGACCAGGAGGCTTTCGACGACATTGCCTCCGAGCCGCTGGCCTACGTCGACTCCGAGAAGCCCGCCGACGAGCACGATCGAGCCCTGCGCAAAGTTGACAAGCCGCGTGGCTCGGAACACCACCACAAAGCCCACTCCCACCAGGGCATAGATCGAGGCCTGCGTGAGCTGATCCACGACGACCTGTCGCATCAGACCTCAGACCTCTCGAGAGCGCGGCAAACCCTGGCGTTCTGTCGGAGGCGGACCACATTCGGCCTGCCTCCGACAGAACGCTTGCACGTCATCCGGCTGTACGCCTCCGTCAGGCCGCCGCCTTCACGGCGGTCCCGATGGGAGTGGGCGTACCGTCCTTCAGAGCGACAAATCCGACTTCGGTCGGCCCGCCGTGAGTGGTCGCGTCCCAGGTCACCGACCCCGGATACAGATCTCCGGTCTGCGCCGAGGTAAGAGTGCCGATGCTTTCCATTGCCTTGGAGAAGTCCGGCCCTGTGCAGGTCGCGGTACACCGCTTGAGCGCCTGAACGATGTCCCAGCCGTTCACATAGGCCTGCGTCCATAGATACTGCGTGTAGCTCGAGCCAGCAGCCGACGACGCCGCCCTCAGGGCCTGCAGTTCGGGCGTATCTCCCGTGCCGTCAGTCTCCTCCTGCTCCAGATACACGCCGGTCTCGTGGATTGTCTTGAGGATCGGCAGGTTGTAGGCGTTTGACCAAAGAACCCACGGGCCCTCGTACCCGAGCTGGCGTGACTTCGCGATAGCCCCAGGCAGTGCTGCGGGAGTGAAGGTCGAGAAGATGGCCGCCGGATGCTTGGACACGATCGCGCTGACCTCGGTAGAGAGGTTGGTCTCGGTCAGCGGGATGTTCTGGTTGTAGACGACATTCCAGCCCTTCGCCTCCGCATCCTTGCCGAGGTTCGAGTCGAGCTCATCGATCGCTGTGGACTGCCCTCCGAGAACCGCGACGTTAGCGCCCGAGGCGACATGCAGCTGCTCGCTGGCAAAGTCGACGAGCGGACCGCTGAGCTGTGTCTCGAGAATTGCGCTCGAGAAGAAGTACGGACTGGGCGGGTCGAGCTGACTCGGTGCCAGCGCTGACGTGACTACCGGCACCTGTGCCTTCTCCGAGATTGGAGCAAATGCGCCAATGACATCCGAGTTGCTCGCGATGATGACCGAAGGATGATCATTGGCAAGCAGCTGCTTGACGTTGGTGACACCGATCGAGGGGTTGGTCTGATCGTCGAGCGAGACGTACTTGATCTGGTGACCGTTGACGCCTCCATGCGCGTTCACGTAGTCAAAGTATGCGGTCAAGGCATCGTTCTTCGGCTTGTAGATAGACGCGAGCGATCCCGTCACACCCAAAGTCGCCCCGACTACGTACGGCTGCTTGGCAGAGCTGTCAGGGGCTGTGCCGCCGGAGCTCCCGCCACCACACGCTGACACTCCGGCAAGGATCGCGACCACGCCCGCGACGGCAACCAGTCGGCCGCGGTAGAGCGGCCGCACCGCGCCCGCGCCTCGCCCTGGGCCGACATCCCGCGGGTCAGACCCGCTCTGTGACTCTCGCACTAGATCTCCTTAGGTAGTCGCTTGGCCGCCGAGCGACCGGTGCGAATCACCGACCACTAATTCCCCGATTGCTAGTATTCAGTCGTATAGTTACGGTAGTTGTCAAGCGATCGACGTAACGCCTCGGAAACAAACGACGACGCCCTCCCGGGTCCTCGCAAAGAGCAAGACCTGCCATCGCTATCGAGATCGGGACACAGATGCCGGACCGCCCGACTGTCGGCTTCATCGGCCTCGGACATCAAGGGCGCCGCCTAGTCGACAGACTCATGCTCGCGCCGTTTCCTGTCGCGTTGTGGGCCCGCAGGCCCGAAGCGTTGGACCCGTACCGGGATTCGGGTACGACGATGGCGAGTTCTGCGGGCTCGTTGGCGGCGATGTGCCAGATCGTCTGCGTCTGCGTGCCCGACGAAACGGCCATCGATGAGGTCATGAGGGGCGCCGACGGCGTGTTGAAGGGCCTGTCCCCTGGGTCGACGCTCTTGATTCACAGCACGGTCCGACCTGAGGTGTGCCGTGACCTTGCCGCGCAGGCCTCGCGGGCAGGAGCCGCCGTCATCGACGCTCCGGTCAGCAACTTCTCGCATCAACCACGTCGCCACATCGGTGAGGCTGAGCAGATGGATAAGCGGACTGCGACGCTTACCGCTTTCGTCGGAGGGTCGCGAGAGGCGGTGGAGAAGTGCCGTTCCGTTCTCGACGCAGTCGCCGACCGGGTCTTTCATCTCGGTCCGGTCGGCGCCGGCCAGATCGGAAAGCTGATCAACAACCTGATGTTCTTCGCCGGAGTCGCTGCCTCATTCGACCTTCTCAGCGCGGGCCAGCGACTCGATCTGAGCCCGCTGGAACTGGCAAGCGCGATCCAGCATGCCAGCGGTCGAAGTGCGGCGCTTGAGGCAGTCACGGATCACTACGACCTCTCCGACCTGCCAGAATCGCTCGCCCGCTTTCGGCAAGACTTTGGACACCTCATGGCGAAGGACACCGAGGCAGTGCGGTCCGTGCTCGATGATGTCGAGCGACTCGGCACATCGATCGCCCTACTGATCGACATCGCTGCAACATTCGGGGACCCGACCTGATCGGCATTCTGCCGAGGTGATCGACCCAGCATCGCCGGACACCAGCGTGAGCGCGGCGGATTCGAGATGAATCGACGGAATGTTATTAATAGATTTAGGGAAAGTCGCGGCGGGTGCGACTTCAAGGGGGTGGGCACGTGACTGAGATTCCACGCCAGGTGCCACGCATCCGGAAGCGTCGGACCGAGAAGCTCGCAGAGTTCGTCGCTCACGAGATCGCACGAGACATCTTTGCTCGCAAGACGCCGGTCGGCACCAAGCTTCCATCTGAGCAGGTCATGCTCGAGTCCTACGGAATCGGGCGAGCTTCGCTACGAGAGGGACTCCGGATCCTCGAGGTCTACGGCTTGCTGTCAATGAAGTCAGGGCCTGGCGGCGGACCGGTGGTCGGCGAGGTGAACAGTGCGAACTTCGGGAGATCAGCGACGTTCTACTACCACCTCGCAGGTGCAACACTTGGCGAGCTGATGGAGACCCGCTCGGCCCTCGAGCCGACGATTGCGGGCCTCGCGGCAGAGCGGCGAAACAAGAAGCTGCTAGGCGCGCTTCGGACGTTCATGGATCGCCAAGAGCAACTGACCGACGAGGATCTGTCGGACATCAACAGTGAGCAGTACGTGGACCTGACAGGAGACTTCCACCGGATCGTCACCGGCCTTTCGGGCAACCGGGTACTCGACCTCACCGCCCAGTCGCTGCTCGACATCTTCTCGGACCGCACAGACGAGATCATCTTCCCGCCTGAACATCAGCAGGACGTCCTTCGAGTGCATCGAGACATCGGCCAGGCGATCCTGGACGGTGATGCCAATCAGGCGCGCGACCTCATGGCCCTCCATATGAAGCAACTGGTCGAGTTCTTCACCAAGCGGTATCCGGGCCTGCCCACCGAGTTGATCGATTGGCGTTAGGCATCAGGCCATGGACAACGGATCGGCCAGGAAGTCGGCAACCGTCTGTAGGAACCGAGCGGCAGGTGCGCCATCAACTGCGCGATGATCGAACGACAGTGACAATGTCATCGACTGGCCAACCACTAGTGCGCCGTGTTCGACCGCCGCGATCTCGCGGGTCCGGCCCACGCCAAGAATGGCTACCTGGCCAGAGCTGATCACGGGGGTGAAGAAGTCGACTCCGAACTGCCCAAGGGTGCTGACGGTGAACGTTCCTGACTCCAACTCAGAAAGCGTCAGCTGCGAACCGCGGGCCTTGGTCGCTAGCTCGCGACTCAACTCGGAGATCTCCCATATAGACCGCTGATCAGCCTCGGAGATCACCGGTACCACCAAGCCTTCGTCAAGCGCGACCGCGATGCCAACGTTGATCGTGTCGATCAAGTGAATGGCATTGTCGCGGATCGTCGCGTTCAGTCGCGGATGGACTCTCAACGACAGCCCCACCGCACGTACAACGAAGTCGGTGATCGTGGGCGCCCGTGGTCCGCCGAGCTGCGCCGCGTGCTTGAGGGATGCGCGCGCCGCTACCAGCGCATCCGCCCGTACGTCCGCACCTATCGTGAGCTGCGCCATTTCCCGAAGACTGTTCACCATCCTTTCCGCGATCACGCCTCGCATGCCGGTCAGCGGCACCAGGTTCGACGTCTGCGGCGTCGCCGAGACGGCATCGCGATCGGCGCCAAGATTCGCCAGTGTGCGCTCCAGGTCCGCCCGCACGACCCGTCCGGCGGGCCCGCTCCCTTGTACCTCCGACAGGCTTACGCCAAGGGTCGTTGCCTGGCGGCGTACCAGTGGCGAATGAGTTCGGGCAATGTCGGCGCGATCTCCGCTCGACGACGCGATCGCCTCACGGACGTCGGCGGCGACGATTCGCCGACCCGGACCGGTTCCTGTCACGTCATCGAGGCTGACGTTCGCATCTGACGCGAGCCGGCGAGCAAATGGCGACGCGGCTATCCGCCCAGGGAGCGACGATCCGGCTCGGGTGACCTCTGGAGCCGCCTCGGCTGTCCCGACCAGCCACCCGACCAAGGTTCCCGCCTCGATCACCGTCCCCGCAGCGACTACCTGATGGAGGACTCCGCTTCCCTCTGCCTCGATGTCTGCGTTGACCTTGTCCGTCTCAATGCGCATCAGGACATCACCCGGCTGGATGACGTCGCCTTCGTTTGCAACCCATTCTTCGAGCAAGGCATCCGTCATCGTGAGGCCGAGCTTGGGGATGTGTACGGGCGTTGCCATGACTCAGGCAAACGTTCGCTGAACTAAGCGGGTTGCCGCCTCAGCAATGGTGCCAGCATTCGGGAAGTAGACCGCTTCCAACCCCGGTGAGAACGGGACTGGAGCGAACGGAGATGCGAGTCGGATCACCGGTGCGTCGAGGTAGTCGAAAGCGAGCTCTTGAATCTGGGCTGCGATCTCCGCGCCCACTCCGCCGAATGTGACCGCCTCATGAACAACGATTGCGCGGTTCGTACGTCGAACTGATTCGAGGATTGTCGCGCTGTCCAACGGCTGCACCGTCCGCACGTCGATCACCTCGAGGCTAGGGCCGCCCCGCTCAGCCAGGTCAGCCGCCGCCGCCAGCGCCTCACCAACCATTCTGCTGATGGCAATCACAGTCACGTCGTCCCCCGCCCGCGCCGTGTGCGCCTCACCGAGGGGAACTTCATACAGGTCCTCAGGGACCGGCCCGCGTCGTCCCAGGAGCTGTTTGCTCAGCACAACGACGGTCGGATTGTTGTCACGGATCGCGGCTACCCCCAAGCCCTTCGCGTCGTACGGAGTGGCCGGCATCGCCACCTTCAGGCCAGGAACATGGGCCAACCACGCCTCGAGACTCTGGCTGTGTTGCGGCCCCGCCGACACCCCACCCCCGCCGGCGGTCGTCAACGTCAGCGGCACAGACATCGAACCGCCCGACATGAAGTGAAGCTTTGCGGCTTGGTTGAAGATCTGGTCAAGGGCTACCCCCAGGAAGTCGAAGAACATGAGATCGCATACAGGCCGCAACCCGCGGATCGCAGCTCCCACGCCCAAGCCGATGAAGCCCATCTCCGAAATCGGAGTATCGACCACGCGCCGTTCGCCGAACTCGTCCAACAGCCCTTGGAACGCGTTGAACACACCGCCGTACCCGGCAACATCCTCGCCAATGACGAAGACATCGTCATCTTCACGCATGACCTGGCGCAGTCCCTCATTGAATGCGCGGACATACGTGAGCTCGCGCGAAGAGTCGCTAGCCGCCGGCATACACGTACGCCATTAGATCTGCGGCGTCAGGTTCCGGCTGAGCGTCCGCGAAGGAGGCGGCCGACTGCACCTCTTCCGCTACTTCGGCCCAGACAGACGCCGCCTCTCCGTGGTCGAGGAGGGCCTCCGTATCGAGCCAAGCTTCGAAGCTAGATATCGGATCTCGATTTCGCCATTGCTCGACCTCTTCTTCGGAGCGGTAGGACTTGCGGAGGCCCTTGACGCCTTGGTGGTCGTAGTACCGATATGTCTTTGCCTCGAGAAGCATTGGACCGTCGCCTTCGCGGGCGCGAGCGATAGCCCTCTGGGCGGCAGCATGCACGGCGCACACATCCATGCCGTCGACTACCTCGCCTGGCATTCCGTAACTTGCGGCCCGGTCCGCGACATCGGCTATCAGACTTTGGCTCGATTGAGGACTGAACTCGGCATAGCCGTTGTTCTCGCATACGAAGATCACAGGTAGCCCCAAGACGGCTGCAAGATTCGCAGACTCGTGGAACACACCGATGTTCGTGGCTCCATCGCCAAAGAACGCGACCGCCACAGAGTCGTTTCCGCGGTACCTCGCATGGAAGGCTGCGCCAAGAGCGTGAGGAATACCGGCTCCGACGATCCCGTTGGCGCCGAGCATTCCGATCGAGCTATCGCTGACGTGCATGCTGCCGCTGAGGCCCTTGCAGTAGCCAGTGCGCCGTCCCAACAGCTCTGAGTACATAGCGCGTAGATCTGCACCCATCGCTATTGCATGGCCGTGACCACGATGGTGCGATGTGACGGCATCGCCCGTCCGAAGATTGTCGGCAACGCCGACGGCGATCGCTTCCTGACCCACGTAAAGATGGATGAAGCCGGGAATCTTGCCAGCCTCAGCAAGCGCTCCGGCATGCTCCTCGAACAGCCGAATCCTGATCATCTGCCGGTGGAGCGAGCGCGCCTGATCGATGGTCGGCACGTATCGGTCAGCCATCCAACGCCGCCGCCGCGATCAGGCTCTCCGCGAGGCAATCTCTGAGAACCATCAGCATAGATTTACCTTAGCGAACCCGTTGGTGTCAATGACACGCAGGTCGGCAGATCGGCGTCATCTCATGGTGGACGCTGTACTCAAGAGCGTCGCCGTCGCCGAAGCCTGGGCACCAAAAGCACACCTGACAGCACCGTCGCGGCACCAGCTGTGTCGATTCCTGCCTGGTGGAAGGTAGACGGCACCCCTAGGTGCTTCCAGTCCGAGATCGGCCAGATCACGAACGATGCCCGGCCGACCACGTCGCTGACCGGCACGGTGCCGTTGACCCGCGAGTCGGACGAGTCATCTCGGTGGTCACCCATGACGAACAGCTTCCCCTTCGGCACCACGACCGAATGACCTTCGAAGTTGTCGCCGTCGCACTCGCTGGAGCCGGGGAACAGATACGGCTCACTGAGCTGATGGCCGTTGACGGTCAGCACGTCGTTGGTGCACGCGACGGTGTCGCCGCCGACGCCGATCACGCGCTTGATGAAGTCGTTGTCGCTCGTCGATGGCGCCAAGCCGATCCAGGTGCCCACGTCGTGGAAGGCGCGCAGGATCGGGTTGCTCGGCGTACCTGACGCCGACTCCGGCGGCCACCCGGCCGGACCCTTGAACACCACGACCTCGCCGCGCTGAGGTGAACGGAAGTCATAGACCAGCTTGTTCACGATCACGCGGTCGAACGGGTGCCCCGGGCTGGTGCCGCACGCATTGCACGTCGGGTTGCCACCTTGCAGGGTGTTCTCCATCGACGCCGACGGGATGTAGAACGCCTGGAAGAAGAACGACTTGATCAGCAGGGCCAACCCAAGCGCGATCACGACCAGGATCGGGAGCTCTTTCCAGAAGGCTCGATGCTTCTCTTCTGGAGTCTCCTCCGGAGCAGCCTGCTCGACCTCGACAGTCGGCTCGCTGTCAGTCGACTCGTCGGCCACGCAGCCACCGTACGTGGAACGCGCGTCGACGGCCTTCAGGAATCGCTTAGGTCGCGGCCAGCAGCACCGAGCGCTGGGCAGCCTCGCCTCCGAAAAGCTCGCGAAGCGCGTGCACCCGCTTGAGATAGAGGTGCGCGTCGCACTCCCAAGTCACGCCGATCCCGCCGTAGATCTGGATCGTCTCGCGCGCGTTGTCCAGGGCCGCGCGCTCGGCAACGACCCGAGCGGCGGCTGCCTGGTACGCCGCGTCGGCTGCTCCCTCACCGACACTGAGCGCGGCGAACGTGAGCTGTGCATCGGCCAATGAGGCTCCGACCGCCATGTCTGCGCAGCGGTGCTTCACCGCCTGGAAGGCACCGATCGGCGAGCCGAACTGCTCGCGGGTCTTCGCGTAACCGACCGCCAGACTGCACACCGCGTCCGCGATACCGGCGAGCATCGCGCTCACCAGCACCGATCCGCGTGCGGCAATCGGCTCGACATCCGCGCTGACCGAAACGATCGGGTCGCCAGTCAGGACGGCGACCTCGCGGGAGGTCAGCTCGTCAAGACCGGCAACCTCATTGCGGTCGAGCGCAGCGGCCCCCACGAACAGGTGAGCGCCGGCGTCGTCGATGAGCAGCAGATGCTGCGTGCCGACCGCTCCGATCAGTCGGACCTCGTCGTCCCCGCGGATCGCAAGGCCGGCGCGCAAGTCACCGGCCAGCAGCTGCGCGGCGAGATCGGCCGCCCCACCGACCGCTGCCACCCTCGCCGCGAGAGTGGTCGCCAGGAACGGACCGGGTGTCGCCCGCCGACCCAGCTCCTTGAACAGCAGTGCTTCGTCGATGAGATCGAAGCCGGTGCCGCCGTAGCTCTCCGCGAGTCCGAGTCCGAACCAGCCAGCGTCCGCGGCGGAGCGCCATAGCCCGGCGAGCGGCTCGCCGAACCCATCGAGAACGTGGCGGACACGCTCCATCGGTAACCGGTCGTCGAGTACCTCGGCGACCGAGGCAACGATCGCGCGCTGGTCATCGGAGAGCAGTAAGTCCATGGCTAGGCCCGCGGCAATCCGAGCACGCGCTCGCCGATGATGTTGCGTTGGATGTCCGAGGTGCCGCCCGCGATCGTCTCGGTGTAGGAAAAGAGGTAGTCCTCGTCCCACGACGCGTCGGTAATGCCGGGCAGTGCCGACCCTGGTCCGACGATCTCCAACGCGAGCCGCATCAGCCGCTGTCGAAGCTCGGTATAGGCCAGCTTGACCAGCGAGCCCTCCGGACCCGGCACTGCCTGGTCCGCGTTACGCATCGCGTTGAGGTAGGTCAGCGCGCGCAGTGCGGAGATCTCGGCGCGCGCAGTTGCCAGCTCGACAGCTTGCTCCGGCCGAGCGGCCGCCGCACCAGCGGTTGATAGGTACGACGCCAAGCGCTCGGCGATCGAGGCGAGCTGCACCTGGCCATGGGTGAACGCCGTACCTCGCTCGAACGACAGCGTCGACATGGCCACCCGCCAGCCGTCGTTGATCGCGCCGACGACGTTGGTGAGCGGGATACGCACGTCGTCGTAGAAAACCTCGCAGAAGTGGCTCAGCCCATCGAGGGTCTTGATCGGCCGGATCGTGATGCCGGGCAACCGCATGTCACAGATCACCCAGGTCAAGCCCTTGTGTTTGGGCACTGACGGAGCGGTACGGACCAGTAGCTCCTGGTACTCCGCAAGATCGGCGAAGCTGGTCCAGAGCTTCTGGCCGTTGACCACGAGGTGGTCGCCGTCGACGATCGCAGTCGTCCGCAACGAGGCAAGGTCGGAGCCGGCCTGCGGCTCGGAGAACCCTTGGCACCAGAGCACCTCACCGCGCAGGATCTTCGGCAGGTGGAACGCCTTCTGCTCTTCGGTGCCGTTGGCGATCAGGGTCGGACCGGCGTGGTTGACCGCAACGAAGCGGCTGTCGATGTCGGGCGCACCGATGCGGGCGCACTCCTCGAGCCAGATCAGCTGGTGAAGCAGCGGCAGCCCGCGGCCGTGGTACTCCGTCGGCCAGGCGACCCCCGCCCAGCCGCCGTCCCACTGCCGGCGCTGCCACTCCAGATCGAAGTCCCGCATGTCCGCGCCGTCGTTGGGTCGGCGCTCGCGCGGATAGTTCGCCTCGACCCACTCTCGCGCCGCCTGCCGGAAGGCAAGATCCTCCGGCGAGAGTGCGAGCTCCATGGCGGCGAGTAGGCGGGGCGAGTAGGCGGAGCGGTCTTACGCGGCGGCCTTCTCGAGGATGTGTACGCCGCATGCCGAGCCGAGTCCGATCACGTGCGCCAGGCCGACCTTCGCGCCTTCGATCTGCCGGTCGCCGGCCTCCCCACGCAGGTGGTGGCAGACCTCCCAGACGTTGGCGATGCCTGTTGCCGCGATGGGGTGACCCTTCGACTGCAGGCCGCCGGAGACGTTGACCGGTGTCGACCCGGTGCGATGGGCCGCGCCGGAGGAGAAGAAGTCGACCGCGTTGCCCTCTCCGCAGAGCATCAGGTTGTCGTAGTGCACGAGCTCCGCAGTCGCGAAGCAGTCGTGCAGCTCGACCAGGTCGAGATCCTCGGGCCCGATCCCCGCCTTCTCGTACGCCTGCTTCGCCGCGTTGCGGGTGAGGGTGTTGACGTTCGGCAGGATCTGGCAGCCGGCCTCGTACGGGTCCGTGGTCAGCACAGACGCCGCGATCCGGACGGCGCGCTTGCGCTGATCGGCGGACAGCGTCTTGAGCTTCTCGTCGCTGACGAGGACGGCGGCAGCAGCACCGTCACAGTTGGCCGAGCACATCGGTCGCGTGTTCGGGTAGGCAATCATCATGTCGCCCATGATCTGCTCGAGCGACATCGCCTTCGTGTAGGCCGCAAGCGGGTTCAGCGTCGAGTGCATGTGGTTCTTCTCGCTGATCCGCGCGAAAAGCTCGAAGCTGACGCCGCCGTACTTGTGGCCGTACTCCATGCCGATCTGAGCGAAGGTGCCCGGCATGTTCTCGGTGCCGACCCGGCCGTCGAGGCCCATGATCGCGCCCTGTCGGCCCGACGGCTCCCAGGTGTCGCCCTGCTTCTTTGCGCCGCCGACCCCGAGCAGACCGGCGCCCGACAGCTTCTCGACGCCGACCGCGAGACCCATGTCGACCTCGCCGGACTTGATCGCCATGACGACGGTGCGCAGCGCGGTGGCACCGGTCGCGCAGGCGTTGGCGACGTTGTAGACGGGGATGCCGGTCTGGCCGATCTGCTTCTGCAGCTGCTGGCCGAGTGCGCCGCCACCCATGAGGTTGCCGGCTGCGAGCACGCCCATATCGCTCATCGTGACGCCGCCGTCGGCGAGCGCGCCACGTGCTGCCTGTGCCGCAAGCCCGACCGAGTCGATCTCGGGGTGCTTGCCGAACTTGGTCATCGTGATCCCGAGGATCCAGACGTCGCCGCTTGCCATTGCTGTCTCCTTACGCGGGCGCGAACCCGAAGCCGATGGCCTCGGTCCCCGCGCTGTCGGTGCCGAGTGAGTAAGTCGTGAGCGCCACCTTCATGCCGAGCGTCACGTGCTCCGGGTCAGGTGCGACGTCGCGCAGATTCGCGCGCACCGGTGTGCCACCGCAGTCGATGACGGCGGCGACGAACGGCGCCTCGACTCCGGCCGGCGCGTAGGCCACGATCGTGAACGCCGTCACCTCGCCGGTCGTCGGGATGTCGACGGCTTTGAAGTCGGCTTGGAAGCATCCAGCGCAGGCATCACGGTGGTCGAAATAGCGGGCTCCGCAGTTCGCGCACTCTTGTGCGACGAGGTGCGGCTGCGGATCCAGCGCAAGGTAATCGACCAGGGGGATCCGGGCGGGAGTGTCTGTGGCAGTCATCAAGTGGCATCATCACATATGCACCGATCACTACGAAGCCGTAGTACGCCATCCGGCGGCCACCGATGAGGAGCAGCACGTGCCACTGAAGTCCGGACAGCGGCTACGCAGCCAGGTCTGCACCACTGAGGTCATCGTCGTACGGGTGCCAGCGGACGAACTCGAGCTCTCATGTGGCGGCTCGCCGATGGTCGAGCTCGGCACCGAGGTCCCCGACGGCGGCACGCCCGCCGATGGCCTCGCCAACGGCACGCTGCTTGGTAAGCGATACACGACCGACGATGCCGACGGCACTCTCGAGCTGCTGGTGACCAAGGGCGGCGATGGCACCCTCGCCGGCAACGGCGTACCGCTCGTTACCAAGGAGTCGAAGCCGCTCCCGTCGAGCGACTGACCCTCTTGTCCGTACCGGTTGCTGAACCGGAGTGGTTCGCCGACGCCATCGCGACCAAGCCGACGCATCTCGACGTCGACGTCGATGGCGCCCGGATCCACTACCGCGCCTGGGGTCCAACGCAGGGCGAGCCGAGCGAGCTGCCCGCGATCGTGCTGCTGCACGGTGGCGCCGCGAACTCGTCGTGGTGGGACCACATCGCGCCCCAGCTGGCCGTCGATCGACGGGTCATCGCACCCGACCTGAGCGGCCATGGCGACAGCGCCTGGAAGTCGGAGTACGAGCGAGTCCAGTGGGCGATCGAGGCGGTCGGCACGGTTTTGGCGGAGGGCCTCGATCCGGCCATCTTCATCGGCCACAGCATGGGCGGGTGGGTATCGGTCTTTGCGGCGGTGCTAGAGCCCAGAGCCGTGGGATCGATCATCGCGATCGACTCGCCACTCGCCGAGGAGCCGCCCGAAGAGGCACCGATCGCTGAACGGCGACCGCCGACGAAGGTCTACGCGACGCTCGAAGACGCGGTCAGCCGATTCCGCCCGGTGCCCGGTCAGAACGTGGTGCTCGACTACGTCGCGCGCCACGTCGCGATCGAGTCGCTACGAGAGGTCGAGCGCGGCTGGACCTGGAAGTTCGATCCAGGACTGTTCGGTCAGCGCGGCTGGGTGCGGGACCTCATCCCCAAGCTCGAGGTGCCGCTGACCTTGATTCGCTGCGAAAACGGCATGGTCGACGAGGCCATGGCGCAACGGATCTCCGCACTGCACCGCGACGGGATCAAGGTGGTCGGGCTGCCGAACGCCGCCCACCACGCGATGTTCGACCAACCCGAAGCCCTCGTCGCTGTCCTGCAGACCCTCCTCGTCCCGAAGTAGCACACAACGTCCC